>JAXHOJ010000018.1:0-64971 GCA_034519525.1 Gemmobacter sp. | reverse complement strand
TGTAGCGTTCAGTTGCAGCCAATGCTGAACCCACCCCGAACAGCCAGAGCCAGACGATGCCCTGCGGCATCACCGGGTCCAGTTCCGGCAGGCCGGAGCCTTGGGCGAGCCAGATCACTGGCAGGCACAGCGCCACGCCGACCAATGCGGTATGCAGCTGCATGGTGACAGGATGCTGCCCGACCGACATCGCCCGGGTGATGAGCATGTAGAAGGCAAACAGAAAGGCCGTGCCCAGCGGATAAAGCGTGACCAGCCCGAAGGTGGCAAAGGCCGGCTGAATCACCAGCAGCGCGCCACCAAAGCCCACGACAGAGGCCGCAATCCGGCGCGGGCCGACCTCATCCCCGAACAGCAGTCGGCCCAGAACCAGCAGGATGAAGGGTTCGACAAAGACGATGGCCAGCGCGTCGGCAATCGGCATCACCGAAATGGCCGCGATGAAACAATAGGTGGACAGCACCAGAAACACCGCCCGCCACAGGGTCAGCCAGGCCATGCGGCGGCCCATCCGCAGCGGAACCCGCATCAGCAGCGCCACGGGCAGCATCAGGGCGGCCTGCACCACAAACCGGGCCAGCGTGACCTGACCCACGGGAATGGTGGCCGTGGCCAGTTTCGAGGCAACGTCCAGCAGCGGTGCCAGAACGCAGAAGGCGATCATCAGCATCGCGCCGGGAAGGATACGGTCTTGGGTCATCCTGCCTTGCTAAAGGCTGTGCCCCTGCCGGTCCAACCCGAAAGCGACCTTTTCTGCCGGTTGCGGCCTTTGATTTCCGGCAGGGCCGGTTGTGCGCAGGCGGGGCTTGCGCCTGCGGGGCCGCAGGAGCCAACTGCAGGCGCCAATCGTCCGCGCAGAAGGAGATCCGCATGGCACATGATTACGAAAGCCGCATCATCTGGACCGGAAACCGGGGCGAAGGCACGGCGCATTACCGCGCCTATGACCGGACATGGGATATCGCCGTGCCGGGCAAGCCGGTGGTCAGCTGTTCCAATGATCCGCTGCTGGGCGGCGATCCGGGCAAGATGAACCCCGAAGACCTGCTGCTTTCGGCGCTCTCGGCCTGTCATATGCTGTGGTATCTGCATTACGCCTCGGATGCGGGGATCGTGGTTCTGGGCTATGAAGACCGGCCGCTGGGCCGCGGCGAGCTGGGGCGGGGCGGCGCAGGGCGGTTTACCGCCGCCACTTTGCGCCCGGTGATCCGGGTGGCGGCGGGCACCGATCTGGCGCTGGCCGAAGCGATCCATCACCGTATCCCCGAAGTGTGTTTCATCGCACGGTCGGTGAACTTTCCGGTGGATCACACGCCGGAATTCATCCTCGAGGGCTGATCCACCGGCGACATTTCCTGTCGCATCCGCAGCAGGCACTGACCGGCCGCCGCGCTAGGCTCTGCCCTTGTTCCGGGGGTGCGGCAGCATGGAAGACAGCGATTTCATCATCGTGGGGGCAGGATCGGCCGGCTGTGTGCTGGCCAACCGGCTGAGCGAATCCGGCAGATACCGGGTGACGCTGCTGGAGGCCGGCGGCACGGACCGGCGGTTCTATGTCGGCCTGCCGCTGGGCTATGGCAAGCTGTTCTATGATCCGGCGGTGAACTGGATGTATCGCGCCGAACCCGATCCCGGCCTTGCGGGCCAGCGCGATCACTGGCCGCGCGGGCGGCTGCTGGGCGGGTCATCCTCGATCAATGCCATGGTCTGGATCCGCGGGCACCGGGCGGATTACGACGATTGGGGGCAGGCCGCGCCCGGCTGGGGCTGGGAGGATGTGCTGCCCGCCTATCGCGCCATCGAGGATACCGAGGCCGGGGGCGATGCCTGGCGTGGCACCGGCGGGCCGCTGTTCATCTCGGCCAATACCCGTGGCCTGCATCCGCTGGTGCAGGATTACATCGCCGCCTGCGCACAGGCCGGCCTGCCCTTCAACCCCGATTTCAACGGGGCACAGCAGGAAGGGGCAGGCCCCTATCAGATGACGATCAAGGGCGCGCGGCGCAATTCCACCGCCCGCGCCTTCCTGCGCCCGGCTATGCGGCGCGGCAATCTGCGCGTCATCACCCAGGCGCAGGCAACGCGGGTGGTCTTTGATGGCCAGCGCGCCGTGGGGGTGGAATATCTGCAGGGCGGCCAGCGCCATATCCTGCGCACCAGGGGCGAGGTGATCCTGTCGGGCGGCGCCATCAATTCGCCGCAGCTGTTGCAGCTGTCGGGCATCGGGCCGGGGGCGCTGCTGCAGGGCCTTGGCATCCCGGTGCTGCACGAAAACCCCCATGTCGGCGATCATCTGAGCGATCATCAGGGCATCAATTATACCTTCCGCATGAATGTGCCGACCTATAACGACGAACTGCGCCCCTGGTGGGGCAAGCTGCGGGCGGGGTTGCAGTACTTTCTGGGCGGGCAGGGGCCGCTGGCGAAATCCATCAACCATGGCGGCGGCTTCTTCCGCACCGCGCCCGATCTGCCGCGCCCCAATATGCAGCTGTACATGCAGGCCTTTTCCACCCTGCTGCCGCGCGAGGGCGAACGCCCGATCCTGACGCCCGATCCGTTCCCGGGCCTGTCGCTGGGCCTGTCGAACTGCCGCCCCACCTCGCGCGGGCATATCAGGCTGCGCAGTGCCGATCCGCTGGCGCATCCGGCGATCACCGCCAATGCCTTTTCCACCGATCATGATGTGGCCGAAATGCTGGCGGCGGTGAAATACCTGCGCCATCTGGCGGCCCAGCCCGCGCTGGCCCGGCTGATTGCCGACAGAGCTGCGCCCGGGCCCTGCACGGTGCAAGATGATGATGCGCTGATCGACGATTTCCGCCGCCGGTCGGGCACCGTCTATCACCCGTCCTGCACCTGCCGCATGGGCGCCGATCCGGCCACCAGCGTGCTGGATGCCCGCTGCCGGGTGCGCGGCGTGCAGGGGCTGCGCGTCATCGACGCCGCCAGCTTTCCGAACCTGATCGCGGGCAATACCAATGCCCCTGCCATCCTGACCGGCTGGAAGGGCGCGGCAAAGGTGCTGGAGGATGCGCGTTAATCCTTCGGCGCCAGATCAGACCACAGCGGCCGGACCAGCGTGAAAATCTCGCCCTGACGATAGTAATCCTGCGCGCCACCCCGGGTGACCAGATCCAGATCGCGGGTTTTCAGATGGCCGCGCGCCGGATCGGACACCAGATCATCGGCCACATGCAGGGCCAGAACCTGCCCGATCACCACCAGCTGCAAGGTGCCTGCCTTCACCGTTTCCAGAACCCGGCACTCCAGGCTGACCGGGCTTTCCGCGATGCGCGGTGGCGCCACCTTGACCGAAGGGGTGGTGGCCAGCCCCGCCAGTTCCAGCTCGTTCACACCGGGGGGCGCATCGACACAGGTGATGTTCATCTGATCCACCAGCCGGTGCGGCACAAGATTCACCACAAATTCGCCGGTTTCCAGAATGTTGCGGCCGGTATCCTTCAGCACCCCGCCGCGCGGTTGCAGCCCCAGCGCCACGATGGGCGGGCTGCCACCCATGGCGTTGAAAAAGCTGAAGGGCGCGCAGTTCACCGCCCCGTCGGCGCCCCGTGTGGTGACCCAGGCAATGGGGCGCGGCTGGACCGTGGCGGTCAGCAGCTTGTAGGCCATGGCGCCGTCCAGCGCTTCCAGATCAAACAGCATCGGCTTGCCTTTCGGTGGGGGCGACATCCTTGTGGATGATCACATCGGTTTGCGGATAGGCCAGAAGAATGGTGCGGCGCAGACCGGCGCCGATGTCATGCGCCTCGCGCAGCGTCAGATCGCCGTCCAGCTCGATATGCAGGTGCACGAAGATGCGGCTGCCGGCCGTGCGCGTTTTCAGATCGTGAAAGCCCCGCACCTCGGGCCAGTTGCGCGCCAGGGTGGCAATGCCTTCGATCACCTCGGGGTCGGCCTGCCGGTCCATCAGCGCATCCCAGGCGCCCTTGAAGATCTGCACCGCGCCAAAGGCCAGCGTGCCCGCCGCCGCCAGCGCCACGATGCTGTCGATCTGATAGATGCCGAACCAGCGCGCCGCCAGCAGCGACACGATGGCCCCGGCGGCAGGCACCAGATCGCCCAGATAATGCAGGCGGTCGGCGGCCACCACGCGGCTGCCGGTCTTGCGGGCCACCAGCCCCTGCCACAGCACCAGCGCCAGCGTCAGCCCCATGGAGATCACCATGACCGCAACGCCCGCGCTTTCCGATGCGATGGGCGAGGCCTCGCCCGACAGCAGCCTTGCCACCGCCGCCCAGCCGATCACCACCGCAGACACGCCCACCACCAGCGCCTGTGCCAGCGCCGCCAGATCCTCGACGGAACTATGGCCGAAATTGTGATCGTCGTCGGCGGGCTTGGCGGCATAGACCAGCGCCGCCATGGCGCCCAGACTCATCATCAGATCCAGCGTGCTGTCCGCCAGCGAGGCTGCGATCGACAGCGCCTGGGTCTGCGATAGCGCCCAGAGCTTCAGGGCAACAAGGGTGGCGGCCACGGCAAGCGAGGCAATGCCCGCCGACAGTTTCAGCCCGGTCTGCGATTGCATCGGCATCTTCTCCTGTAATGCCGGGCCTCCCAGTCCCGGAGGGGCGGGTTACTCGATCACTTCGCCGGGGTCTACCCCCCAGAGCGCGGCCTTGCTGACCCAGCCGCGTTCGCCATCCGCCGTCAGGCGGCACCAGTCGGGGGTGCATTGCAGGATGCGGGCAATCACATTGCGTTCCGCGCGCACCACTACCTCGGCCGTGCTGTCCGGGGCGGCGCGGAATTCGGCCTGTTCAGCCTGGATCAGCACCGACCGCACACCGGAAAGCAGCGAATAATGCACCCAGCCGCCCAGACCTTCCTGATCTTCGACCCGGCGCCAGTTTTCATATTCCGCCGTCACCCGCAGCGGCATCCCCGCGCGTTTGAACACCCAGTCAATCCGGTGGCTGAGACCGGGGCCGCGCCGGGCATTGCCTTCATCGGTCTTCAGCGTGACGAAGCGGGGCAAGGGCAGGCGTGTCACCGCGCCTTCCCCGGATGCGGGCAGCGATTCCGTGCTGCCATCCGGCAGCGTCTGAACGGCGCCCTCCGGTATGGCCAGCGTATCGGGCCGGGGGCGGGGGGTGACGGTGGGTTGCCCGGTCGCGGGCAGGGCGGTAGGGCCGCCGATAAACCCGCCGGTATCCTCTTCGGTCAGCGGCGGTTCCTGCGAACTGGTGCCGCCGGTTTCCTCGCCCATCACTGGCGGATTGGCCTGTGCCCAAAGCGCGGGCGGCATTGCCGCGAATACGGCGGCACAAGCCAGTGCCCTGCCGAAATCGCTGAAACTTCCTGCCATATCTTCCGTCCTTTCCGGGCCGGGCCGCGGCAAAGCTGCCCAGACTCCCGGATTACTGCGCCTGCGGCATGTTAGCGCCGCAACTTTATTGCTCTGTGGTTCGGCAGGGCTTGTGCCCCGCCCCGCAAGACGGCACCTTGCCAGCAGTCGCGGGGATTTGGAAGTGCCCGAAGCCCCATGCCGCGCCTGACAGCCGAGGGAGGAAGCCCATGCCCGCCAAACGCCTGAGTGTGATCGTAACGCGCCATCTGCCAGAGGTCGTGGAGACCCGGATGAAGGAGCTGTTCGATGTGGAACTGCGCGATCCCGACACAAGGATGAGCCGCGAAGAACTGGCCGATGCGATGAACCGCTGCGATGTGCTGGTGCCCTGTGTGACCGATCAGATCGACGCGGGCCTGCTGGGCCAGGCGGGCGAGCGGCTGAAGCTGATCGCCAATTATGGCGCCGGGGTGGATCATATCGACGTGTCGACCGCGCGGGCGCGTGGGATTCTGGTCTCCAATACTCCGGGCGTCGGGGCCGAGGATACCGCCGATATGGTGATGGCGCTGCTGCTTGGGGTGGTGCGCCGCATGCCCGAAGGCATGGCGGAAATGCAGGCCGGGCGCTGGCAGGGCTGGTCGCCCATGGCGCATCTGGGCGGGCGCATTGGCGGGCGCCGCCTGGGCATTCTGGGGATGGGCCGGATCGGCCAGGCGGTGGCGCGGCGGGCGCGGGCCTTCGGGATGCAGGTCCATTACCACAACCGCCGCCGCCTGCGCCCCGAAACCGAGGCCGAGCTGGAGGCGACCTGGTGGGAAAGCCTCGATCAGATGGTCGCCCGGATGGATGTGATCTCGGTCAACTGCCCGCATACGCCTTCGACCTTTCACCTGCTCAATGCGCGGCGGCTGAAGCTTCTGAAACCGACGGCGGTGGTGCTGAACACCTCGCGCGGCGAGGTGATCGACGAAAACGCCCTGACGCGCGGCCTGCGCGCGGGCGAGATCGCCGGGGCGGGGCTGGACGTGTTCGAAC
Organism: Gemmobacter sp.; assembly: GCA_034519525.1. Classification (GTDB taxonomy): domain Bacteria; phylum Pseudomonadota; class Alphaproteobacteria; order Rhodobacterales; family Rhodobacteraceae; genus Gemmobacter. Next base: position 58,619 of record JAXHOJ010000018.1, on the reverse strand, counting down.
ATGGCCATGAGATCAATCCCCGCCTGCGCGAACTGCCCAATGTGGTGCTGCTGCCGCATATGGGCTCTGCCACGGTCGAGGGCAGGGTGGAGATGGGCGAGAAGGTGATCCTGAACATCAAGACCTTCGCCGATGGGCACCGCCCGCCGGATCAGGTGGTGCCGGGCCTACTCTAGCCTCCCGGATGCCATACAAACTGCGCCCGCTGGCGGGACAGTGCAAACCCCGGTTCAGACAGCGTAATATCCACGATACCAGTCGACGAATTTCTGCACACCGGCGCGGATGTCCGTACGGGGCAACGGGCCGGTGAGCGCCTCGATCAGCCTGGCATCGGCCCAGGTGGCAGGCACATCGCCGGGCTGCATCGGCAGCAGGCGTTTTGTTGCGATGCGGCCGGTGGCGGCCTCGATGGCGGCCACGAATTCCATCAGCGGCACCGGCGCGCCATTGCCGATGTTCACCACCCGCCAGGGCGCCACAGGCGACAGGCTGTCCATCGGCGCCCACCGGCGCGCCGTGCCGGGACCGCGTCGATCAGGCGGCGGATGCCTTCGACAAGATCATCGACATAGGTGAAATCGCGCCGCATGTCGCCGTGGTTGTAGATGTCGATCGGCTGGCCCGAAAGGATCGCCTTGACGAATTTGAACAGCGCCATGTCGGGCCGCCCCCAGGGGCCATAGACGGTGAAGAAGCGGAACATGGTGGTCGGCAGGCCGTAGAGATGGGCATAGGAATGGGCCATCGCCTCGCTCGCCTTCTTGGTGGCGGCATAAAAGCTCATCGGGTGATCGGCGCGATGGGTTTCGGCATAGGGCATTTCGGCATTGGCGCCATAGACCGATGAGGTGGAGGCCATCAGCAGATGCGCAGGCGGATGCGCGCGCGCGGCCTCCAGCAGTTCGAAACTGCCGATCAGATTGGCCTCCAGATAAGCGCGCGGCGCCTCGATCGACCAGCGCACCCCGGCCTGCGCCGCCAGATGCACCACCACATCGGGCGCGAAATCGGTGGCCATCAGGTCCGCGCAGCAGGCCCGGCATCTTCCAGCCAGCCCCTCGACGGCGCGAAAGCCGGGATTCTGGCTCAGCATGGCATGGCGGCGCTGTTTCAGCGTGACATCGTAGTAATCGCTCATCCCGTCCAGGCCCAGCACCTGCCAGCCCTCGGCCAGCAGCCGCTGGCACAGGTGATAGCCGATGAACCCTGCCGAACCCGTTACCAAAGCCTTGCGCACGGCTGCCATCTTCCTTTTTCTGCAAAATTACCACTGGGGTCCGGGGCAAAAGCCCCGGCTTGGTTTCCACTAGAACCGCGTCACCGCATAGGGCGCGATGTCCAGCTCTGGTGCCTTGCCTGCCACCAGCGCCGCGACGATCCGTGCCGTGATCGGGGCCAGAGTCAAGCCGATATGGCCATGGCCATAGGCATGGATCACATCCGCCCCGGCGGCAGAGGGGCCGATCACCGGCAGGCTGTCGGGCATCGAGGGGCGAAAGCCCATCCAGTCACGGTCTGGGGCGCCGAGGTCGGGAAAGATCGCCCGCGCGCCGTCGATCAGCCGGTTGATGCGATGCGGCGAGGGCGGGGCGGTCAGGCCGCCCAGCTCCACTGTGCCTGCCACACGCAACCGGCCGCTCATCGGGCAGAGATAGAAGCCGCGGGTGGTGGGGCAGGTGGGGCGGGTCAGCCTTGGCGCGGCCATGTCCCATTCCACATGATAACCGCGTTCGGTATCGAGCGGCACACGGTCGCCCGCCTGCGCGGCCAGCGCGCGGGAATGGGCGCCTGCGGCAATCACCACGCGGCGGGCGTGCAGGGTCAGGCCGGGAGCATCCAGCCTTATGCCATCGACCAGACGGGTCAGGCCGGTGACCGCAGCCTTGCGATGCAGCACGTTCAGGGCGGCGATCCGGCTGGCCAGCCGCTGCATCATCAGCCCGGGGTCGGACAGAAAGATGGCTTTCGGAAAATAGGCAGCACCACCATCGACGCCGGGCAGGCCCGGCTCCATCCCCGCCAGCTCGTGGGCGGTCAGCAGATCGACGGCAATCCCCAGCCCCCGGCGCTGTGCCATATCGGCATGGGCGGCACGAAAGGCGGCGGCGGTTTCGTAAAGATAAAGACAGCCGCGGTGTTGCAGGATATCGCTGCCCCCGATTTCGGCGGCGAATGTCTGCCAGCTGGCATTGGCCGAACCGACCAGCGCGGCGATGGCCCGGGCATTGTGCCGTGCCGCGCCCGGCAGGCTTTGCCGGGCAAACCGCATGAGCCAGGGCGCCAGCGCGGGCAGCGCCGCGCGGCGGATGGCCAGTGGCGAATTGCGGTCAAACAGCAGGGAAGGCAGGTTCTTCAGCACGTCGGGCGTGCCCACGGGCTGCACCGCGTAATCGGCGATGGTGCCCGCATTGCCGTAAGAGGCGCCCGAACCGGGCGTGTTGGGATCAAGGATCACCACATCATGCCCGGCCGCGGCCAGTTGCAGGGCGCAGGCCATACCCACGGCGCCCGCGCCGATCACGGCGATATCGGTGGTCAGATGTTCGGTCATTCTATCCATCGGCAAAAGGGGGCGCCGCTCGCCCTGTGCAGACCGGCGCCCCTGCGATTACATGCAGGCGTCAAACAGCGCGCGGGTATTTTCGCGCGTCATCGCAATCGGGTTGCCACCGCAGGAGGGATCTTCCAGCGCCATCTCGGTCAGCCTGTCCAGATCGGCGAATTGCACGCCCATGGCCGACAGGTTTTCGGGGATGTTCAGCTTGCTGCGCAGTTCCATGATCTGGTCATGAAAGCCCGCGAAACCGCCGGGGATGCCCAGATAGGCGGCGGCCTTTTCGATGCGGTCTTCGATGGCCGCGCGGTTGAATTCCAGCACCATGGGCATGACCACGGCATTGGTGGTGCCGTGATGGGTGTTATACACCGCGCCGATCGGGTGGCTGAGGCTGTGGATCGCGCCCAGACCCTTCTGGAAGGCCACGGCACCCATGGCAGCCGCGCTCATCATATGGGCGCGGGCATCCAGATTGCCGGGGTTTTCATAGACTTCGGCAGATTTTCGAAGACCAGCCGCATCCCCTCCAGCGCGATGCCCTGCGACATCGGGTGGTAGAACGGGCTGCAATAGGCCTCGAGACAATGCGCCAGCGCATCCATGCCGGTGCCTGCGGTGATGAAGCGCGGCATCCCCACGGTCAGCGCCGGATCGCAGATCGTGACGGCGGGCATCAGCTTGGGGTGGAAGATGATCTTCTTCTTGTGGGTTTCGGAATTGGTCAGCACGCCGGCGCGGCCCACCTCGGACCCGGTGCCGGCGGTGGTGGGCACGGCGATGATCGGGGCGATTTTCGACGCATCGGCGCGGGTATACCAATCGTCGATATCTTCCAGATCCCAGACCGAAAGGCCCGCGCGCTGATGCGCCATCAGGGCGATCATCTTGCCCAGATCCAGCGCGGAACCGCCGCCAAAGCAGATCACGCCATCATGGCCACCGGCCAGATAGGCCTTGATGCCATCGGCCATGTTCGTTTCGTTCGGGTTCGGGTCGACTTCGGAAAACACCGCATCGCCCAGACCGGCGGCGCTCCAGCACGTCGCAGCGTCTGCGCGGTGATCGGCAGGGCGGCAAGCGCCTTGTCGGTCACCAGCAGCGGCTTGGTGATGCCGCTGGCGGCCTTGCAATGTTCGGCCAGTTCGGCAATGCGGCCCACGCCGAACTTGATGGCTGTGGGGTAGGACCAGTTCCGGTTCGGAACGTTATGCGCGGTCATTTCGTCACCTTTTTCAGATGGTAGGATTTCGGCCGGGTGACCGAGAAGAAGCCAAGATAGGACAGCGAGCCGCCACGCCCGGTATCCTTGCAGCCGGTCCAGCACAGCGCGGGGTCGAGGTAATCGCAGCGGTTCATGAACACGGTGCCGGTTTCGATCTGCGCGCCCAGTTCGGCGGCCTTGTCGGCATCCGCCGTCCAGATCGAGGCGGTCAGGCCATAGGGGCTGTCGTTCATCAGCTGCAGGGCTTCGTCATCGCCCGACACCTTCATGATGCCGACGACGGGGCCGAAGCTTTCTTCCATCATCACCCGCATCGAATGATCGACGTTCACGAGGATCTGCGGGGCCAGATAGGCGCCGCCGTCATCGGCGGGAAAATCGGCCGGGTCGATCAGCGGCCTGGCACCTGCCGCAACCGCCTCGGCGATCTGGGCGCGCACCACGGCGGCGAATCGCTTGTTGGCCATCGGGCCCAGCGTGCTGGCGGCATCGAAGGGATTGCCCAGCTTTAGCGCCTTGACCCAGGCCACGGCCTTTTCGACAAAGGCGTCATAAAGGCTTTCATGCACATAGATGCGCTCGATCCCGCAGCAGCACTGGCCCGCGTTATACATCGCGCCGTCCATCAGGCTGTCCACCGCCGCGTCCAGATCGGCATCGGCGCGCACATAGCCGGGGTCTTTGCCGCCCAGTTCCAGCCCGGTGCCGGTGAAGGTGCCCGCCGCCGCCTTTTCGATCGCCGCGCCGCCGCCGACCGAGCCGGTGAAGTTGATGAAGTTGAAAGCCCGCGCGCCGATCAGCTCTTCGGTCGTGGCATGGTCCAGCACGACATTCTGGAACACATCCTCCGGCACGCCTGCGGCATGGAAGGCCTCGGCCAGACGTTCGCCGACCAGCAGGGTCTGGCAGGCGTGTTTCAGCACCACGGTGTTGCCCGCGATCAGGGCGGGGGCGAGGGTGTTGATGGTGGTGAGGTAAGGGTAGTTCCACGGCGCGATGATGAAGACCACGCCCACGGCTTCGCGCGCCAGATAGCGGGTGAAGCGGTCGCTGTCTTCCACCAGCTGCGGCGCCAGCGTCGCGGCGGCGATATCGGCCATGTAATTGGTGCGGTCGTTCACGCCGCCCCATTCGCCGCCATAGCGGGTGGGGCGGCCCATCTGCCAGGCCAGTTCCTCGACCATGCGCTTCCTTCATGTCGTTCAGCTTGGCGACGCCGGCCTTGACCAGCGCGATACGGTCGGCCAGCGGGCGCGCGGCCCAGGCCTTTTGCGCGGCCTTGGCGCGGGCGGCGCCGCGGCGACGGCCGCGTCGCGGCGGTCAGCGGCGTGCGTTCGGCATAGACCGAGCCATCAACCGGCGAGATGCAGTTGGATGGGTTTCATCGGTCTTCGTCACTTTTCAGGGGCCTGCCTGCATCGCGGCGGCGCCGGTTGCCGCGGCCTGGCGTCAGGCCCGCTCCAGAAGCCGCGCTGCGCGTTCCCAATCGGTGACCACGCGGTCCTGTCTCGTGCAATTCCCATTCGGCGGCATGGACGTAGTGATCCACCACATCATCGCCAAAGGCCGCCCGCAGCATGGCCGAACCTTTCAGCGCGGCGGCGGCGGCGCCCAGGGTTTTGGGGATTTCACGCGCACCGGCGGCGGCATACATGTCGCCCTTCATTTCCGGCTCCAGCTCCATCTTCTTCTCGATCCCGTCCAGCCCGGCGGCCAGCAGCGCGGCGCAGGCCAGATAGGGGTTCAGGTCGGCGCCGCCGATGCGGCATTCGACCCGCACGGCCTTGCTGCCTTCGCCGCAGACGCGGAAGCCGGCGGTGCGGTTGTCGAGCGACCAGACGGCTTTGGTCGGTGCGAACATGCCCACGACGAAGCGTTTGTAGCTGTTGACGTAGGGCGCCAGAAACGCGGTGATTTCCTCGGCATGGGCCAGCTGGCCCGGCCATGATAGTGCTTCATCAGCGGCGACATGCCGTGCGGGTCGGCCTTGTCGCGGAAGGCGGGCTTGCCGTCCTTCCACAGCGACTGGTGAATATGGCTGGATGATCCGGCCTTGCGGTGATCGTATTTCGCCATGAAGGTGACAGATGCGCCATGCGCCTGTGCGATCTGCTTCACGCCCAGCTTGATGATGCTGTGCATGTCGGCGGTATCCAGCGCATCGGAATAGCGGGCGTTCACCTCTTCCTGCCCGGCGTCGGCCTCGCCCTTGGAACATTCGATCGGGATGCCCGCATCCCACAGCTTGTTGCGGATGTCGCGCATGATCGGCTCATCCGCGCTGGTGCCCCAGATCGAGTAATCGACATTGTGCCGCGCCTTGGGCGTGGGCAGCGGGAAGCCGCGGTCGAACAGATCGGCGAAGGTTTCGTCGAACAGGAAGAATTCCAGTTCGGTCGCCATCATCGCGTCAAAGCCCATGGCGCGGGCACGTTCGACCTGGCGTTTCAGCACCGCGCGCGGGGCATGGGGCACGGGTTCGTGGGTGTGATGGTCCAGCACGTCGCACATCACCATGGCGGTGCCCGGCGCCCAGGGCAGGCGGCGCAGGGTGGCCAGATCGGGCTTCATCACATAATCGCCGTAACCTGCCGCCCAGGAGGTGCTGGCATAGCCGGGCACGGTATGCATCTCCATATCGGTGGCGAGCAGGTAGTTGCAGCAGTGGGTTTCCTCATAGGCAGAATCGAGGAAATGCTGGGCGTGAAAGCGTTTGCCCATCAGGCGGCCCTGCATATCCACCAGACAGGCGGCAACAGTGTCGATCTCGCCTGCGGCGACGGCGGCTTTCAGGGCATCAAGGGTCAGGTTTGCGGGCATGGGTGCCTCTCTGTCAAAGGGAAGGGGAAGGGTTCGGGCAGGCACTGGCGGCGCCGCCTCCGAACTCGGGCTTTCTGGGCCAGCAGCAGGGGCGCGTTGCCCCCGGCATCATCCTTGTGGCCATCTTCCATCTCCCTTGGCCGCAGGCAGCGGCCAGAATTTGATCATATCTGTGAAGTGAGGGGCGCGCAATCGGCCTGCGCGCCCCGAAGGATCAGTAGCGGTAGGGCGGGCCTGCCTGAACCATGGTGTCGTTATACTTCTTGATGATCTCGACCACCTTGGCCTTCACCTCGCTTTCGGTGGCGATTTCATCCCAGAACTTCACGGCGGCATCTTCCACGGTCTTCCATTCGTCAGCCGGGATCGTGGTCAGCTTCAGCTTGCCGCCGTTGATGCGCAGATCGGCCTCGCCTGCCCAGTACCAGTGCTGGCGATAGTAGTGCGATTGTTCGAAACACACTTCCAGCAGCTTTTGCAGATGCGGGGGCAGGGCATTCCAGCGATCCATATTGGCGAAGAAATGCCCGATCCAGGCGCCGGAGATGTTGTTGGTGAGGAAGTAGTTGGTCACGTTGGACCAGCCGACGGTGTAGACCTCGGTGATGCCAGACCAGGCGATGCCGTCCAGCTCGCCCGTCTGCATCGCCACTTCGATGTCTTCCCACGGCAGGGTGACCGGCACGACGCCGAACTGTGTCAGGAAGCGGCCGGCGGTGGGGAAGGTGAAGACCCGCTTGCCCTGCAGATCGGCAAGGCTGTTGATCGGGTCTTTGGTCGAGAAATGGCAGGGATCCCACGATCCGGCCGAGATATGCTTGACGCCGACGGCGGCATATTCGTCTTCCCAGATCTGCTTCAGCCCGTATTTGGTGAACAGCGCGGGCACATCCAGCGAATAGCGCAGCGCCAGCGGGAAATAGCCGCCGAACACCGTGACTTCGGTGGGCGAGGCCATGCTGTCGTCATCCGACTGCACGCAGTCGATGGTGCCGGCCTGCAAGGCCTGGAACAGCTCGCCCGTGGGGACGATCTGATCGGCATAGAACAGCTCGATCTCCATCTGGCCCTGGGCAATCTGGTTAAAGGCCTCGATGGCGGGTTTCACCACCTGTTCGCCAAGTGCTGCACCGGCATAGGTCTGCATCCGCCATTTGATCGGCGCCTGTGCCCGCACCACGGCGGGGGCTGCAAGGGCGGCGGCGCCGCCAAGGGTGCCGGTGGCCAGGAACTTCCGTCTTGTCGTCGTCATCGTGAACCTCCGTTGGAATAAGGGTGCGGGGGCGGTTCGTCCGCCCCTCGCGCTGTCATTTGGAATAGATCGCACCGGGCAGCCAAAGCGCCAGTTGCGGAAAGACCATCACCAGAACCAGCGCCACGGCCATGATCAGCACGAAGGGCGTGACCGAGCTGTAGATGTCGCCCATGGTGATTTCGCGTGGGGCAAAGGCCCGCATCAGGAACAGGTTATAGCCGAAGGGCGGCGTGAGATAGGCGATCTGGCAGGTCATGGTGTAAAGCACGCCATACCAGACCAGCACCTGCCCCTGCGGGATGCCCAGATCCAGCGTGGCGACCAGCGGCACATAAAGCGGCGCCACAATGACCAGCATCGCGGTATCATCCAGAAACATGCCCATGATGAGGAACGACAGCTGCATCAGGATCAGGATCGTCCAGGGCGAAAGCCCCATGTCCTGCACGAACAGCCCCTCGATCGCCTTGACCGCGCCCAGCCCATCGAACACCGCGCCAAAGCTGAGCGCGGCGAGGATGATCCACATGAACATGCAAGAAATCGCCAGCGTGTCGCGCGTGGCGACTTCGAACACCGCGCGGGTGAAGCGGCGCTTGATGACGGCGGCCAGCACGGTGGCGGCGACGCCGATCACCGAAGCCTCGACGAGCGAAGTGTAGCCATAGACGAAGGGCACCATCATCGCGGCAAAGATTGCCAGCGGCAGCACGCCGGCCCCCAGCAGGCGCCACTTTTCACCCGGTGGGATCGTGGCGCGTTCTTCTGCCGTCAGCGCCGGGCCAAGCGTTGGCTGCAGGCGGCAGCGGATCACGATATAGGCGATGAAGATTGCGGCCATCAGCAGGCCGGGCACGATACCTGCCAGCCACAGTTCCGATACCGGGGCGCGGGCGATCATGGAATACAGCACCAGCACCACCGAAGGCGGGATCAGGATTCCCAGGCTTGACCCGGCCTGAATGACGCCGGTGACCATCTTCTTGTCATAACCCCGGCGCAGAAGTTCGGGCAAAGCAATCGTCGATCCGATGGCCATGCCCGCCACCGAAAGCCCGTTCATCGCGGAAATCAGCACCATCAGAAGGATCGTGCCGATGGCCAGGCCGCCTGGCACCGGGCCGAACCAGACGTGGAACATCTTGTACAGGTCTTCGGCCAGCCGCGTCTCGCTCATGACATAGCCCATGAAGACGAACATCGGCAGCGTCAGCATCGGATACCATTTCATCAGCTTCATCGCCGCTGAAAAACCCATGGTATGCGACCCGGTGCCCCAGAGTGACAGCGAGGCCACCACGGCGACAAAGCCGATGACCCCGAACACCCGCTGCCCGGTGATCATCATCAGCAGCATGGTCGAGAACATCAGCAGGGCAATCATTTCCTGCGGCATCAGATATTCTCCCCGCGCAAGGTGGCAATGTCGCGGATCAGATAGGCCGTGGCCTGCAGCAGCATCAGGAAGAAGCCGAACACCATGATCGTCTTGATCGGCCAGAGATAGGGCCGCCAGGCGGTGGGCGAACGTTCCAGACGCCCGACCTGCGGCCAGCTGAGGCCGAACAGCCCCGGATCTGTCCATTTGACGCCCAGCGAATAGACGAGGCTATCCCAGGCCCCCCAGATCATGATGGCCAGATAGAAGATCAGCGCCAGCACGGTGAAGGCATCAACCAGCGCTTTCTGCCGGTCGCTCCACCTGGCATAGGCCAGATCCATGCGCACATGGCTGCCCAGCTGCATCGAATAGGGCCCGCCCAGGATGTAATAGGCCACCATGGCGAATTGCGCCATTTCCAGCGTCCAGAGCGAGGGCGTCAGCGCGGCCTTGGCGATGGTGGACCACATCAGGATGCCCATCAGCACGAACAGCAGATACATGGCAAAGCGGCCGACGCCGTAATTCAGCCGGTCGACGCCGCGGACGAAGGCAATGCTCCATCCCGGCATCACGCAGCCTCCGCCGGAGCATGACAGCGCGCCAGCGCGGCGGCGATCACCGGGGCCAGTTGCGCGGCCATCGCCTCTTCGGCGGCGGGCGTCGCAATCAGGTCGTTGCGGATTTCCAGCATGACATTCAGCAATCCGTAAGGTGTGGCCTGCAGCCGCAGGGTATGGGTCACGTCATCGGCGGCGGAATAGGGGGCGTTCAGGTGGCTTGTCAGGCCGGTCTGCACCTGCGCTTCGGCCAGAATGGCCTCGGCCAGCCGGGTGTCGGCATCATGGATCACGCCGAATTCCACGCTGCGCGGCTGCCCGAAATAGACAGGCGTAAAGCTGTGAATGGTGATGACCGCCGGGCGTTTGCCCTGGGCAAGGCTGTCTGCGATCAGGCGGTGCAGGGCGGTGTGAAACGGCAGATACACGGCCGCCATCCGTTCTGCCCGTGCGGCCAGTGTCAGGGCTGCATTGCCCGGCACGCTGTGCAGTTCGGATACGGCGGGCATTGCGCCGGGCATGTGTGGGGCGCGGTTGCAATCATAGATCAGGCGGCTGACCGTGGCATGGATGCAGGTTGCGCGCAGCCGTTGTGCCAGCCCGCGCATCAGCCCAAGCGCACCCGGATCCCAGGCGATATGGGCGCGTTGCTGGTCGGCCGTCAGCCCCAGATCACCCCAGGGCTGTGGAAAGGCATTGCTGGCATGTTCGCAGACAAGGATCACCTCTGCCGCGTCGCCCCAAGCCTCGATGACGGGCGCAAATGGCCCGGCGCTGTCTGATATCCGTGCAGTCATTGCTGCGAGTCTTCCCTGTTGTCGGCCTCAGCGTCCTCTGCGCAGCCTGCCTCTGTCAAGAATATTTCTTTAGGAAATTTTCTGTTACAAAGTTTTCCAAACGGGTGCAGAATGGTTGCACGCAACAGGGCAGGAGAGCGCGATGGATGCCGAAATCAGCATCGAAGACGGGATGCGCCGCGCGCTGCCTGATCTGACCCGTGCTGAACGGCAGCTGGCAACACATATCCTGAGAAACTATCCGGTGGCCGCGCTGGGCTCGATCACCGCGCTGGCCAAGGCGGCTGAAGTTTCGACCCCCACCGTGGTGCGGCTGTGCCAGAAGCTGGGCTACAAGGGCTATCCCGATTACCAATCTGCCCTGCGGGGCGAGGTGGAGGCCATGCTGCTGTCGCCCATCGCCAAGCATGATCGCTGGGCGGGCGGCGTGCCCGATACCCATATCCTGAACCGCTTTGCCGATGCGGTGGTGTCGAACCTGCAGGCGACGCTGGGGCAGATCGACCATGCCGAATTCGATGCCGCAGCGGCGCTGCTGGCCGACCCGGACCGCGCGGTTTATGCCATGGGCGGGCGCATCACCCATGCGCTTGCCGATTACTTTGTGACGCTGATGAAGGTGGTGCGCCCCTCGGTCACGCTGCTGTCGGGGCTGTCGAACACCTGGCCGCCCGCCCTGCTGGACATGAAGCGCGGCGATGTGCTGCTGGTGTTCGACATCCGGCGGTATGAAAACACCGTGCTGCAACTGGTCGAACTGGCAGTGGAGCAGGGGGCAGAGGTGGTGCTGATTACCGACCGCTGGGTTTCGCCTGCCGCCCAGCACGCCCGCCATACCCTGTCGTGCCATATCGAGGCGCCAAGCGCCTGGGACAGCACGGTTTCCATCACCGTTCTGGTGGAAACCCTGCTGGCCTCGGTGCAGACGCTGACATGGGAGCGGACGGAAAGCCGCCTGAAACGGCTGGAACAGCTGTATGACCGGTCACGCTTTTTCCGCCGGATGCGGTAATCAGGCCAGCAGGGCCTGCACCCGCGCCGTGAAATCCTCGCCCCGCTTTTCGAAATTGGGATATTGGTCAAAACTGGCGGCGGCCGGGGCCAGCAGCACAACCTCGCCCGGTTCGGCCTCGGCCGCGGCCTGCGCCACCGCCTGTTCCATGGTTTCGGCAATCACATAGGGCGTGGCGCCCAGCTGCAGCGCGAAATCGCGGGCGGAAAAGCCGATGAGATAGGCCTTCACCACCGAGCCAAGGAACGGCTCCAGCGCGACGATGCCGCCATCCTTGCCCATGCCACCGGCGATCCAGCGGATTTTCGGGAAGGCCTGCAGGGCCTTGGCCGCCGAATCCACATTGGTGGCCTTGCTGTCGTTGATGAAGCGCACGCCGCCCCGTTCGCCCACCAGCTGGCTGCGGTGCGGCAGGCCCGCGAAGGAATGAAAGGCGCCTTCGATCAGCTTGGGCGCCAGCCCCAAGGCCCGGCAGGCGGCATAGGCGGCGCAGGCATTCTGGTGGTTATGCGCGCCGGGCAGGCCCGCCACCCCGCGCAGGTCGATCGAGGCCATCTGCCGCCCGCGGCGCCATTCGGCCAGAAAGCCCTTGCGGGCAAAGACCGACCAGCCGAAACCTTCGAGCTTGGTCCCTGAGGAGATGCGGATCACCCGGTCATCCTCTGGCCCCTGCGCCAGCTGGCCTGCCAGAAATTTGCCTTCGGTTTCATCCACCCCCACCACGCAGCGGTCGGGGCCGCCTTCGGCAAACAGGCGGCGCTTGGCGGCGAAATAGCCGCCCATGCCATTATGCCGGTCCAGATGATCGGGCGAGAGATTGGTGAAGACCACCACATCCGGCGTCAGCGCGCGGGCGAGTTCTGTCTGATAGCTGGAAAGCTCCAGCACCACCACTTCGCCTTCCTGCGGCGGGTCGATGTCCAGCACGCCCCGGCCGATATTGCCCGCCATCTGCGTGGGCCGCCCGGCGACCTGCAGGATGTGATGGATCAGCGCCGTCGTAGTGGATTTGCCGTTCGATCCGGTGACACAGATCACCTTGGGCGGCGTGTCCAGTTCGGCCCAGTCGGCGGCGCCGAAACTGCGGAAGAACAGGCCGATGTCATTATCCACCGGGATGCCCAGATCCAGCGCGCGGGCGATCACCTTGTTGGGCGTGGGGTAAAGATGCGGAATCCCGGGCGAGGTGACCAGACAGGCCACGCCGTCAAACGCGCCCTGCTTCATCAGATCAGTACAGGTGAAGCCCTCGGCCTCGGCCTTGGCGCGCGCTTCGGCGCTGTCATCCCAGACCAGCGGCTCTGCCCCGCCTGCCTGCAGCGCCCGCGCCGTGGCCAGCCCCGATCGGCCCAGCCCCAGCACCGCCACCTTGCGCCCGTCGAACCCCTGAACCGGAATCATCTGTTCACCCCATTCTGTTGCCTGCAGGGATAGGGGATGCAGCCCCGGTGGAAAAGCCCCCGTTGCCAGCCGCAGCCGCAGCACCCCCTCCCCAACCCTCCCCCTGGCAGGGGGAGGGGTCAGCGCTTCTGCCGGATCGCGTGGCGGGGCATCCGCGTCGCATGAGTATTTGGAAAGGAGCAAGGTGCAGAAGGTTTGCGGAGATGGCAAAACGGCGCGCCTGTCGCCATTTCCGGATGACTTTGCCGCTTTGTGCCTTTCCACATGCGCAAAGAGCCCGCTGCGGCCCGCAGGGGGCCGGGGCGGGAGAGGGGGCTTGCCCGGGCGGGTGCCTGCCGGGCAGGCCTTGTTTCTACTGGCAAGGCAGCCCGTTTGCCGCTAAGCTGATCTTCAGAACCGGGGTTACACCGGGCAGAAGCAGGCAAGCAGCACAATCAGGCGGTTCCCATGACTGAGATGGTCTATGGCTCCATGCCCGCGCGGGCGACCGAACCGGTCGTATCCCGTTGGTGGCGCACGATCGACAAATGGTCTCTGACGGCGATTCTGGTGCTGTTTGGCATCGGCATCCTGCTGGGGCTGGCGGCTTCGGTGCCGCTGGCATCGCGCAACGGGCTGGACCCGTTCTATTATGTGCAGCGTCAGGCGGTGTTCGGCGGCATGGGCATCGCGGTGATGCTGGGCGTGTCGATGCTGCCGCCCGAAAGCATCCGGCGGCTGGGTGTGGTGGGGTTTGCGATTTCCTTCGTGGCCATCGCCTTCCTGCCCTTTCTGGGCACCGATTTCGGCAAGGGCGCGGTGCGCTGGTATTCGCTGGGCTTTGCCTCTTTCCAGCCATCGGAGTTTCTGAAACCCGGTTTCATCGTGCTGACGGCCTGGCTGATGGCGGCCAGCCAGGAAATCAATGCCCCGCCCGGCAAGGCGATTTCGTTTGGTGTGGCGTTGGTCGTGGTGGGCTTTCTGGCGACGCAGCCGGATTTCGGCCAATCCATGCTGGTGCTGTTCGGCTGGGGCGTGGTCTATTTCATCGCAGGCGCACCCTTTACCCTGATCGCCATCGTTCTGGGCCTGATCGGCACGGGGGGCATGTTCGCTTACAGCGCCTCCGAACACTTTGCCCGCCGCATCGACGGGTTCCTGTCGCCGGAAATCGACCCGCGCTCGCAGCTGGGCTATGCCACGAATGCCATCCAGGAGGGTGGGTTCTTCGGCGTGGGCGTGGGCGAGGGGCAGGTGAAATGGACGCTGCCGGATGCCCATACCGATTTCATCATCGCGGTTGCCGCCGAGGAATACGGGCTGATTCTGGTGCTGTGCATCCTTGGGCTGTATGGCACCATCGTCGTGCGGTCGCTGTTCCGCCTCATGAAGGAGCGTGATCCCTTCGTGCGGCTGGCAGGCGCCGGGCTGGCCTGCATCTTTGGCGTGCAGGCGATGATCAACATGGGGGTGGCCGTGCGGCTGCTGCCCGCCAAGGGCATGACGCTGCCTTTCGTCAGCTATGGCGGGTCTTCCGTCATCGCGGCGGGCATCACCGTGGGGATGCTGCTGGCGCTGACCCGCACCCGTCCGCAGGGCGAGCTGCATGATATCCTCTTCCGTCGGGGCCGCTGATCCATGGCTCAGAACTCTTCCGCCCCCCTGCTGCTGATCGCTGCCGGGGGCACCGGCGGGCATATGTTCCCCGCGCAGGCGCTGGCCGAGGCGATGATCGCCCGCGGCTGGCGGGTGAAGCTGTCCACCGATGCCCGCGGTGCGCGCTATGCCGGGGGCTTTCCCGAACAGGTGCCGGTGGAGCAGGTGTCTTCGGCCACCTTTGCGCGCGGCGGGATTGCCGCCAAGGCGCTGGTGCCGTTGCGCATTGCGGGGGGTGTGATGTCGGCCATGCGTGCCATGCGGCGCGACCGGCCTGCGGCGGTGGTTGGTTTTGGCGGCTATCCGTCGATCCCGGCGCTGGCGGCGGCCACGCTGCTGCGTCTGCCCCGGATGATTCATGAACAGAATGGCGTGCTGGGCCGGGTGAACCAGATCTTCGCGCCGCGTGTCGATCTGGTGGCCTGCGGCACCTGGCCGACCACACTGCCTGCAGGCGTTGATGGCATCCATACCGGCAATCCGGTGCGGGCGGCGGTGCTGGAACGCGGCGCCGCGCCCTATATCCCGCCGGGCGATTATCCGATGAGCCTTGTGGTCATCGGCGGCAGCCAGGGGGCGCGCATCCTGTCGGATGTGGTGCCCGCCGCCGTGACCGCGCTGCCCGAGGCGATCCGCCGCAATCTGCGCGTAGCGCAACAGGCCCGGGCCGAGGATCTGGACCGCGTGGCCAGCGCCTATCATGTGGCCGGGATCGAGGCCGAGGTCGCCCCCTTCTTCGCGGATATCCCGCGCCGCCTGTCAGAGGCGCAGCTGGTGATCTCGCGTTCGGGGGCATCCTCCATCGCGGATATCTCTGTGATCGGACGGCCCGCGATCTTCATTCCCTTTGCCGCTGCCGCCGCAGACCACCAGACGGCCAATGCGCGCGGGCTGGTTGCCGCAGGGGCCGCAATCAGCATCCCTGAATCCGCCCTTGACCCCGCCGCGCTCAGCGCGCAAATGGCCGCCGTGCTCTCGCAACCGCAGGCCGCGCAGAAAATGGCTGCCAATGCACTTGCCGAGGGCCGCCCCGATGCGACCGACCGGCTGGTGGAGCTGGTGCTGCGCCTTGCCAAGATAGAGTGACCCATGAACGCTGCGACCAAACTGCCCCTGGAACTGGGCCCCATCCATTTTGTCGGCATCGGCGGTATCGGCATGTCTGGCATTGCCGAGGTGCTGATCACGCTGGGCTATGCGGTGCAGGGTTCGGATGCCAAGGCCAGCAAGATCACCGACCGGCTGGTGTCGCTGGGCGCCACCTTCTTTGAGGGCCAGCGGGCCGAGAATATCGGCGAAGCGGCGGTGGTGGTGATTTCTTCGGCCATCAAGAAGGGCAACCCCGAGCTGGAAGAGGCCCGCCGCCGCAAGCTGCCGGTGGTGCGCCGCGCCGAGATGCTGGCCGAGCTGATGCGGATGCGCAGCAACATTGCCATTGCGGGCACCCATGGCAAGACGACGACCACCACCATGGTGGCCACGCTGCTGGACAAGGGCGGATTTGATCCGACGGTCATCAACGGCGGCGTGATCCATGCCTATGGATCGAACGCCCGCGCCGGGGCAGGGGAGTGGATGGTGGTCGAGGCCGATGAAAGCGACGGCAGCTTCAACCGCCTGCCCGCCACCATCGCCATCGTCACCAATATCGACCCCGAGCATATGGAGCACTGGGGATCCTTCGACGCGCTGCGCAAGGGGTTCCTGGATTTCGTGTCGAACATCCCGTTCTACGGGCTGGCGGTCTGCTGCACTGACCACCCCGAGGTGCAGGCACTGGTGGGCCGTGTGACGGATCGCCGCGTGGTCACCTTTGGCTTCAACGCGCAGGCCGATGTGCGGGCGGTGAACCTGACGTTCGAAAATGGCATAGCACACTTCGATGTGCGCGCTGCAGGGCGAAGGTCAGCGAAATCGAAGGCTGCACCCTGCCGATGCCGGGGGATCACAACGTGTCCAACGCGCTGTCGGCCATTGCCGTGGCCCGCCATCTGGGCATGAAGAAGGATGAAATCCGCGCCGCGCTGGCCGGGTTTGCCGGGGTCAACCGCCGCTTCACCAAGGTGGGCGAGGTGGATGGCGTGACGATCATCGACGATTATGGCCACCATCCGGTGGAAATCGCCGCGGTGCTGAAGGCCGCGCGGCAGGCCACCAAAGGCCGGGTGATCGCCGTGCATCAGCCGCACCGCTATACCCGGCTGTCCAGCCTGTTCGAGGATTTCTGCACCTGCTTCAACGCCGCCGATGTGGTGGCGATTGCCGAAGTCTATGCCGCGGGCGAAGATCCGATTCCGGGCGCCAGCCGGGATGATCTGGTGGCCGGGCTGATCGCCCATGGCCATCGCCATGCCCGGGCGCTGTTGAATGAAGATGATCTGGAACGGCTGGTGCGCGAACAGGCCCGGCCGGGGGATATGGTGGTCTGTCTGGGGGCGGGCACCATTTCGGCCTGGGCCAATGGTCTGCCGGCCCGGCTTGCGGTGAAGGCCGTATGACGGCTTCGCTGACAGCGGCGGCCCTGTGGGTCGTGGCGGCAACGCTGATCGCGCTTGCGCCACGCCGCATCCACTGGCCCTGCGCCTATGCGCTTGCTGCTGTCGGCATCCCGCTGCTGGGCTGGGTGACCTTTGAAAACGGGCCGGTCTGGGGCCTGGTGGCCCTGGGGGCCGGGGCCAGCATCCTGCGCTGGCCCATCGTATCGGTGCTGCGCCGCCTGTCTGGCCGCACATCGGATTGAACTGCACCGCCTGACCACGCTGCCCCCTTTCGCAAAGCCGCCACACCGGATAAGAGCGCGTCAAGCCTTTGCGCGGTTCTGCTGCGCAAACCCATTGCCATGCCGCGGAAACGCGCCCATATCACGACGCCATGACCCAGCTCGATCTCATCCGCAATTTCTCCATCGTGGCGCATATCGACCACGGCAAATCCACCCTTGCCGACCGGCTCATTCAGATGACCGGCACGGTGGCTGCGCGCGATATGAAGGCGCAGATGCTTGACAGCATGGATATCGAGCGCGAGCGGGGCATCACCATCAAGGCCAACACCGTTCGCATCGAATATCCGGCGAAGGATGGCAAGACCTATATCCTCAACCTGATCGACACCCCCGGCCATGTGGACTTCGCTTATGAAGTGTCACGGTCGATGCGCGCTGTCGAAGGTTCCCTGCTGGTTGTCGATGCCTCGCAGGGTGTCGAGGCGCAGACGCTGGCGAATGTGTATCAGGCGATTGATGCCGGGCATGATATCGTGCCGGTGCTGAACAAGATCGACCTGCCGGCCGCCGATCCGGACCGGGTGAAGGAAAACATCGAAGATGTGATCGGCATCGACGCCAGCGAGGCGATTCCGATTTCGGCGAAAACCGGCCTCGGCATCCCCGATGTGCTGGAAGCCATCGTGAAGCGTCTGCCTGCGCCGAAGGGCGACCGCAACGCGCCCTTGAAGGCCATGCTGGTTGACAGCTGGTATGACAGCTATCTGGGTGTTGTCGTCATGATCCGCGTCATTGATGGGGTCATCAAGAAGGGCGACCGCGTCAAGATGATGCAGACCGGCGCGGTATACGGCCTCGACAAGCTCGCCGTGCTGAAGCCGCAGATGGTAGACATTCCCGAACTCGGCCCGGGCGAGATCGGCGTTCTGACCGCCTCGATCAAGCAGGTGCGCGATACCCGCGTGGGCGATACCATCACCCACGAGCGCAAGCCCTGTGCCGAACCGCTGCCGGGGTTCAAGCCTGCGCAGCCGGTGGTGTTCTGCGGGTTGTTCCCTGTGGATGCCAATGATTTCGAGGCGCTGCGCGATGCCATCGAAAAGCTGGCGCTGAACGATGCGAGCTTCAGCTACGAGATGGAAACCAGTGCCGCGCTTGGCTTTGGCTTCCGCATGGGCTTCCTTGGTCTGCTGCATCTGGAGGTCGTGCGCGACCGTCTGGAACGCGAATATGATCTGGATCTGATCACCACCGCGCCTTCGGTGGTGTTCAAGCTGCACATGAAGGATGGCGAGGTGCGCGATCTGCACAACCCCGCCGACATGCCGGATCTGACCTATATCGACCATATCGAAGAGCCGCGCATCAAGGCGACGATCATGGTGCCGGATGAATATCTGGGCGATATCCTGAAACTGTGCCAGGACCGCCGCGGCATCCAGCAGAACCTGACCTATGCCGGCACCCGCGCCATGGTGGAATATGACCTGCCGCTGGCCGAGGTTGTGTTCGATTTCTACGACCGGCTGAAATCGGTCACCAAGGGCTATGCCTCGTTCGATTACCAGATCAGCGAATATCGCGAAGACAATCTGGTGAAGATGTCGATCATGGTGAACGAAGAGCCGGTGGATGCGCTGGCGATGATGGTGCACCGCGACCGTGCCGAGGCGCGGGGCCGCGTCATGGTGGAAAAGCTGAAAGAGCTGATCCCCCGGCACATGTTCAAGATCCCGATCCAGGCCGCCATCGGTGGCCGGGTGATCGCGCGCGAGACGCTTTCGGCCATGCGCAAGGACGTGACGGCCAAGTGCTATGGCGGCGACGCCACCCGGAAGAAGAAGCTGCTGGAGAAGCAGAAAGAGGGCAAGAAGAAGATGCGCCAGTTCGGGAAGGTTGAAATCCCGCAATCGGCCTTCATCAACGCGCTGAAGATGGATTCCTGACAGGATCGGGGCAAGGGATCGGGTTTGGTGCGCTGCACCGGGCCTGATCTGCCCCGGTTTCGGGCCATCCGGCACATCCCGGCACATCATCGCAACATTCTGCAGCAACTGCAGATAGGGTGTTCAGCCGGCACTTTCCGGGTGCCGGTTACTTGTCTGTTTTCGATACCCGCACAGCAAAAACTGCTTTTCGCGCTGGACATCTGGCGCAGCAGAACTACGGTCCGAACCGGCTATCAGCAGGTAAACCCCGGGTTTTCCGACCGAATCATTGCCTATTTCCGGCCCGGATCGCCTGCCGAAAAAACCGGCAAAGGCATGACCTGTCCGCAGCTTTGACCAAAAATCCGGCATGCTGCAGTTGCACCTGTTGCCCTGTCCAAAAGATAGGGCCGCTTTGTGCCCTCAGGCATAGTCCTTTCGTATGCAGAGCCTTGATTGCGACGTCGAGATGACGAAATCGTAACGTAATGCTAGCAGAACTTATTCATGTTCTGCGCATTTAGCAGCCAAGGGTCGGTGTGAGGAGATGAAAACATGACCAAGACCAGCAACTATGAGTTCCCCGAGGGAAATCGACCAGAAATATCTTGACGAGATGACAAAGCAGACCCGCCGTGTTGTCTATCCTGATGACTGGACGCCGGTGCAGGCAAAGTGATCTGCAGCGCAGTGCTGCCAGCGTGCCGCCAGAGGTAAAAGGGGGGCTTGCACGTCTGGTGGCACTGACAGGTCATCCAGGATTTCGAAACCGGCATCGCCGGAAGTTCAGCCCGCCAGCATTTGGGCCGTATGCCGGTTGTGGCCAAGGGCATTCAGATATGCCTGCAGCAAGCTGTCGACCTTTCGGGCGAGCGAGGCCCCGAAACGCGGATTGATTTCAAAAAGCTGCACCACCCCGTCAATCCGACGATAATCAATGCAGCAAATGCCATCCGCAAATCCGATGGCGTCCAGCATCTGCTGAAACAGCTGCAGATCCGGTGTTTCATTCTGCCATTTCGCGTCCTTGGCATGGGCATATTTTCCCTTCACCAGAAGCTCTGCCCCCATGGTATAGCGGACGGTCTGTTCAAAGCAGATCTTGCCGTTGCTTACCAACAGATGGGTTGCATATTCATCGGCGCCTGGCACACATTCTTGCAGGAATTCGTTTTCGGCATCGAAACCGGGCAAAGCGTCCCCTGTCCGGATGATCCGGGTATTCTTGCCCCATTCATCTCGGAACTTTTTCACGACAACAGGATAGCGCGCCGGATCTTCTGGCAGGCTGTCCAGCATATTCGGGATGTAACGATCAAAACCCGCGCGGATCAGGGCAAGGTTCAGCGCCTTTTTATCGTGGCACAGGTTTTCTGTCGCGGCATCGGGCAGCAGGCTGCAAAACACCTCTCCTGCGGCCCGGCGACGGCGCAGGATCGCCTGATCCGGCAATGTCAGCGGGATCACCGCATCAAAGCTGCCCAGATCGGCCTTGTCGAGCGGTGCCATGTGAAAGCTGAAATCGGTTTCACGCAGGATCGGCTCGATAACGGCCCTGCGGTCTTCCTTGACCCCGAAGAGGATACGATATTGCAACTTGCTGCTCGTTGATTTGTTTTTTCATGAATCGCGCAGGTTGTTGGCCTGTGTCAATCGCCAACACACAACAGATGCGCAGATTGCGGCGCTAAAGCGTTTCCTTCACCGCCTCCATCGCCACATAAGTCGAGGTTCCGGCGACATGGGGCAGGGCGCTGATGCGTTCGGCCAGGACGCGGCGATAATCCTGAATATCGGCGGTGCGCACCTTCAGCAGATAGTCGAAGCGGCTGGCGATCATATGGCACTGCTCCACCTCGGGGATCGCCCGCACCGCGCGGTTGAAGGCCTGCAGGGCCGCCTCGCGCGTGTCGGAAAGGCGCACTTCCACGAAGGCCACATGCGCCAGCCCCATGGCGATCGGGTCCAGCATGGCGCGATAGCCGGTGATCACGCCGCCCTCTTCCAGCCGTTTCAGCCGCGCCTGTGTGGGGGATTTCGAAAGCCCGATCCGCCGCGCCAGTTCTGTTGCCGGGATGCGGCCATCGGCCCCCAGGATGCGCAGGATGGCCTCATCATAGGAATCAAGCGGCACGCGGGCGGATGGCATTGATGAAACCCTCATAATCAGGCGGATCGCCTGCGTTGAAGCGTATCATCGGGAAAACCGCCTGCGCAATCAGCGCTATTCTGGTGCTGCCATCAGGAGAGACGCAGATGCCCCGCGACATGCAGCACGACTGGACCGTGATCGAAACCCAAAGCCTGCGCAGCGAGGCTGATCTGGTGCGCGCCCTGATCGCCGAGGCGGGCCTTGATGCCGCCGCCCGCGCCCGGATCACCGCGGCGGGCGCCGATCTGGTGCGCCGCATCCGGGCTTCGGTGAAGCCGGGGCTGATGGAGGTCTTTCTGGCCGAATATGGCCTGTCGACCGACGAGGGCATCGCGCTGATGTGTCTGGCCGAGGCGCTGCTGCGGGTGCCCGATGCCGAAACCATGGATGCGCTGATCGAAGACAAGATCGCGCCGTCCGACTGGGGCCGCCATCTGGGCCATTCGGCCTCCAGCCTGGTCAATGCCTCCACCTGGGCCTTGATGCTGACCGGCAAGGTGCTGGAAGACCGCGAACCCGGTGTGGTGGGCCTGCTGCGCGGCATGGTGAAACGTCTGGGGGAACCCGTGATCCGCACCGCCGTTTCCCGCGCGATGAAAGAGATGGGCCGCCAGTTCGTGCTGGGCGAAACCATCGAAGGCGCGATGAAGCGCGCCGAAGAGCTGGAGGCCAAAGGCTATACCTACAGCTATGACATGCTGGGCGAGGCCGCGCGTACGGAAGGTGACGCGCGGCGCTATCACCTGAGCTATTCCAAGGCGATCACGGCGATTGCCGCGGCTGCCACCAAGGGCGATATCCGCAGCAACCCAGGCATTTCGGTGAAACTTTCGGCGCTGCATCCGCGCTACGAGGTGGCCAAGCGCGACCGCGTGATGGAAGAACTGGTGCCCCGGGTCCGCGCGCTGGCTGGCCTCGCCAAGGCCGCCGGGCTGGGCTTCAACATCGACGCCGAAGAGGCCGACCGCCTGGCCCTGTCGCTGGAAGTGATCGAGGCGGTGTTGCAGGATACGGCGCTGAAGGGCTGGGATGGCTTCGGCGTGGTGGTGCAGGCCTATGGCCGCCGGGCAGGCGCGGTGCTGGACTGGCTTTATGCCCTGTCCACCCGGCTGGATCGCAAGATCATGGTGCGGCTGGTGAAGGGCGCCTATTGGGATGCCGAGGTGAAGCGGGCGCAGGTGCTGGGGCTGGACAGCTTCCCGGTGTTCACCCGCAAGCAGGCCACCGATGTCAGCTATATCGCCAATGCGAAGAAACTGCTGGGCATGACCGACCGCATCTATCCGCAATTCGCGGGGCACAATGCGCATACGGTGGCGGCCATTCTGGATATGGCGCAAACGGCTGGTATCGGCCTGCGCGAGTTCGAGTTTCAGCGCCTGCATGGCATGGGCGAACGGCTGCATGATCTGGTGCTGGCCGATCAGGGCGCGCGCTGCCGCATCTATGCCCCTGTTGGCGCGCACCGCGACCTGCTGGCCTATCTGGTGCGCCGCCTGCTGGAAAACGGCGCCAATTCGTCTTTCGTGAACCAGATCGTGAACGAGGATGTGGCGCCCGAAACCGTGGCGGCCTGCCCGTTCGATTACATGGAGCAGGTGTCCAGCATCGCGAACCCGGCCATCCTGACGGCGGCAGAGCTGTTCGGGGCGCGGCGCAACTCCAAGGGTTTCGATCTGACCGATGCCGCCGATCTGGCCATGATCGAGGCCGCACGGGCGCCGCATGAAACCGTG
Organism: Gemmobacter sp.; assembly: GCA_034519525.1. Lineage (GTDB taxonomy): Bacteria > Pseudomonadota > Alphaproteobacteria > Rhodobacterales > Rhodobacteraceae > Gemmobacter. The sequence goes on along the minus strand of JAXHOJ010000018.1, from coordinate 35,435 downwards.
CTGTTCGATGCCCGCCCGCGTCTGGCCGGATCGGTGGCCGGGGGGCAGCGGCTGGATGTGCGCAACCCTGCCACGGGCGAGCGGGTGGGCAATCTGCTGCCCGCCGCCGCGCCGGATGTGGAAACCGCGCTGTCGGCGGCGCAGCCCTGGGATGCCGCCCCGGCAGAGCGGGCCGAAATCCTGCGCCGCGCCGCTGATTTGTATGAGGCCGAATTTGGCCCGATCTTCGCCCTGCTGGCGCGTGAGGCGGGCAAGAGCCTGTCGGATGCCGTGGCCGAACTGCGCGAGGCGGTGGATTTCCTGCGCTACTACGCCGATCAGGGCGCCGCGCAGACCGCGCCGCCGCGTGGGGTGTTCACCTGCATCAGCCCGTGGAACTTCCCCCTGGCGATCTTCACCGGCCAGATTGCCGCAGCACTGGCGGCAGGCAATGCCGTGCTGGCAAAACCCGCCGAACAGACACCGCTGATTGCCACCTTCGCGGTCGATCTGCTGCACCGGGCGGGCGTGCCTGCGACGGTGCTGCAACTGCTGCCCGGCGATGGGGCCGTGGGGGCGATGCTGACCCGCGATCCCCGCGTGAATGGCGTGGCCTTCACCGGATCGACGGAAACCGCGCTGAAGATCCGCCAGTCCATGGCCGATCATCTGGACCCGACAGCGCCGCTGATCGCGGAAACCGGCGGGCTGAATGCCATGCTGGTGGACAGCACCGCTTTGCCCGAACAGGCGGTGCGCGACATTCTGGCATCCAGCTTCCAGAGCGCGGGGCAGCGCTGTTCGGCTTTGCGCTGCCTCTATGTGCAGGAAGACATTGCCGATCCCCTGCTGGAGATGCTGGCGGGCGCGATGGATGAGCTGACGCTGGGCAACCCTTGGCATCTGCACACCGATGTCGGCCCGGTGATTGATGCCGAGGCGCAGGGGGCGATCCGCGCCTATGTCGATGCTGCCAGGGCAGAAGGGCGGGTGGTGAAGGAACTGGCCGCGCCGGCCACCGGCACCTTCATTGCGCCGGCGGTGATCCGGGTCAGCGGCATCGCGCAGATGCAGCGCGAGATCTTCGGCCCCATCCTGCATGTCGCCACCTTCAAGGCCTCGCAGATCGACGCGGTGATCGCGGCGGTCAATGCCACCGGCTATGGCCTGACCTTCGGCCTGCATACCCGCATCGACGACCGGGTGCAGCGCATCGTCGAGGCGCTGCATGTCGGCAACATCTATGTGAACCGCAACCAGATCGGTGCCGTGGTGGGCAGCCAGCCCTTCGGGGGTGAGGGGCTTTCGGGCACCGGGCCCAAGGCGGGCGGGCCGGACTATCTGACCCGCTACACCGCACAGCCCGCCCCGGCCCCGGCAGAGGCGGGCAGTGCCCCGGTGACAGAGGCAGAGGCACAGCGTCGCCTGTCGGCCCTGGCACCCCATCCCGTGGCCCTGCAGACCCATGACCTGCCGGGGCCGACGGGCGAAAGCAACCGGCTGTCGGCCTATCAGCGGGCGCCATTGCTTTGCCTGGGGCCGGGCGCACAGGCCGCGCTGGCACAGGCCGAGGCGGTGCGGGCGCTGGGCGGCCTTGCGGTCGAGGCGCCGGGGCTGGACCCTGCGGCGCTGGCACGGCTGTCAGGCTTTGCCGGGGCGATCCTCTGGGGGGGCGACGGGCGCGCCCATGCGCAGGCGCTGGCGGGCCGCCGTGGCCCCATCCTGCCGCTGATCGGCGGTCTGCCTGATGCCGCCCATGTGGCGCTGGAACGGCATGTCTGCATCGACACCACTGCCTCGGGCGGCAATGCACAGTTGCTGGCCAAGGTATCGGAAGGCTGATCGCTTGACGAAAGGCCGCGGATCGGGAAGCCTGCACCATGTTTCCGATCCGCGACCATAACCCTTCGGGGCGTACCCCCTTCGTGACACTGGCGCTGATTGCGGCCAATGTCCTTGTGTTCCTGTCTTACTGGTTCGGCCTGCCGGATGGCCCGGCGCTGGACCAGTTCTTTTTCGACTGGGGCCTGATCCCGCTGCGGCTGATCGAGATGGGCGACTGGCAAACCGTCTTCACCTCGATGTTCCTGCATGGCGGCTGGATGCACCTTCTGGGGAACATGCTGTTCCTCTGGGTCTTCGGTGACAATCTGGAAGATCTGATGGGCCATGCCCGTTTCCTGCTGTTCTATCTGGCGGGCGGGGTCGGGGCGGCGGCTTTGCAGGTGGGGGCCGATCCGGCCTCTGTCATCCCCATGGTCGGGGCCTCGGGCGCCATTGCGGCGGTGATGGGGGGCTATCTGCTGATGTATCCCCGGGCGCGGGTGGATGTGCTGGTCATCATCATCATCTTCTTCCGCATCTTCCCCATTCCGGCCTGGATCGTGCTGGGCTTCTGGTTCGCGATGCAGCTGCTGGGCGGCTTTACCAACCCCACGGATATGGGCGGCGTGGCCTATTGGGCCCATGCCGGCGGCTTCCTGGCGGGAATCATCCTGTGCCTTCCGGCCTTCCTGCGCCGGGGTGGCCCGGCCTTCTGGCGCCGCACCGCAGGCCACCCTGACCACCCAGAGGCGAGCTATGCGGCGTCGCGTTTGCCGGTTGTCCGCCGCCGCCGATAGGGTGAAGGGCCAGATTGTTCGATTTGTGCAATTTACTTGGTCAAGATGCCCAAATTCGCACAGCAAAAATCGTAATTATACAAGCCCTTGCAGGACACGCGGAATTGTGCCGCCGCAGCGGATAGCGGGGTTTCGCCGCCGTCACACTGTCTTTATATGAAAGCGCCCGCTGCACTTGCGCTGAGTCGCGGGGCGAACCGCTTTTGCAATCATAAGGACACTGTCCGCATGTCACTCACCGGCCTGTTCTCGTCGGATATGGCGATCGATCTCGGCACCGCGAATACCCTTGTCTACATCCGTGGCAAGGGCATCGTGCTGAACGAGCCCTCCGTGGTGGCCTACCATGTGAAGGACGGCAAGAAACAGGTTCTGGCCGTGGGCGAGGATGCCAAGCTGATGCTGGGCCGCACCCCGGGCAGCATCGAGGCCATCCGCCCGATGCGCGATGGTGTCATCGCGGATTTCGACAGCGCGGAAGAGATGATCAAGCATTTCATCCGCAAGGTCCACAAGCGCACGACCTTCAGCAAACCCAAGATCATCGTCTGCGTGCCGCATGGCGCGACGCCCGTTGAAAAGCGCGCGATCCGCAATTCGGTGCTGCAGGCCGGTGCCCGCCGCGCGGGCCTGATTGCCGAACCGATCGCCGCCGCCATTGGCGCCGGGATGCCGATCACCGAACCCACCGGCAGCATGGTGGTGGATATCGGCGGGGGCACCACCGAAGTGGCGGTTCTGTCGCTGGGCGATATCGTCTATGCCCGGTCCGTCCGCGTCGGCGGTGACCGGATGGATGAGGCGATCATCAGCTATCTGCGCCGTCACCAGAACCTGCTGATCGGTGAATCCACCGCCGAACGGATCAAGACCACCATCGGCACCGCCCGGATGCCCGATGACGGCCGCGGCGCCACCCTGACCATCCGGGGCCGCGATCTGCTGAACGGTGTTCCCAAGGAAACCGAGATCAATCAGGCCCAGGTGGCCGAGGCGCTGGCCGAACCCGTGCAGCAGATCTGCGATGCGGTGATGCAGGCGCTGGAAACCACCCCGCCGGATCTGGCCGCCGATATCGTTGACCGGGGCGTGATGCTGACGGGGGGCGGGGCGCTTCTGGGCGATCTGGATCTGGCGCTGCGCGAACAGACCGGCCTGTCCATCAGCGTGGCGAATGAATCGCTGAACTGCGTGGCTCTGGGCACCGGCAAGGCGCTGGAATACGAAAAGCAGCTGCGCCACGTCATCGACTACGACAGCTGATCGCATCTGACGCCACAGGGTGAGGGCCGAGCTTGGCACGCAACCGGACATCACCGGAAGAATTTGCCCGCCCGATCCGGCGTATCCTGATCGGGCTGCTGGCAATTCTTCTGCTCGCCCTGTTCATGCTGTGGCGGATCGACAGCCCGCGGGTGGAACGCTTCCGCACCGCGCTGGTGGATCGCGTGGTGCCCAGTTTTGACTGGATGCTGCTGCCGGTGACCAAGGCAGGCGATATGGTGAAGGGCTTTCAGTCCTACACCAAACTTTACGAACAGAACCAGGATCTGCGGCAGGAACTGCAGCAGATGCGCGTCTGGAAAGAGGCCGCCCTGCGGCTTGAACAGGAAAACGCCAAGCTGCTGGATCTCAATCAGGTGCGGCTGGATCCGAAGCTGACCCATATCACCGGCGTGGTGCTGGCCGACAGCGGCAGCCCGTTCCGGCAATCGGTGCTGCTGAACGTGGGCGCCCGTGATGGAATCCGCGATGGCTGGGCCGCGATGGATGGCATCGGGCTGGTGGGGCGCATTTCCGGCGTGGGCCGCCGCACGGCGCGGGTGATCCTGCTGACCGACAGCAACAGCCGCATCCCCGTGGTGATCGAACCCTCGGGGCAGCGCGCCCTGCTGTCGGGTGACAATACTGCCGCCCCGCCGCTGGAATTCATCGAAAAGCCCGACATGATCCGCCCCGGCGATCAGGTGGTCACTTCTGGCGATGGCGGGGTCTTTCCGGCGGGCCTGCTGGTGGGGGCCGTGGCACAGGGGCCGGATCGTCGGCTGCGGGTACGCCTGTCTGCCGATTATGAACGGCTGGAATTCCTGCGCGTGCTGCGCAGCCACGATCTGGAACCGCTCACCGATCCGGGCGGGCTGGTGGCCGCCCCGGTGCCGACCGAGCCCTATGGCCCGGCCCCCGTGCCCGAGGCCGAGGTGAACGCCGAAGCGGCAGAGGCCGGGCAGGATGGTTGATCCGCTCCGCCGCGATATCCTGCTGCACCGGGGGATCTTCGTTGCGGTGGCGCTGGCCCTCATCTTCATCCGGCTGATGCCCATGGGCGGATTGCCCGGCAGCCTGCCGGGCCCCGATCTGCTGATGTGCCTGATCCTCGCCTGGCTGCTGCGCCGCCCCGATTACCTGCCGGCCCTGCTGATCGTGGCCATGGTGCTGCTGGAAGACCTGCTGCTGATGCGCCCGCCGGGCCTTTGGGCTGCGCTCATGCTGGTGGGCACCGAATTTCTGCGCTCGCGCATCGCACTGACCCGTGAATTGAGTTTTGTGGTAGAATGGCTATTCATGGCTGCACTGATGCTGGCCATGTTTCTGGGCTACCGGCTGATCCTTGCGGTCACCTTTCTGCCGCAGGTGGCCTTTGGCTATGCTCTGGCACAGGTGCTGGCCTCGATCCTGTTCTATCCGGTGGTGGTCTGGCTCAGCCATGTCACGCTGGGCGTTCACAAGCCGGGGATGGGCGAGGTCGACGAGATGGGACGGCGGCTATGAGACGCACACAACGCGATACCGAAGAAAGCGTCCGCAAGATCCGGCGCCGGGCCCTGCTGATGGGTGGCGCCATGGCCGGTTTCGTGGCGGTGCTGGGCGCCAGGATGCGCTATCTGCAGGTCGATCAGGCCGAAGAGTTCCGTCTGCTGGCCGAAGAAAACCGGATCAACATCCGCCTGATCCCGCCTGCCCGTGGCCTGATTCAGGATCGCAACGGCAAGCTGATCGCGGGCAATGAACAGAACTATCGCGTCGTCATCACGCGCGAGGATGCGGGCGATGTAGAGCTGGTGCTGAACCGGCTGGCAGGCGCCGATCGTGCCGCTGACGCGATGAGGAGATCGCCGCACCCTGAAGAGGGTGGAGCAAAGCGGGTCGCCTTTCGTGCCGATCACTGTGGCAGACCGGCTCAGCTGGGACAATTTCTCCAAGATCGCCATTAACGCGCCCAGCCTGCCGGGGGTTACCCCCGAGGTCGGGCTGAGCCGCAGCTACCCGCTGGATACCGATTTTGCCCATATCGTGGGCTATGTCGGCCCGGTGTCGGAACGTGATCTGGAAGGGCTGGAAAATCCCGATCCGGTGCTGCAGATCCCGAAATTCCAGATCGGCAAGATCGGCGTCGAACGCTGGACCGAAGACCGCCTGCGCGGCCGTGCAGGCCAGAAGCGGATCGAGGTGAACCACGTCGGCCGCGTCATGCGCGAGCTGGAGCGGCAGGAGGGCGTGCCCGGATCGGACATCCGGCTGACGATTGATGCCCAGATGCAGAATTTCGCGCAGGTGCGTCTGGGCGATGAAAGCGCCGCTGCCGTGGCGATGGATGTGGAAACCGGCGATATCCTCGCCATCGCTTCTTCCCCGTCCTTCGATCCCAACTTGTTCGTGCGGGGGATCAGCCAGGCGGATTATTCCATGCTCACCGGCAATGATCACCGCCCGCTGGCCAATAAATCCGTGCAGGGCGCCTATCCGCCGGGGTCGACCTTCAAGATGGTCACCGCGCTGGCGGCGCTGGAGGCCGGGGTCATCACGCCGCAGACCGGGGTCTATTGCCCGGGGCATTACGAGGTCGGCACCCGTCGCTTCCACTGCTGGAAGCGCGGCGGCCATGGAACCGTGTCGCTGAACTCGGCGCTGGCCGAAAGCTGTGACGTGTATTTCTACGATATCGCGCAGCGCGTCGGCATCGACAAGATTGCCGAAATGGGCCGCATCTTCGGTCTGGGCAAAAGGCATGACCTGCCGATGTCGGCCATCACCGAGGGCGTCATGCCCGACAAGGCCTGGAAACAGCAGCGCTATGGCCAGGAATGGCGGATCGGCGATACGATCAACGCCTCGATCGGGCAGGGCTATGTGCTCACCTCGCCGCTGCAGCTGGCGGTGATGACGGCGCGGCTGGCCAGCGGGCGCGCCGTTTCTCCGCGTCTGGTGCATATGGTGGACAACGAACTGGTTCCGGTGCCCGAGGCGCCGCTGCTGCCGGTTGATCCCACCCATCTGCAATCCGCCCGCCGCGGCATGTTCGAGGTGATGAACGGCGCCCGCGGCACGGCCAAATCTGCACGCATCGCCGATGATACCATGCTGATGGCCGGCAAGACCGGCACCGCGCAGGTGCGCAACATTTCGGCCGCCGAACGCGCGGCGGGCGTGGTGTCGAACGATCAGCTGCCCTGGGAACGGCGCGACCATGCGCTGTTCGTCTGCTATGCGCCCTTCGACCGGCCCAAGGTTGCGGTATCGCTGGTGGTGGAACATGGCGGCGGCGGGTCCACCGTCGCGGCCCCCATCGCCCGCGATATCCTGCTGAACTGTCTGACAGGCGGCGGCATCCCGCCGCTGTCGGCCTATCCTTCGGCGCAGCGTGGCCGGATCGAAACGCAGTTCAAGGAAATGAAGCTGCGTGATCTGGGTGACGTCACCCCCGGCAAATCCCGCGCATGAGGCCAGCATGAGCTTTCTGGAATACCGCATCAAGACCGCGCCCGCTGGGCTGCGCAAGGTGCTGCATCTGAACTGGCCGCTGGTGCTGCTGATTTCCGCCGTGGCCTCGGTCGGTTTTCTGATGCTCTATTCCGTGGCGGGCGGCAAGATCGACACTTGGGCCGAACCGCAGATGAAACGCTTTGGCGTCGGCATGGCGCTGATGATGGTGGTGGCCTTCACCCCAATCTGGTTCTGGCGCAACATGTCGGTGCTGGCCTATCTGATGTCCGTGTCGCTGCTGCTGCTGGTCGAATTCTTCGGCCGGGTCGGCATGGGGGCGCAACGCTGGATCGAGCTTGGCCCGATCGTCATCCAGCCGTCCGAGATGATGAAATTCGCATTGGTGATGATGCTGGCCGCCTATTACGACTGGCTGGATGTCAAGAAGACCTCGCGCCCGCTGTGGGTGCTGATCCCGGTGCTGCTGACGGTGATCCCCACGGTTCTGGTGCTGATGCAGCCCAACCTCGGCACGTCGATCATGCTGCTGCTGGCCGGCGCGGCGGTGATGTTCTGCGCGGGCGTCAGCTGGTGGTATTTCGCGGGTGTGGCATCATTGGCGGGGGGGGCGGTGTTCGGCGTCTTCCATTTCCGCGGTACGCCCTGGCAGTTCCTGCATGATTACCAGTATCGCCGCATCGACACCTTTCTCGATCCGACGGCCGATCCGCTGGGCGCGGGCTACAACATCATCCAGGCGCAGATCGCGCTGGGGTCGGGGGGCTGGGCCGGCAAGGGCTTCATGCAGGGCACGCAAAGCCGCCTGAACTTCCTGCCCGAAAAGCATACCGATTTCATCTTTACCACACTGGCCGAGGAATTCGGCTTTATCGGCGCGTTTTCGCTGCTGTCGCTGTACGGGCTCATCATCGCCTTCTGCGTGGTGTCGGCGCTGCAGAACCGTGACCGCTATTCGCAGCTGCTGATCCTCGGGATTGCCGCCAACCTGTTCTTCTACATCGCGGTGAACCTGTCGATGGTGATGGGCATGGCGCCGGTGGTAGGGGTGCCCTTGCCCTTGCTGTCTTACGGCGGGTCGGCCATGCTGGTGCTGCTGGTGGGGTTCGGGCTGGTGCAAAGCGCCCATGTCCACCGGCCGCGCTGACGGCGCGGGCGCATTTGGGTATTTGGACCAAGAGGAAGATGGGAACCGTTCTTTTTGCCGCCGGGGCCGCGCTCTGGCCCGAATATGCGCCGCATCTGCGCGCCGCATTTGCCGAGGCCGGGATCGCGCTTGATCTGGTCACCGAAGCCGCGCCGGAGGATGTGGATTACATCATCTATGCGCCGGGCAGCCCGTTGCAGGACTTCACCCCCTATGGCCGCTGCAAGGCGGTGCTGAACCTCTGGGCGGGGGTCGAACGCATCGTCGGCAATGCCACGCTGACGCAGCCTTTGTGCCGCATGGTGGACCCGGGGCTGACCGAAGGCATGGTGGAATATGTGGTGGGCCATGTGCTGCGCCATCATCTGGGGATGGATCGGTTCATCCATGGCGCGCCGGGCTGGGATCAGATCGTGCCGCCGCTGGCGCGCGAACGGCGGGTGGCCGTGCTGGGGCTGGGCGAGCTGGGGCTGGCCTGCGCCCGCGCGCTGAAGGCGCTGAATTTCGCGGTAGAGGGCTGGAGCCGCGGCCAGAAGCCAGATCTGGGCTTTCCGGCGCATCATGGCGAGGCCGGGCTGCAGGCGCTGCTGGGCCGGGCCGAGATCGTGGTGACGCTGCTGCCACGCACGGCAGATACCGAAAACCTGCTGGATGCGCGCAGGCTGGGCTGGCTGCCGCAGGGCGCCGTTCTCATCAACCCGGGGCGCGGCGCGCTGATTGATGACGCGGCGCTGCTGGCGGCGCTGGATTCGGGGCATCTGGGCCATGCCACGCTGGATGTGTTCCGGACAGAGCCGTTGCCCGAAGATCACCCGTTCCGCCATCACCCCCGCGTCACCGTCACCCCGCATATCGCCGCCGATACCCGGGCCAGCAGTGCGGCCCGCGTGGTGGCCGAAAACATCCGCCGCGGTGAGGCGGGCCAGCCGCTGCTGCATCTGGTGGATCGCAGACGGGGCTATTGAACCGCCGCTGCCCTGTGGCTAAATTGGCCCTGCGCGTGTGGCGCCAGTGATGGAGCGTTGATGTCAGAGACTGTGGGCAACCTCTGAGCCCCTCGGGGAAAAGAGGGGCGAAACCGGCAGGTGTGGCCAGGGATCTGGCGGGCCTGTCTGTGGTTGCGCATGTCACAGGCATCTTTCATGAATATCTCGAAACCCGAACAGCGGGTTCTTCACACTCTGGCCCAGGGCGGCCGTATCCTGCATGAACGCGGCGCGGGCCGCCGTATCGAAGAGGTGCTCTGCCTTACCCGCGACGGGCTGATCCTGTCCGATTGCACGCTTGCCGTGTTCCAGAAACTGCGGCGCAAGCGGCTGATCGGGTCAGAGGGCGGCGCCCCCTATCGCATCACCCGGCAGGGCCGCCTGTCAGTGCGCGCCCAGCTGGACAATCGCTAGGGCGCTGGCGTCGGGCCGGCGGGGCGCCAAAAACAGAAATGCCGGGGCAGGGCGCCCCGGCATTTCCTTTTGGTTCAACCCATTACGACGCGTCGGAATATTTCACCGATTTCACATCATCGCCCGGCGCTGATTTCTTGCGCCGTTCGATCAGCCGGTTCAGCGCATTCACATAGGCCTTCACGCTGGCCACGATGGTATCGGTATCGGCCGACTGGCCGGTGGCGATGCGGCCCTCTTCCTCGATCCGGACCGAGACAGTGGCCTGCGCATCGGTGCCTTCGGTCACGGCGGCCACCTGATACAGCTGCAGCCGCGCGCCATGGGGATAGAGCATCTTGACGCAGTTGAATGCCGCATCCACCGGCCCGTCGCCGGTGGCATCAATGCTGTGATCCACGCCGTCGATGGTCAGCGTCAGCTCGGCTTCCTGCGGGCCATCGGTGCCGCAGATCACCCGCAGGCGTTTCACCTGAATGGTGTCATGCGCCTCATGGGTGTCGCTGTCCTTGGCCAGCGCCAGCAGATCGTCGTCATAGACCTCTTTCTTGCGGTCAGCCAGGGCCTTGAACCGCACGAACAGATCGTTCAGCTGGTTGTCGGCCAGATCGACGCCCAGTTCCTTCATCTTGGCACGCAGCGCGGCGCGGCCCGAATGTTTGCCCATGGCGATGTTCTTCGCCACCAGCCCGATATCCTCGGGGCGCATGATTTCAAAGGTTTCGACGTTCTTCAGCACGCCATCCTGATGGATGCCGCTTTCATGCAGAAAGGCGTTCTTGCCGACGATGGCCTTGTTGAACTGCACGGCAAAGCCCGAAACGGTGGACACCCGGCGCGACAGGTTCATGATCTTGGTGGTATCAATCGCCGTGCGATAGGGCATGATGTCATTTCTGACCTTCATCGCCATCACCACCTCTTCCAGCGCGGCATTGCCCGCCCGCTCGCCCAGACCGTTGATCGTACATTCGATCTGCCGCGCCCCTGCCTCCACCGCCGCCAGGCTGTTGGCCGTCGCCATGCCCAGGTCATTATGGCAATGGGTGGAAAAGATCACCTCATCCGCACCCGGCACCCGCTCCAGCAACATGCGGATCAGATCGGCGCTTTCGCGCGGCGCCGTGTATCCCACCGTATCGGGGATATTGATCGTGGTTGCGCCCGCCTTGATGGCGATTTCCACCACGCGGCACAGGTAATCATGTTCGGTCCGCGTGGCATCCATGGCCGACCATTGCACATTGTCGCACAGGTTGCGGGCATGGCTGACCGTATCATGGATGCGCTGCGCCATTTCATCCATCGTCAGGTTCGGGATGGCGCGGTGCAGCGGCGAGGTGCCGATGAAGGTGTGGATGCGCGGGCTGGCGGCAAAGCGCACCGCCTCCCAGCAGCGGTCGATATCCTTGAAATTCGCGCGGCTCAGCCCGCAGATGGTGCTGTTCTTCGCCCGTTTCGCGATCTCGGATACGGCGGCGAAATCGCCCTCGCTGGCGATGGGAAAGCCCGCCTCGATGACATCCACCCCCATTTCGTCCAGCAGAGAGGCGATCTCCAGCTTTTCGTCATGGGTCATGGTGGCGCCGGGCGATTGTTCGCCATCACGCAGGGTGGTGTCAAAAATCACGACGCGCGGCTGGGCGCTGGTATCGGTGGTCATGTCGGAAATCCTTGGTCTCTGATGCTTCGGTCCTCTGGGCGCTGGTCACCTCCGAGCGGTCGCACCCGAAGGCACGCTCAGAGGCAGCTAAGGAGAAGCAGGCCACGGGTGGCGGTGGCACGCAGCGGCGCGCAGCAAGCGATATGGAAACCCGTGTTCATGGGGCCGGACTATAACGGGGGTTGCGCGAAAGGGAAGGGGGGCTGCAGAAAAATTGCCGCAGCCCATTTCGGGCAGATCTGCGATCCTGTTTCAGCTGAACGGGAAGGGGGAAATCATGGCGCGTGCTTTCGTTCTGGGGCTTGCCTATTTCGGTGCCGTCTTTGCCATAGGGTTTGCCTTTGGTGTGGTGCGGGTGCTGTATGTGGCGCCCCAACTTGGTGCGATCTGGGCCGTGGCCGCTGAAATCCCGCTGATGCTGGCGGCTTCGGCAGCGGTCTGCCGCTGGCTTCTGCGCGGGCAGGCCATCGGGCACGGGTTTGCGGGCGTCATGGGGGTTACGGCGCTGACGCTGCTTCTGCTGGCCGAGGCCGGGCTGTCGTTGCTGGCGGGGCGCAGCTTGGGGGCACATTTCGCGCTATACGCCGAACTGCCGCATCAGATCGGCCTTGCTGCACAGATCGGCTTTGCCCTTTTGCCACACCTGTTTGCCCGGCCAACGGCTACTTCCGCTTGACCGGAGCAGGTGGCCACCTACCTCCCCGGCCTGACAGGGGGAAACATGCGCGCACTCATCATCGGATCATCGGGCGGCATCGGGGCGGCGCTGGCGGCAGAGATGGCCACGCGGGCCGAGGTGGTGGGCCTGTCGCGCCGCAAGGACGGGCTGGATGTTACCGACGAAGCCAGCATCGCCCGCGCGCTGGCCCGGCTGGAACCGCCGTTTCACCGCATCATTGTTGCCACCGGCGCGCTGGAAATCGGCGGCCAGCCGCCCGAAAAAACGCTGAAGGCGCTGAACCCCGAGGCGCTGGCGCGGCATTTCGCGCTCAATGCCACCGGCCCGGCGCTGGTGCTGAAACATGCGCTGCGGCTGATGCCGCGCGATGCCGATTGCCGCTTTGCCGCGCTGTCGGCGCGGGTGGGCAGCATCGGCGACAACCGGCTGGGCGGCTGGTATGCCTACAGGGCCGCCAAGGCCGCGCTGAACCAGCTGATCCACACCGCCGCCATCGAGATTGCGCGCAGCCATCCGCGCGCGGTCGTGGTCTGCCTGCATCCGGGCACGGTGGCCACAACCTTCACCCAGAAATATCAGGCACAGCATCCCACCGTGCCGCCGGAAACCGCCGCCCAGAACCTGGCCGCAGTGCTGGAGCGGCTGACGCCGCAACAGACCGGCAGGTTCTTCGACTGGCAGGGCCATGAGGTGCCGTGGTGAGGGGCTCTGGTCGTGACCCCCTCCCCAACCCTCCCCCTGGCAGGGGGAGGGGGGCTGTCGCGCCGCTTGGGGTACGTGGCGTGTCAGGCCGGGCGATGCGGTTCTCTCCCGCTGGCGGGGGGTGGGGGCCTGTCCGACAGGCTCGGGTATGCGGCCTCGCAAACCGGACGACGCAACCCCTTCCCCCTGACAGGGGGAGGGAGCCTGCCGCGCCGCTTGGGGGACGTGGCGTGTCAGGCCGGGCGATGCGGTTCTCTACCGCTGGCGGGGGGGGGGGGCCTGTCCAACAGGCTCGGGTATGCGGCCTCTCAGACCGCGCGCCGCAACCCCCTCCCCCTGCCAGGGGGAGGGTTGGGGAGGGGGTGCGCCCCCGCCAGTCAACGCCCACAAAGGCCATCCGATGACCCCGCGCCTGATCCTGATCCTGGGCGATCAGCTGACCCATGGCATCGCCGCCCTGCGTGCCGCCGATCCGGCCCGCGATATCGTGGTGATGGCCGAGGTGATGGCCGAGGGCAGCTATGTGCCGCATCACCCGCAGAAGATCGCGCTGATCCTGTCGGCGATGCGCAAATTCGCGGCCGAACTGCGCGCGGCGGGCTGGCGTGTGCTGTATTCCCGGCTGGATGATCCCGAAACCGGGCCGTCGATCCCGGCGGAACTGCTGCGCCGTGCGGCGGAAACCGGGGCGAGGCAGGTGATCGCCACCCGCCCCGGCGAATGGCGGCTGATCGCGGCACTGGAGGCGCTGCCGCTGCCGGTGACGCTGCTGCCCGATGATCGTTTCCTCTGTTCCGATGCCGAATTTGCCGCCTGGGCCAAGGATCGCAAACAGCTTCGGATGGAATGGTTCTACCGCGACATGCGCCGCAAGACCGGCCTGCTGATGGAGGGGGACAAGCCCACAGGTGGCCAGTGGAACTTCGATCCCGAAAACCGCAAACCCGCTGCGCCTGACCTTTTGCGCCCCAAACCCCTGCGCTTTGCCCCCGATGCCGAAACCGAGGCGGTGCTGGATCTGGTCGCGGCGCGCTTTCCCACCCATTTCGGCCGCCTGCGCCCCTTTGGCTGGGCCACCGATCGCGCGGGGGCCCTGCAGGCGCTGCACCATTTCCTGACCCAAAGCCTGCCGCGTTTTGGCGATGAACAGGATGCCATGCTGGAGGGCGACCCGGCGCTCAGCCATTCGCTGCTGTCGCCCTATCTGAACATCGGCCTGCTGTCGCCGCTGGAGGTGTGCCAGGGCGCCGAAGCCCGCTACCTGCAGGGCCATGCGCCGCTGAACGCGGTCGAAGGCTTCATCCGCCAGATCATCGGCTGGCGCGAATATGTGCGCGGCATCTACTTTCTGGAAGGGCCGGGCTATACCGCGCGCAACGCGCTGAACCATACCGCACCGCTGCCCGCCGCCTATTGGGGGGGCCCCACGCAGATGGCCTGCCTGCGCGCAGCCGTCACCCAGACGCGCGACATGGCCTATGCCCATCACATCCAGCGGCTGATGATCACCGGCAATTTCGCGCTGCTGGCCGGCGTCGATCCGGCGGCGGTGCAGGAATGGTATCTGGCGGTCTATGTCGATGCCTTCGAATGGGTCGAGGCGCCCAATACCGCCGGGATGAGCCAGTTTGCCGATGGCGGCGTGGTGGCCTCCAAACCCTATGTGTCCTCGGGGGCCTATATCGCGCGGATGTCGGATCACTGCGGCAGCTGCGCCTACCGGGTGAAGGATCGCACCGGGCCGCGCGCCTGTCCGTTCAACCTGCTGTACTGGCACTTTCTGGATCGCCACCGCGACAGGTTCGCCGCCAACCCGCGCATGGCCCCGATGTATCGCACATGGGACAAGATGGCCGCCGATCATCGCGCCACCGTGCTGGACGAGGCCGGGGCGCTGCTGCGGCGGCTTCATGCCGGTGCGGTTGTTTGACCGTTGCGTGACGCCGCCTGAACGGGCAATCAGGGGGCATGATGCGGCTGTGCAAACATATCCTCCGGCTGGTTCCGACGCTTGCCCCGGCGCTGGCCCCGACGCTGATCTTGGCACTTGCCCTGGCAACGGCGGGTTATGCGCATCGGCTGGCAAAGCCAGAACCCCCTGAAATAGCCGAAATTTCAAGCCTTTATGGCGATGCCGGCTGGCTCTGTGGCGAAGGCGGCGGCGCAGGCCGTGCCGAATGTGCCGCCTGCCTGCCGCTGGCATCGGGCCTGCCGCCGCGCGGCCCGTCCAGCTGCGCCCCGCCGCTGTCTGCCCGCATCGCATCCGCCGTTGTGGCGCCCGCACCCGCCCCGCATCCGGGCCGGGCCCCCGGCCAGATCGAGGCCCGCGCGCCACCGCGCCTTTGAACATCCCCCGGGGCGTGTGACGGGAGGCTTCCCAAGACCGCGCGCTTCCCGGGCAGGGCGGCCCATGCTCCCGTTGGTGCCCCCCTCACTGCCCCTTCGGCATCCCAAGGCCGAAGGGGCCTTTCCCGATTATGCGCCTTCAAGGATTTTCCAGATGAAAACCAGCCTCGTTATCCTCACGCTGTTCATGGCTTTTGCCGGTCCGGTGTTCGCCCATGAAACCGCCGTGGGCGATCTGCAGATCATCCATGCCAATATCCCCCAGCCGGGCGCCACCGCCAGATCGGCGGCGGGCTATATGGTCATCGCCAATGATGGCACCGAGGCCGATGCGCTGATCGCCATCGAAACCCCTGCCGCGCAGAAGGCCATGCTGCATGAAAGCGCCACTGATGCGCAGGGCGTCGCCACCATGACGCATATCGACCGGCTGCCGATTCCCGCAGGCGATGCCGCCGTGCTGGAACCGGGCGGCTTTCACATCATGCTGATGGGCCTGACCGGCGCCTTCACCGAAGGGCAGATGGTGCCCGCCACGCTGGTCTTCGAAAAGGCGGGCCGGGTGCAGATCGAATTCATGATAGATCCGCCCGGCGGCGCCGATCACTCCAATCACTGATCCGCCATCACTGATCCGCCATCACTGATCCGCGGGCTGCGGATCATCATAGTCATGCACGCGCCCCTGCCAGTCGGTCACCCGATGCTGGCCGGGGCCTTCGCCGGGCACCAGATAGCCCGGCCCGATCGGCACCTTGCCCGCCCCACCCGGAATATCCAGCACATAGGTCGGCAGGCACATGCCGGAAAGCCGCCCGCGCAGCTGCGCCATGATCGCCTGCCCCTCGGCAATCGTGGTGCGGAAATGGCTGGTGCCCTTCGCCAGATCGCAATGATGCAGGTAATAGGGCTTCACCCGGTTCTGCACCAGCGCACGGAACAGCCGTTCCAGCACCGCCGCCTCGGCATTGACCCCCTTCAGCAGCACGGTCTGCGACAGCAGCGGCACCCCCGACCGGTTTAGCCGCCGCAGCGCCGCACAGGCCGCCGGGGTCAGCTCGTCGGGGTGGTTGGTATGCAGCACCAGATGCACGGCGGGCCGGATGTCAAACGCGGCCAGCAGATCCTCGCTGATCCGTTCAGGCGCCACCACCGGCACCCGGGTGTGAAAGCGGATGACCTGCACATGGTCGATCTCGGCCAGCCGTGCGAGCAGCGCCGCCACCCGCCGCGGTGACAGCGACAGCGGGTCGCCCCCGGTCAGGATCACCTCCCAGATGGCCGGATGGCGGCGGATATGGTCCAGCGCCAGATCCAGCTCGGGCGCAGAAAGCGCCCCATCGCTGCCCACGGTTTCCCGCCGGAAGCAGAACCGGCAATACACCTCGCAGGTCTGCGTCGCCGCCAGAATGACCCTGTCGGGATAGCGATGCGTCAGCCCCGGCGCCGGGCTGAAGGCATGATCCCCGATCGGATCGGCCAGTTCTTCGGGGCGGATCACCGCTTCGGCCAGCGTGGGTACGAATTGCGCGGCCACCCCCGGCGCTTCGGCCACGGCCCGCATCTCTGGCGTCAGGCGGATGCGAAAGGTTTCCGCCACCGCCTGCAGCCCCGGGCCATCTGCCGGATCGGCCAGCCCCTCGGCCAGCAGCTGGTCAACCGTGGTCAGGGCGGCAGGTCTGTGGGGGGCGCGGGGCGGGGCGCAGGTCATCACGGGGCTTCCTCTGGCGAAGGCGGCGCTTTAGCGCAGATCGCCGCGCAGGAAAACCCGTCCCCGAAAACCCGCCCCCTCAGGGCATGCCCCGCCCGCGCCGGATCAGTTGCCGCCTTCGGTCGCAGGCGCCGCCGCCCCATCGGCCGGGGCAACGGGCGCCGCCCCATCGGCGGCAGGCTCTTGCGCGGCGGCGGCCTCCGGCTCTGCCGGGGGCAGCGGGGCTGTCAGGATGCCGTTCTCCCAGATCCCGGCGCTGATCTGGCCGTTCTTGTAGGTCAGCACACCTTGCCCCTGACGCTTGCCCGCGACAAAGGCCCCCTCATACACATCGCCATTGCCATAGGTGGCAATCCCCTGTCCGGTCATCTCGCCCTTCTGCCAGCTGCCGGTGTAGCGGAAGCCATCGGTCATCACGATCTCGCCGCTGCCCTGCCGCTGCCCGTCGACAAAATCGCCGGTGTAAACCGATCCATCCGGGTATTGCGCCACGGCCTTGCCGGTGCGGCGGCCCTTCACCCAGTCGCCGTCATAGCGGAACCCGTCCGCCCGCGTCAGAACCCCACGCCCCTCGGCCACGCCATCGGCAAACTGCCCGTCATACACCGCCCCATCGGCATAGCGCGCCTGCCCCTTGCCCGCGATCCGGCCCTTGGCCCAATCGCCCTCATAGCTGCTGCCATCGGCATGGGTGATCTTGCCGCGTCCCTCGGGCAGGTCGTCGCGCAGCGCGCCCTCATACACCGATCCATCGGCATAGGTCAGCCGCCCGCTGCCCGCCATCCGCCCGGCGATCCAGCCCCCGGTATAGCTGTAGCCCCCCGGCGCCTGATAGCTGCCCTGCCCATCGCGCAGATCGTCCTTGAAATCACCCTCGTAGACCGCGCCGGATTTATAGGCCATCCGGCCCTTGCCCGCGCGCCGCCCCTCGGCAAAGGCACCCTCATACACATCGCCATTCGGCTGCGTCAGCCTGCCGGTGCCGTTGATCTGCCCCGCCGCCCAGTCGCCCTCATAGATCAGCCCGTCCGGCATGGTCAGCTTGCCCTTGCCCGCCCGCAGCCCGGCCACCATGCCCCCGGTATACACCGTGCCATCCGGATAGGTCAGCGTCCCGCTGCCCTCGCGCAGGCCCTTGGCCCAGCCCCCCTCGTAAACCGTGCCCCCCGGCGAGGTCAGCTTGCCCTGCCCATGGTGCATCGCCTCTTCGAAATGCCCCTCATACACCGATCCATCGGCATAGATCGCCACACCCGTTCCGGTGATCTTGCCCTCGGTCCAGTCCCCCTCATAGCTGCCGCCATCGGCATAGGTGATCTTGCCGCGCCCCCAGGGCTTGCCGCCCAGAAAATCGCCCTCATAGACCGAACCATTGGGATAGCGCGCCACCCCGGTGCCGCGAATCTCGCCCTCGACCCAGGTGCCGGAATATTGATAGCCCGAGGGCAGCTGATAGGTGCCGGTGCCATGCTGCACCCCGTCCTTGAACGTGCCTTCGTAGATAGAGCCGTCGTCATACTGCTTGGTGACAACCTCGCCCGCCCCATCCTGCGATATGCCCGGTGCCGCCCAGACCAGCAGCAGTGCCGCTGCCCCGATCACCGACCCGTTTTTGACGCTGCACATTCCGGCCTCCCGTCTCACCCGCTCTTTTCCTTGGCCGCCAGTCTGCTAGAAAGCAAGGAAATTCCTTGGGAGGCCGCTCCCGCAGCCACTGGAGAGCCCGCCCATGGCAGACCGTTTCCGCCTGACGCTTGCGCAGCTGAACCCCACCACCGGCGCGCTGGCGGCCAACGCGGCCCTGGCCCGCACCGCCTGGGATCAGGCAAAGGCCGCAGGCGCCGACATGCTGGCGCTGACGGAAATGTTCATCACCGGCTATCAGACGCAGGATCTGATCCTGAAACCCGTCTTCGTGGCCGAAGCCATTGCCGCCATCCGGCAACTGGCCGCCGATTGCGCCGATGGCCCGGCCATCGGCATCGGCGGCCCGGCGCTGATGGGCACCCGGCTGCACAATGCCTATTACATCCTGCAGGGCGGGGCGATCACCGCCACGGTGCTGAAACACCATCTGCCCAATGCCGAAGTCTTCGACGAAAAACGCATCTTCACCGCAGCCGAGGTGAACGGCCCCTATGTCGTCGGCCCGCTGCGCATCGGCACCCCGATCTGCGAAGATGCCTGGCACACGGATGTGGCCGAAACCCTGGCCGAAACCGGCGCCGAAATCCTGCTGGTGCCCAATGGCTCGCCCTATCACCGGGGCAAGCCGGATGTGCGGCTGAACCTGATGGTGTCGCGCGTGGTCGAAACCGGCCTGCCGCTGGTCTATCTGAACATGGTGGGCGGGCAGGACGATCAGGTGTTTGACGGCTCATCGCTGGTGCTCAACCCCGGTGGGCAGCTGGCGGTGCAGATGCCGCAGTTCGACGAGGCCGTATCACCCATGTCGATTTCACCCGCACCGCCGCAGGCTGGCGGGCTGAACCGGGCATGATGGAACCCATCCCGAAGATCTGGGAGGCGGATTATCGCGCCATGCGTCACCGGCACGGCGCGATTACATGGCCAAAACCGGGTTCACGAAGGTCGCCTGCTGGGCCTGTCGGGCGGCATCGATTCGGCGCTGGTCGCCGCCATTGCCGCCGATGCTCTGGGGCCGGAAAACGTGCATTGCGTGATGCTGCCGTCGGACTTCACCTCGGAGCACTCGCTGGAAGATGCGGGCGAAGCGGCGCGGCTTCTGGGCTGCCGTCTGGATACCGTGCCGATTTCCGGCCCGCAGGCCGCCGTGACCGAGGCGCTGGCGCCGCTGTTCGCAGGCACCGAGCCCCCGATCTGACCGAGGAAAACATCCAAAGCCGTCTGCGTGGCCTGATGCTCATGGCCCTGTCGAACAAGTTCGGGGCCATGCTGCTGACCACCGGCAACAAATCCGAAGTGGCCGTGGGCTATTGCACGATCTATGGCGACATGAACGGCGGCTACAATCCCATCAAGGACATGTATAAAACCCGCGTGTTCGAAACCTGCCGCTGGCGCAACGAAAACCACCGCCCCTGGATGAAGGGGCCTGCGGGCGAGGTGATCCCGCCGCGCGTCATCGACAAGCCGCCCTCCGCCGAACTGCGCCCCGATCAGAAGGACGAGGACAGCCTGCCGCCCTATGAGGTGCTGGATGCCATCCTCGAAGGTCTGGTCGGAGCGAGGACCTTCGGTGGCCGATCTGGTGGCGCGGGGGTTTGATCGCGCCGACGGTCAAGAAGGTCGAGCACCTGCTCTACATCAGCGAATATAAACGCTTCCAGTCCGCCCCCGGCACGCGGCTGACCCCGCGCGCCTTCTGGCTGGACCGCCGCTATCCCATTGCCAACCGCTTCCGCGACCCGTCTTGACGGCGGGCTTCTACCTTCTGGCGGCGCTGGCCGAAATCGGCGGCTGCTATGCGGTGTGGATGTGGTGGCGCGCCGGTGCTTCGGCGCTCTGGCTGCTGCCCGGCGCCCTGGCGCTGGGCGCCTTTGCCTGGTTTCTGGCGCTGACCCCGCCCGAGGTGGCAGGGCGCAGCTATGCCGCCTATGGCGGGATCTATATCGCCGCCAGCCTGCTCTGGATGTGGGGGATGGAGGGCGCGCGGCCGGATCGCTTCGATCTGCTGGGCGCCACTCTGGCGCTGGCGGGCACCGCCGTCATCCTGTTCGCCCCGCGCGGCTAGGGCGGGCGGCTGTCGGGACGCAGGCCATACAGCTGCGGGACGCAGGCCGGACATCGGCCAGATGGGCTGTCCTGCGCTGCCGCACAATGAACCCGCAAAGATACAGAGTGGCAACAAGGCCGCGCAGACCCTACCTTTCCCTCAGCCAACCGAAACCACCGCAGCAGGGAAACCGCACATGTCCGCCGTCAAACTCGCCGTCATTTTCTACTCGACCTATGCCACCAATTTCGAAATGGCCTCGATCGCCGCCGAAGCCGCCCGCGCCGCCGGTGCCGAAGTGCGGCTGCTGCGCGTGGCTGAAACCGCGCCGGAAGCGGCGGTGAACAGCCAGGATGGCTGGAAGGCAACTGTCGAGAAAACAAAGGAAATCCCGGTCGCCACGCCCGAGGATATGGAATGGGCGAATGCCTATTTGTTCTCGGCGCCCACCCGTTTTGGCCAGGTCGCCTCGCAGATGCGCGCCTTCATTGATACGCTGGGCGGGGTGTGGTTCCAGGGCAAGCTGGCCAACAAGGCCGTCACGGCCATGTCTTCGGCGCAGAACGTCCATGGCGGGCAAGAGGCAACAATTCTGGGCCTTTACACCACTTTCATGCACTGGGGTTCGGTCATCGTGGCGCCCGGATTCACCGATGCCTCGATCTTCGCCACCGGCGGCAACCCCTATGGTTACAGCCATACCCAGGGCAAGGAATTCGGCGAGAACGAAAAGGCCGCCATCGGCCATCAGGCCAAACGTCTGGTCGAAATGGCCGCCAGGATTTCGGCCTGAGCGGGGCGCCGCAAAAGTTTTCGAAAACTTTTGCAAATTCCTTCGAAGGAATTTGGGGGCGGGGAAACCCGCCCCCTTCCGCTTACAGCATCAGCTGGTAACTTGCGGGCACGAAACGGAAACCTTCGCCCTGCGCCTCGACAAAGCCCACCGCCGGGAAGGGCATGTGATAGCCGATGAACGGGATGCGATCCGCCGCGATCATGCCCAGCATCTTCTTGCGGGTTTCCGCGCCCATCGCCTTGTCCATGTCGAACCGCACCTCCCAATCCGGGCGCTGCATCGAAAAGACATAGTGGTTGACGGTATCCGCCGTGATCGCCAGCCGCTTGCCGCCGCTTTCCAGATGATAGGCCATATGGCCGGGGCTGTGGCCAAAGGCCGCCAGCGCGGTGATGCCGCTGGCGACCGAGCCGCCATCCTCCAGCATGGTCATCCTGTCGGACAGCGGTTTCACCTTGGCGTCAAAGCCCTCGTTTCCGGCGGCGGCCCAGTGATTATGTTCAATGCTGCCCGTGACATAGCGCGCATTTGCGAAGGTGGCGCCCGCCTCGCTCGACAGCCCGCCGATGTGATCGCCGTGCATATGCGTCAGCACCACCACATCCACCTGATCGGGGGTATAGCCCGCCGCGGCCAGCGCGCCGGTGATCGCCTCGGGCGCCAGCCCGGTGTCGAACAGCACCAGTTCCGCCCCGGTGTTCACCAGTGTCGGGGTGAAGAAGTTCTGCGACATGTCGGCAGGCAGGAAATTCGCCTGCGCCAGCGCGGCAAAATCTTCGGGCGTGGCGTTCAGGCCAAAGGTTTCCTGCGGTTTTTCCATCGGGCGTGACCCGACCAGCAGGGTCGTCACCTCGAATTCGCCCAGCTTGAAGCGGTGAAAGCCGGGCATGGCCGCGCCTTTCATTTCGGCCGCCGCACGGGCCGGGGCGGGCAGGGTGGCCGCGAAGGGCAGGGTGGCACCGGCCATCAGCGCGGTGCGGCGGGTCAGGTTCAGGCGGGTCATGCAGGCTCTCCCTTGACTGTTTGCGCAAGGGTAGCGCCGCAGCGCCCCATCCCCAATCACGAGCGCGTTATTGTGCCCCGGTTGCGCCGCCCGTCATTCCCACCAGGGATCAATCGCCGCGATATCGCCATCCGACCAGCCGAAGTGATGCGCCAGTTCATGCACCATCACATGCGTCACCATTTCCCCCAGCGAGACATTGCCGCGATCCAGCCATTCATCCAGGATCGGGCGGCGGAACAGCCAGATCACATCCGGGCCAACCGGCTGATCCATCACCGATTTTTCCGTCAGCGGGATGCCTTCATAAAGCCCGGTCAGTTCGAACGGATCGTCGATTTCCATCGCCTGCAGAATGTCTGGCGGCGCGAAATCCTCGATCCGCAGCTGCACATGGGCGGCGGCGGCGCGCCAGGGTTCGGGCAGGCCCATCACCGCCTCATGGGCAAGGCGTTCCATCAGGGCAAGATCGGGGGCGATGGTCTGGGCGCTGGCATGGGTCATGCGCCGAAGATAGGGCAGGGATGCAGGCTGCGAAAGGTGCGCGTTATGGACAAATTGCCCATCCCGTGCCAAGGGTGCCGGATTCAGGAGATGACCCGATGACCACCGTTACCCGCTTTGCCCCTTCGCCGACCGGCTATATCCATGTCGGCAACCTGCGCACCGCGCTGATGAACTATCTGATCGCCCGCAAAAGCGGCGGCCAGTTCATCCTGCGCTTGGATGACACGGATCAGGAGCGCAGCAAGCAGGAATACGCCGATGGCATCATGCGCGATCTGGAATGGCTGGGCCTGCACTGGGACCGGGTGGAAAAACAGTCGCTGCGGATGGACCGCTATCGCGCCGAGGCCGAAAACCTGAAGGCGGCGGGGCGGTTCTACGAATGTTTCGAAAGCCCGGTCGAGCTGGATCTGAAGCGCAAGAAACAGCTGAACATGGGCAAGCCGCCGGTCTATGACCGCGCCTCGCTGCACCTGACGGAAGAAGACCGCGCGAAGGCACGGGCCGAGGGGCGCGAGGGGTACTGGCGGTTCCTGCTGGACCAGAACCGGATCGAATGGGCCGATGGCATCATCGGGCCGATGAGCGATTGATGCGGCCAGCGTATCGGACCCGGTGCTGATCCGCGCCGATGGCCAGGTGCTGTATACCTTTGCCAGCTCGGTCGATGATGTGGATATGGGGGTGACGCATATCGTGCGCGGCGCCGACCATGTGACCAATACCGCCACCCAGATCCAGATCATGGAGGCCATGGGCGGCACGCCCCCGGCCTTTGCCCACCATTCGCTGCTGACCGGGGCGAAGGGCGAAGAGCTGTCGAAACGGCTGGGCACCCTGTCGCTGCGCGACCTGCGGGCGCGGGGCGTGGCCCCGGCGGCGCTGCTGTCGCTGATGGCGCGGCTGGGGTCATCGAAGCCGGTGGAGCTGATGACCGATCTGGACGAGCTGGCCGAAGGCTTTGACGTGGGCAGCTTTGGCACGGCGCCGACCAAGTTCGATGCCGAAGACCTGTTCCCGCTGACCCGCGCCTATGTGCAGGGCCTGCCCTTCGACGGCCGTGGCCGACCGGATCGCGGCGCTGGGCGTGCCCGCCGACAAGGCCGAGGCCTTCTGGCGGGTGGCCAAGGACAATATCACCGTGCTGGAGGATCTGGCGGGCTGGTGGGATCTGTTCGTGAACGGCGCCGAACCGATGGTGGAAGACGAGGACCGCGATTTCATCGCGCAGGCGCTGGCACTGCTGCCGCCGCAGCCCTGGACCCAGGCGACCTGGGGCGAATGGACGGCGGCGGTGAAAGAGGCGACGGGGCGCAAGGGCAAGGGCCTGTTCATGCCGCTGCGCAAGGCGCTGACCGGCCAGGCGCATGGGCCGGAAATGGCCGATGTGATGCCGCTCTTGCAGGTGGTGCGCGGGTTGTGACTGCGGGCCGGGGGCCAGCCCCCGGCGCGGATTGCGATGGCGGACCGGGGGCTTCGCGCCCCCGGACCCCCGCGGGATATTTGGACAACGGGAAGGGGAGGGCTGCTGCCTTTCCCTTTCTGCGTTTCAGGGGTGGTGAATGGCACAGGCGAAATTCGTTGAAGGCAATCTGTTCCGCCATGTGGCGGTGATGTCACTGACGGCTTCGGTCGGGCTGATGGCGATCTTCGTCGTCGATCTGATCAACATGGTCTATATCAGCTGGCTGGGCGATCCGGTGCTGACGGCGGCGGTGGGCTATGCCGGGGCGGTGCTGTTCTTCACCACGGCCTTTGGCATCGGGCTGTCGGTGGGTGTTTCGGCGCTGGTGGCCCGGGCGGTGGGGGCGCGGGATGCGGCACTGGCCCGGCAACGCGCGACCGAGGGCATCGTGCTGAGCGGCGGTTTCAGCCTGGCGTTTTCGGCGCTGGTCTGGGTGTTTCTGCCGCAGATCGTGGGGCTTCTGGGGGCGCAGGGCCGGGTGGCTGCGGAAACCCTGTGGTTTCTGCAGCTGAGCATCCCGGGCCAGCCCTTGCTGATTCTGGGCATGGTGGGGGCTTCGGTCATGCGGGCGCATGGCGCGGCGCGGCAGTCGATGATGGTGACGGTCTGGGGCGCGGTGGCGCTGGCCGCGCTGGACCCGGTGCTGATCCTCTGGGCCGATCTGGGGCTGACCGGGGCGGCCATGGCGGGCTGGGCCTCGCGGCTGGTGATGGCGGCGATGGGGCTGTGGCCGATCTGGCGGCGGCTGGGCGGCTTTGCCCCGGTCAGCGGGCGCAGCCTGATCGCGGCGGCCCGGCCCTTGTTCACCATATCCGGCCCGGCGATCCTGACGCAGCTGGCCACGCCGGTGGGGCAAGTGGTGGTGACGCGGATGGTGGCGGGATATGGCGAGGCGGCGGTGGCGGGCATGGCGATTGCCGGGCGGCTGACGCCGGTGGCCTTTGGCATGATCTTTGCGCTGTCGGGGGCCATCGGGCCGATCATCGGCCAGAATCTGGGGGCCCGGCGGATGGACCGGGTGCGGCGCGGCTTCCGCGATGCGATCCTGTTTGCCGGGCTGGTGATTGCCGTCATGTCGGCGCTGCTGTTTCTGGGGCGCGGCGCGATTGCCGATCTGTTCCGGGCCGAGGGGCTGACGCGGGATCTGGTCTATCTGTTCTGCGGGCCGCTGAGCCTGATGTTCTTCTTCAATGCGCTGATCTTCGTGGCCAATGCCGCCTGCAACAATCTGGGGGCGGCGATGCAATCCACGCTGGTCAACTGGGGCCGGCATACGCTGGGCACCGTGCCTTTCGCGCTGTGGGGGGCACAGGTGGCAGGGCCGCAGGGCGTGCTGATCGGGCAGGCGTTTGGCGGTGTGGTCTTTGGCCTGCTGGCGGTTTTTCTGGCATTGCGCGTGATCGACAGGCGGGCCGCGACAGTGTGAATGTCGGTTTCATGCGGCCACCCGTCGGTTCCGCATTTTTCGCTTGCCATGCTGCGGGGCGGCGGGCTAACCCGGTGCTGTCAGGATCGGGAGAATCCGGCGGGGGCCACAAGCCTCGGAGCCGGTGCCGAAGGAGCAACCGCCCCGGTAAACTCTCAGGCGCAAGAACCGTTCTGGCACAAAAACTCTGGAGAGTGGCACGCAAGTGCCCGCCGAAGGGATAACGATCTCAGGCGCCCCGCCATCTGGCAATGGGGTAGGGACAGAGGGGGCATCGAAGGGCAGGGATAGGCCTGTCTGCACGGTGCCGGCTGACGCATGACCGGCGGAAAGGGAGGGGCGCGTGAGCGACCTGAAACGCTTGGGTCTGCATGATCTGCATGTGGCGCTTGGGCGGCAAGATGGTGCCCTTTGCGGGCTATGAGATGCCGGTTCAGTACCCGGCCGGGGTCATGAAGGAACATCTGCATACGCGGGCCGCCGCCGGGCTGTTTGACGTGAGCCATATGGGCCAGGTGATCCTGCGCCCGAAGGGCAGCCTGGAGGCCACGATGCGCGGCCTTCGAGGCGCTGATGCCGGTGGATGTGCTGGGCCTGGCCGAGGGGCGGCAGCGCTATGGCCTGTTCACCAATGAGGCCGGCGGGATCCTGGATGATCTGATGTTTGCCAACCGGGGCGATCATCTGTTGGTGGTGGTCAATGCCGCCTGCAAGGCCGCCGATCTGGCGCATATGCAGGCGCATCTGGCCGAGACGACCGAGGTTGTGGCCATCACCGACCGCGCGCTGCTGGCGCTGCAGGGGCCGCAGGCGGAAGCCGCGCTGGCCCGGCTGGTGCCGCAGGTGGCGGCGATGCGGTTCATGGATGTGATCGCGGTCGATACCGTCTTTGGCGCGCTGTGGATCAGCCGGTCGGGCTATACCGGCGAGGACGGGTACGAGATTTCGGTGCCCGAAGGTGGCGCCGAAGGCTTTGCCCAGGCGCTGCTGGCCATGGACGAGGTGGCGCCCATCGGCCTTGGCGCGCGCGACAGCCTGCGGCTGGAGGCGGGGCTGTGCCTTTACGGCCATGATATCGACACCCATACCAGCCCGGTTGAAGCGGGCCTGACCTGGGCGATCCAGAAGGCCCGGCGGGCGGGTGGCGCGCGGGCAGGGGGCTTCCCTGGTGCGACGCGCATCCAGCATGAACTGGCCGAGGGGCCTGCACGCCTGCGCGTCGGCCTGCGCCCCGAAGGCCGCGCGCCGATGCGCGAAGGGGTGGAGCTGTTCGCCCCGGACGGCACGCCTTTGGGCGCCATCACCTCGGGCGGGTTCGGCCCTTCGGTGGAGGCGCCGATTGCCATGGGCTATGTCGCCCGCGCCTTTGCCACGCCGGGCACCCTGCTGGAGGGGGATCTGCGCGGCAAGCGGCTGCCGCTGACCGTGGTGCCGATGCCCTTCCAACCCACAACCTACAAACGCTGAACGGGAACTGCGATGAAATACACCAAAGAACACGAATGGCTGCGCGTCGAGGGCGACCTGGTCGTGGTGGGCATCACCGAACATGCGGCAAGCCAGCTGGGCGATGTGGTGTTCGTGGAACTGCCCGAGGTCGAAACCAAGGTGGCCGAGGGCGACGAGGTCTGCGTGATCGAAAGCGTCAAGGCCGCCTCCGACATTCTGGCCCCGCTGGATGGCGAGATCGTCGAGGTCAATGAAAAGCTGGTCGACAATCCGGCGCTGGTGAACGAGGATCCGCTGGGCGCGGCCTGGTTCTTCAAGATGAAGCTCGATGATCTGTCGGTGCTGGATGATTTCATGGACGAAGACGAATACAACGATCTGATCGGCTAAGGCCGGGCGGCAAATTTCTTCGACCGAAATTTGCGAAAATCCGGGTCTTGTGCAAGCGAATTGCGGCGGACGCCCGGTGCATCTATTGCCAAAGGGCAGGGCCATGACCTTCACGCCGACCGACTATAACCCCTATGATTTCGCCAACCGCCGCCATATCGGCCCCTCGCCGGCCGAAATGGCCGAGATGCTGAAGGCCGTGGGCTGCGCCAGCCTCGATCAGCTGATCGACGAGACGGTGCCCGCCTCGATCCGGCCAGGCGAGCCGCTGGGCTGGGCGCCCCTGTCGGAAGCATGAGTTGCTGGCGCGGATGCGCGAGGTGGCGGCGAAGAACCGGGTGATGACCAGCCTGATCGGGCAGGGCTATTACGGCACCGTCACGCCGCCCGCGATCCAGCGCAACATTCTGGAAAACCCGGCCTGGTATACGGCCTATACCCCCTATCAGCCCGAAATCGCGCAAGGGCGGCTGGAGGCCTTGCTGAACTATCAGACCATGGTGGCCGATCTGACCGGGCTGCCGGTGGCCAATGCCAGCCTGCTGGACGAGGCGACGGCGGCGGCCGAGGCGATGGCCATGGCCGAGCGCAGCGCGAAATCCAAGGCGCGGGCCTTCTTTGTCGACAGCAACTGCCATCCGCAGACCATTGCCGTGATCCGCACCCGCGCCCTGCCGCTGGGGATCGAGGTGATCGTGGGCGACGCCGCGAGGATCTGGAGGCCGGACGCAGGTGTTCGGCGCGATCTTCCAGTATCCCGGCACCTATGGCCATGTGACCGATTTCACCGACCAGATCGAGGCGCTGCACGCGGCGCAAGGCCATTGCGATCGTGGCGACCGACCTTCTGGCGCTGACGCTTTTGAAGGAACCGGGTGCGATGGGGGCCGATATTGCCGTCGGCTCGGCGCAGCGCTTTGGCGTGCCGATGGGCTATGGTGGGCCGCATGCGGCGTTCATGTCCTGCCGGGATGCGCTGAAACGGTCGATGCCGGGGCGGATTGTCGGCGTGTCCATTGATGCGCGGGGCAACAAGGCCTACCGCCTGTCGCTGCAAACCCGCGAGCAGCATATCCGCCGCGAAAAGGCCACCTCGAACGTCTGCACCGCGCAGGCGCTGCTGGCGGTGATGGCCAGTTTCTATGCGGTGTTCCACGGGCCGAAGGGCCTGCGCGCCATTGCCGAACGGGTGCATTTCCTGACCGACCGGCTGGCGCGAGGCGCTGAAGGCGGCCGGGGCCAAGGTCGCGCCCGAAGGCGTTTTTTGACACGATCACGGTCGAGGTGGGCGTGGGTCAGGCCGGCATTCTGGCCGCCGCCCGGGCCGAGGGCGTGAACCTGCGCAAGATCGGCAACGACCGCGTCGGCATCAGTCGCTGGACGAGACGACCGACGAGGACGTGCTGCATCCGCGTGCTGCGCGCCTTTGGCATCGAACGCGTGCCGCCGCACCGCGGCCGATCTGGGCTTTCCCGAAGCGCATGCTGCGGACCAGCGACTACCTGACCCATCCGGTGTTCCACATGAACCGGGCGGAATCGGAGATGATGCGCTATATGCGCCGCCTGTCGGACCGCGATCTGGCGCTGGACCGGGCGATGATCCCGCTGGGGTCCTGCACGATGAAGCTGAACGCGGCGGCCGAGATGATGCCGATCACCTGGCCGGAATTCGGCGCGCTGCACCCCTTCTGCCCGGCCGATCAGGCGCTGGGCTATCACGAGGCGATCGACGATCTGGCGGACAAGCTGTGCGAGATCACCGGCTATGACGCGATGTCGATGCAGCCCAATTCCGGCGCGCAGGGCGAATATGCGGGGCTGCTGACCATTCAGGCCTATCACCGCGCGCGCGGCGAGGCCCAGCGCAACATCTGCCTGATCCCGGTCTCGGCGCATGGCACCAACCCGGCCTCGGCGCAGATGGCGGGGATGAAGGTGGTGGTGGTGAAATCCGCGCCCAACGGCGATGTGGACCTGGAGGATTTCCGCGCCAAGGCGGCGGCGGCGGGCGACCAAGCTGGCGGCCTGCATGATCACCTATCCCTCCACCCATGGCGTGTTCGAGGAAACCGTGCGCGAGATCTGCGATATCACCCATGACCATGGCGGGCAGGTCTATCTGGACGGGGCGAACATGAACGCGCTGGTGGGGCTGGTGAAGCCGGGCGAGATCGGGTCGGATGTCAGCCACCTGAACCTGCACAAGACCTTTGCCATCCCGCATGGCGGCGGCGGGCCGGGCATGGGGCCGATTGGCGTGAAGGCGCATCTGGCGCCGTTCTTGCCGGGGCATCCGGAGACGGGCGGCGACGAAGGGCCGGTTTCGGCGGCGCCTTATGGCTCTGCCTCGATCCTGCTGATCTCCTGGGCCTATTGCCTGATGATGGGGGGCGAGGGGCTGACGCAGGCGACGCGGGTGGCGATCCTGAACGCCAATTACATCGCGGCGCGGCTGACGGGCGCCTATCCGATCCTGTTCATGGGCAACAAGGGCCGCGTGGCGCATGAATGCATCCTGGACACCCGCCCCTTTGCCGAGGTCGGCGTGACGGTGGACGATATCGCCAAGCGCCTGATCGACAACGGCTTTCACGCGCCCACCATGAGCTGGCCGGTGGCGGGCACGCTGATGGTGGAACCCACCGAATCCGAGACCAAGGCCGAGATCGACCGCTTCATCACCGCCCTTCTGGCGATCCGCGACGAGATCCGCGCGGTCGAGGCGGGCGAGATCGCGGCCGAAGACAGCCCGCTGCGCCACGCCCCCCATACGGTGGAGGATCTGGTGGCCGACTGGACGCGCCAATACCCGCGAGAACAGGGCTGCTTCCCGCCCGGTGCCTTCCGGGTGGACAAATACTGGCCGCCGGTGGGCCGGGTGGACAATGTCTTTGGCGACCGCAACCTGATCTGCACCTGCCCGCCGCTGGAGGATTACGCGCAGGCGGCGGAATAGCGAAATGCCGCGCAAGGGGGGAAATCGGGTTCATGGCCGGGCTTTCCCCTTGCGCGGCGGCTGCGGGATGCCAACATATTCGCCAACAGGAATATGGAGGCAGGAATGTCGGATGCCGTCAAACTGATCTGCACCACCTGCGGGCAGGCAAACCGGGTGCCGCAGGCGCGGCTGGCGCAGGGGCCGAAATGCGGCGCCTGCGGCGATCCGCTGGCAGATGGCCGGGTGTTCGAACTGGATGGCCGCAGCCATGACAAGGCGATCCGTGGCGACGATCTGCCGCTGCTGGTGGATTACTGGGCGCCCTGGTGTGGCCCCTGCCGCATGATGGCGCCCAGAATTCGCCAAGGCGGCTAAGGCCCTGGGGCCAGAGGTGCGCTTTGCCAAGCTGAACACCCAGGATCACCCCGAGGTTGCGGGCCGGGCGGGTATTCAGGGCATACCGGCGCTGGTGCTGTACCGGCGCGGGCGCGAACTGGCCCGGCTGGCCGGGGCACGCCCCGCCGCCCAGATCGCCGAATTCGTGCAGCAGGCCATGGCGCGGGCATGACCCCGCGCGCCCTTGCCACGCGTGCTTGCCACAAGGCCCGGCAGCAGACAGGCCGCCAGCGCCGCCCGCTGCGACATGATATCCAGCCGGCTTGACAACCGCCAAACCATCCGCCAAACCTGCGCGCAGGTCGAGGGGCAGTAGCTCAGTTGGGAGAGCGCGTCGTTCGCAATGACGAGGTCAGGGGTTCGATCCCCCTCTGCTCCACCAGACCTTCCTGATAAGCAACTGATACTTAACATAAATATTGAATTTTGTGTTTCTTCTTCCCCCATAGCTTCCCCCACTTGCTGCAGGGCGTTGTAGTACTCGTATGTGGTGCACATGCTCCGTAGTGTCTGCCTGATGTAGCATCGGCCATGCCGTTCTTTACCCAGCTTTGCGGGAAGCAGTCGATGGAATGCCAAAACGTGCACCAGACCGAGGTAGATGGCTCGAGGCTCGCATCGTGGATTGAGGTCTTGATGGTCTGACCGATCGGTGGCCATAGCCGGATGATCTCCACTGCTTTTAGACCCGGATATCTCCCATGACATCTCACCAGGCTCGGGGTTCTGCCTGTCGATACGAGGTGCGAACCCTGCACCAGAGTAAATTCCATTTACCGCGGGATCAGACTTAAACCGGCGGTTTAAGCGTTTATCGCCTTACCTCATGACTTTGCAGGGCTATTCCACATTCCGGACGGCCGCCTTCAGGCAGAGATTCTTGCTGACGGGGCTTTGCCCTTTCAGCTGATGCTGCAGCCCACTGTCTGCGATGCCGGGCCAAGCCAGCACGGACCCAGGCAACCCATCACCGCGCCTGGGGGCGCGTGGCGGCCAATGCTTCGATCTGGATGGCGATCCTGTCCAGGTCGGCCTCTGACAGCGCAGCGAGGGCGGCGGTGATCCGGTCCTGCAGGCTGTGTCGCGCGGAAACCGGCCTCGGGTCATCCACTCCCAGCAGCACATCCGGCGTGGTGCCCAGCGTTGCCGCGATGGTGACGAGGGTGCGCAGATCCGGTTCGCGGACGCCGCTGACGTAATGGCCATAGCGCCGCTCGCTCAACCCCGCCCGGCGCGCCACTTCGGCATTTGAGATCCCAAGCTGTGCAGCCCGTTCTCGCAGTTTTGTCGCGAATATTTCCATTGGAACAATTTGTTCCGGCGCGCATCGCCACACCATGAACGATATGTGGTTATATACTAGACCAATTTGTTCTCAATAGTCTGGGTACCGGATCAGACGGGGTCGCGAGGGGAGGAATGTTCTGGTGTCGTCAAGCAGAGCCACTGGAGGCCCGCCACCGCTCAGCCCCCGTCAACAAGGTGGTGCTGGGCGAGGTTGGCATGCACCGGCCCTATTTTCCGCAGCTTGCCGCAGCAGAGGTCGGCCCGGCGCTGCAGGCGGTGAAAGCGGTGAAAGCGGCATCGGAGGCTTATCTCGACGAGATGAACATACCCACCCGGCTGGTGGAGGATATGTTCAGCATCGACCCGGCCGCGATGTACATCCTGAACTCGGCCGAGCTGACCACCTATCGACTGAACAGCGAAGATCATGTCCTGCGCGAACAGCGCGCCCAAAGCAGTGCCGCCCGCTATGGCATGAGCCGCGAGGCCTATGAGCTGTTTCGCCGGGATCTCGACTACAGCTGCAAGATCTTCATCCGTCAGAAGGCGCAGATGACGGCCTGTGTGAACTCGGTTGCGGCGCGCCATGGCCTGCCAATGTGACGCGGGTTACCAGCCATCTCGAGGCGGACCCGGATGGACCAGACGTGACGCGGCAGGAGCGGGCGCTTCTGGCCGATGATGCGGCCCTTGTTCCAAGGGACTCGGGCAGGCCGCAGGGCGGGAAGAAGATCGGCAGACATGGAACTACCTCCTGTCCACCGGGCTCGCCCTTCTTCTGTCTTGCCGACCCGTGCAGGATACCACGTTTCGGGCCGCGAATGGGGGCGTCGGGCGGAAAGCGGTCGTTCAGGGTCTTGATCGCGGTTGTTTTGAGCTCGCCAAAGCGGACATGCGTTAGTTCGGCATGGTGAGATCTGTTCTGGAGAGCGTATCGCAGGGACGGCGACTTCATTCGCCAGTCTTCACATGTTATCAGGCGCGCTTGGCGCTCCGGCCATGGGGCTGAGCGGTCTTGGTATTTTGCGTTTGCGTTGTGATCGCGAGATGGTATTCAGCGGCATGCTGCGGAACCTGTCCCTTGTGCTTTTTCGGGCTGTGATGGTCTGGATGGTGGCGATCAGCCTCCTGATGACGGGGTTCGCACACCGACCGGTCCTGAATGCCTCGCAGATTGATCAGGCGGTATATCTGGCAGAGCTGGGCCTTACGCTGGCCGATCTTTGTGCCGAGCCGGGCGACGGGGACGAAGGCATGGCCATGGGCGACTGCCCGGCTTGCCATCTGGCCGGATCGATCCTGCTGCCCGAGTCGGTCGCAAGCTTGCTCGACATCGAGCTGCGCACATCCGCCGCCCTGATTGTGCCCGCCGAAGAGCACGTCTTTGGCCGCACGACCAACCCGGCAACTCCGGTTCGCGCCCCCCCTCTGGCTTGATCGCCTGAATTTCTGCCGATCAACCCAATCCGCCATGCGCCCATGCGCTGGCATATCCTGAGGGTAAGCCCATGAAATACATTGCGTTTGCTGCGGCTTTGGCCGCCACCCCCGCCTTGGCCGATCAGGCCGTTTCCATCAACTTTGCCGGTGAGATTGCGGGCAAACCGTTTTCCTGCGCCGAGACGTTTGAAGGCATCGGCGCCAAGACCACGGCCGTTAAAGGCATCGACTATCGGCTGTTCGTTTCCGGTGCGGCCCTGATCCGCACCGATGGCACCGCGCAGCCGATCGCGTTGGAGCAGGACGGCAAGTGGCAGCTCGACGATCTGGCGCTTCTCGATTTCGAAGACGGCTCGGGCGGCTGCTCGACCGGCACGGCCGAGATCAATACCACCCTGCGCGGCACGGTGCCCGATGGCGAATATGTTGGGCTGTCCTTTGCCCTGGCGGTGCCCTTCGACAAAAACCACGGCGATCCAACGCTAGCCGCCGCTCCCTTGAACACCACGGCGATGTTCTGGAACTGGCAGGGCGGCTACCGCTTTGTCCGCATCGACATGGTGCCGGTCGACAAGGCAGCCGGTGGGCCCAAGGGCTGGTTCCTGCATCTGGGCTCAACCATGTGCCCGGCTGCCTCCAAGACCGAGGCGCCGACGGCAGAGTGCGAGAACCCCAACCACCTTCCCGTCAGCTTTGCCGCTTTTGATCCGGCGACCAATGTGGTGGTCATCGACCCGGCCGCCGTTGTGGCCGAGGCCGACATGACGGTGAACGCGGCAGAGACCTCGCCCGGCTGCATGTCCTTCCCCGGCGATGCCGATTGCACCACGGTGATGACCAAGCTGGGTCTGGCTTATGGCGACATCCCGGCCGGCGTGCAGCAACTGGTCTCGATGCGCTAAGCCATGCACCCCCTTGCCTTTTGGGCGGGGTGCATGGGTGCGGTAGGGTTTGCCCTTGCCGCACCTGCCCTGTCTGCCGAGCCATACAGCTGGCCGATCCCGGCCTGGATGCCCGCACCGCCCGTTCCGGGCGATAACCCGATGTCGGCTGAAAAGGTCGATCTGGGGCGGCATCTGTTCTACGATGCCCGCCTGTCGGCGGATGGCACGGTGGCCTGCGTGTCCTGCCATGTGCAGGAGCGCGCCTTTACCGATGGGCGCGAGGTTCCGATCGGCATCAACGGCACGACCGGCATCCGCAATGCGCCGGGGCTGGCGAATGTCGGCTATCTGCCGCTGCTGACCTGGGCCAATCCGCATATGACCAGCCTGGAGTTTCAGGCGCTGATGCCGCTTTTCGGCGACAACCCGGATGAGATGGGCAATAACGGGCAAGAGGCCGCGCTTTTCGCCCGGCTGGCGGTGGACCCTTACTATCAGACCGCCTTTCCAGCCGCCTTCCCCGATCATCCCGCGCCCGATCTTTACACCCTGACCCGCGCGCTGGCCGCCTTTCAGCGCAGCCTGATCTCGGTGAACAGCCCCTATGACCGCTTCAAATACTGGGGCGAAGCGGGTGCCCTGTCAGATGCAGCCAAACGCGGCGAACAGCTGTTCTTCGACCACCGGTTCGAGTGTTACCATTGCCATTCCGGCATTCATTTCACTGAGAACCTGCAAACCAGCCGGTCCGCCTTTAGCAATACGTAACCGGAACGAAGTACGGATTG
>JAXHOJ010000007.1:0-46306 GCA_034519525.1 Gemmobacter sp. | reverse complement strand
ATCATACTTCGTTCCGGTTACGTATTGCTTGCGTTAGGGGTGGTTTGAGCGGTTCGTTGCAGCTCGTTCTGTTTCCTCGCGAAAGCGGGGGCTGCTGGGGTCATGAGCTGGGCGCTGCTTGACCCTGGGCTTCCGTCTTCGCGGGAGAACACGGACGAGGCGTGGGGCTACCATACTTAAATACCACCCCGGCGAAGGCCAGGCGGATTGGGGGGACGGCAATGGCGAGGGGAGGAGCTTCGTTACTCCAACCTTTCCAACTGGGCCCCGGCCTCCGCCGGGGTGGTGCTGCGCGCTTGGGGGAGGTGTTTAAGTAGCTTAAGGAGCGCAGAGATGTTGTGGGGCCTTACCCCGCCAATCGCGGCACGATTCCGCGTGGCGGTGGCGGTGGCAGGTCGAGGTCGGGGCGCTGGGCGAGCAGGCGCTTTTCCGCGAGCAGGCGGCGGACCTGTGCGGCGCATAGCGGGCGCCCGTACAGGCTCGCCCTGGCCGCCCGGCGACGTTGCACCGGTCATCGCTCCTCGATCGCGGCGTTCTCGATTCCCTCGGCGGTAGTCGGCAGGTTGAGGCTGTCGCCGAGGCGGACGATCGTGTTGACGATCGCCATGCTGTCGGGATTGTCGAGCATCGACCCGACGAAGCTCTTGTCGATCTTGATCCGGTCGAACGGCAGCGCGCGGAGATGCGCGAGGCTCGAATAGCCGGTGCCGAAATCGTCGAGCGCGATGCGGATGCCCTGGTTCTTCAGGCTGCCGACGATCGACTGGGCGAGCGGAAGATTGTCGAACAGCGCGCTCTCGGTTATCTCGATCTCCAGCCGGCTGGCAGGAAAGCCGGTTTCGACCAGCGTCTTGATGATCTTCTGCGCAAGCCAAGCGTCGCGCAACTGCACCGGCGAGATGTTGATCGACAGCGACAGGCCCGCATCCCAATCGCGTGCGGCGGTGAACGCCTGGCGCATGATCGACAGCGACAGGTCGCCGATCAGGCCGATCTCTTCGGCGATCGGGATGAAGACATCCGGCCCGATCGTGCCGCGCGTCGGATGCCGCCACCGCGCGAGGACTTCGAAGCCGGTGATGCGGCCCGTTGTCAGATCCACCTGCTGCTCGAAATGCGGCATGACGTCGTCGTTGGGCACCGCGGCGCGCAGCCCGGCTTCGAGTTCGCCGCGCAACTGCACCGACCGCTCCATCGCACCATCGAACCACGCATGGCGATTGCGGCCGGCGGTCTTGGCGGCGTGCAGCGCCATGTCCGAGGCCCGCAACAGCGCATCGATCGAGGTGCAATCGATGTCGGAGCGAGCAATGCCGATCGAGGTGCTGACGTGGATTTCGGCGCCACCGACGTCGAACGGTTTCGACAGGTCCGCGATCAGGCGTTCAGCGATCCGGTCGACCACGCCGGGATACGCGGCATCGAGCACCGCGCAGGCGCCGTTCGTCGGCGTTGAGGCGCGCGAGCAGGCTCGATCCGGGCATGAACGCGCTGATCTTCTCGGCGACCAGCGCGAGCAGCGCGTCGCCGATCGCATAGCCGTGCACATCGTTGACGGTCTTGAAATGGTCGAGGTCGATGGTCAGCAGCGCCATCGCCTTGCCGCGGCGGAGCGATCCGGTGAGCATCGCCGCACCCTCTTCGATCAGGCTGCGGCGGTTGAGGAAGCCGGTCAGCGGATCATATTGCGAGAGGAGCTTGGCGCGCTGGTCCGCATCGGACAGTTGCGACAGTTCGTCGGCGAGGCCGCGATACCGGAACCAGCCGAACAGGATCAGCGCGACGTTCAGGAACATCGCCGCGATCAGCGTGCGATCGATGACCGCATCGCCGCCTTTCCAATGCTCGATCGCTTCGAACAGGACGCCGCCGCCGGTGCCGACGAACAGCAGCAAGGCGCCCGTAAGCGCGCCGGTCATGAATTCCCGGCTGATAAGGCGGAGTGAACGGTTCGCCGCCGGCGGTGAAATCATCGGTTAAACGGCCTGTAAGGTCCTTGGTCGATCCGGTGTGCTCCGAAACATATGTAGGAGGAGTTAAGGTCTGCGGGGTTGCGTCGGGACGTTGATATCGCGCGGTGAAGGGATGGTGACTTGGCTTTCCGCGGTCGATTGGGCCGCTGGATTGCGGCGCGTTCCGGACAAACCGAGCCCTGTCTTGCGCTTGATGCGGGTTTCCCGTAGGTGGCGATCCACGTTCCGTTGCGGGGCGCATAGGACGAGCATCCAAGGATGCACGCTGGCCGGCGAGGTTTCGCCCGCCGGCGCTTTTGCGTTTGGTGACGGTGTATGGGAGTATTTCGATGTTCGAAAGCCTGAGCGATCGACTTGGCGGCGTGTTCGACCGCCTCCGCGGGCGCGGGGCGCTCGGCGAGAAGGACGTAGATGAAGCGATGCGCGAGGTGCGCCGGGCGCTGCTCGAGGCCGACGTCGCGCTGTCGCCGGTCGCCCGCGCGTTCGTCGACAGCGGTCGACCGAGCGGGCCGATCGGCGCCGAGCGTCCTCCCGCTCGGTGACGCCGGGCCAGCAGGTCGTCAAGATCGTCCATGACGAGCTGGTCAAGGTGCTGGGCGAGACCCAGGTGCCGATCGACTTCAACACCACGCCGCCGATGACCATGCTGATGGTCGGCCTGCAGGGCTCCGGCAAGACCACCACCACCGCCAAGATCGCCAAGCGGCTGAAGGAGCGGCAGGGCAAGAAGGTCCTCCTCGCCTCGCTCGACGATCGACCGCCCGGCCGCGCAGGGAACAGCTGCGCCGTGCTCGGCGAGCAGATCGGCGTCGATACCCTGCCCATCGTCGCCGGCCAGAAGCCCGTCGATATCGCCCGCCGCGCGCGCGAGGCCGGCAAGCTCGGCGGCTATGACGTCGCTCATCCTCGATACCGCGGGCCGCACTGCATGTCGACCAAGAGCTGATGGAGGAGACGGCGGCGGTGAAAGGCCGCCACCAATCCCGCACGAAATCCTGCTCGTCGCCGACGCGCTGACCGGCCAGGACGCGGTCAACCTCGCCCGACTCCTTCGACCAGGCGCGTCGATATCA
This sequence comes from Gemmobacter sp., assembly GCA_034519525.1. Taxonomy (GTDB): domain Bacteria; phylum Pseudomonadota; class Alphaproteobacteria; order Rhodobacterales; family Rhodobacteraceae; genus Gemmobacter. Next base: position 43,260 of record JAXHOJ010000007.1, on the reverse strand, counting down.
CCGGCATCGTGCTGACCCGCGTCGACGGCGATGGCCGCGGCGGCGCGGCGCTGTCGATGCGCGCCGTCACCGGCAAGCCGATCAAGCTGATCGGTACCGGCGAAAAGATGGATGCGCTCGAGGATTTCCATCCCGAGCGCGCATCGCCGACCGCATTCTCGGCATGGGCGACATCGTCTCGCCTGGTCGAGAAGGCGCGCCGCAGATCGATCCAGGCCGAAGAGCGCCGAGCGGATGGCCAAGAAGCTCACCAAGGGCGAGTTCGACCTCGAACGACCTGCGCGGCCAGCTGGCTGCAGATGCAGAAGATGGGCGGCATGGGCGCCCTGATGGGCATGATGCCCGGCATGGGCCAGATGAAGAAGGCCATGGCCGGCGCCAATGTCGACGAGAAGGTGTTCGACCGGCAGGTCGCCATCATCAACTCGATGACGACGAAGGAACGCGCCAATCCCGACCTGCTGAACGCCAAGCGCCGCATCCGCATCGCCAACGGCTCGGGCACCAAGGTCGAGGACGTCAACAAGCTGCTGAAGCATGCACCGCCAGATGGCGACCGCCATGAAGAAGGTATCCAGAAGGTGGGCGGCATGAAGGCGCCTCGATGGCGATGCTCGGCGAGATGGGCGGCATGCTCTCGGCGGCGGCAGCATGCCCGAGTCTCGAAGACCCCAATGCGAACTCGAGCGCTGGCCGCAGATGGGCGATCGATGCTCAACAAGGCGCGGCGCTGCGCGGCTCCCCCAAGCGGCGGCGCTGCCGGCGAGTCTTCCGACGGCTGTCGGTGGCCCCGAATGCCTGCAGATGGACTTCCGGTGTTCTGAAGAAGCCAACGGCCAACCCTGCCCGTCATCCCAGCCTAAGCGGAAGCTCCCCGGTGAAGGCGAGGAAAAAAGACAACCACAAGACCCCAGCGTTCGCTGGGGTGACGAAATCCAAGAAGGAATTACGACATGGCAATCAACATTCGCCTCGCCCGCGCCGGCTCCAAGAAGCGTCCTTATTACAAGATCGTCGTTGCCGATGCGCGCAGCCCGCGCGATGGCCGCTTCATCGAGAAGATCGGCAACTACAACCCGCTCCTCGCCAAGGACAACGAGCAGCGCGTGCAGCTCGACGCCGATCGCGCAAAGCATTGGCTGAGCGTGGGCGCGCAGCCGACCGACCGCGTCGCCCGCTTCCTCGATGCCGCTGGCGTGCTCGAGCGTTCGGCCCGCAATAACCCGAACAAGGGCAAGCCCGGCGAGAAGGCTACCGAGCGCGCTGAAGAGCGTGCGACCAAGGCAGCCGAAGCTGCCGAAGCCGAAGCGGCTGCAAAGGCGGCTCCGGCCACCGGCAGCAACGAAGAGACCGAGCAGGTTGCCGCTGCTGAAATCGAAGACGCAACCAGCGCTTCGTAAGATTATTCGAGGCGGCGGGACTCGACAGTCCCGCCGCCCTCTTTCCGTGATGCCGGGCTCGTATCGGCGTGACGGGGAGCGGGAACGCATCCCGCGTCTATCTACGGGCGTGATGCCGCACCCGATCGGCCGTTCGTGCGTTCTTTGCGGGTAACCCCGAAAAGGAGCGCATGATGGCCCCCGATCCCGATCCACGAACAGCCCCCGCACCCGAGGACATCGAAGATGCCACCAACGAAGGCGTCTCCGCCGAAGACCCCGCAGAAGGCGCCGACGACAGCCCCGGCCCCGACCAAGGTTCCGCGCAGGGATAGCGTCACGCTCGCGGTCGTCATCGGTGCGCACGGCATTGGTGGCGAAGTGCGGCTGAAGGTCTTTGCCGAGAATTTCGGGAGCTATAAGAGCTTCAATGACGGCGCGCTGTCGCTGAAGTCGGCGCGGAACGGCAATAATGGCATGATCGCGCGGTTCGCCGAGGTTGCCGATCGCAACGCGGCCGAGGTGATGCGTGGCACCGAGCTCACCGTGCCGCGGGCATCGCTACCGCCGCTCGAGGAGGGCGAATATTATCATACCGACCTGATCGGGCTCGACGTCGTTTCGACCGACGGCGAGGCGATCGGGCGTGTCATGGCGATCGACAATTTCGGCGCTGGCGACGTCATCGAGATCGAACGCCACCCCGAAAACGACAAGCCCGGCAAGCGCTTCATGGTGCCGATGCGGGTCGAAGCCGTACCCGAATGGGATGCCGACCGTCTCGTCGTCGAAGCGTCGTTCGCCGCCGAATAAACCTTGTTCTCCCGCGAAGGCGTGAGCCCAGGTTGGGTCCCGCTTTCGCGGGGAAACGGGTTGCCTACCGCCGCAGCGGACGTTGGTCTGCGAGCATGTTGCGGATCGTTGTTGCCGCAACGCCGGCTTCGCCCATCGCGTGGCTGATCTGGTCGAGCCCCTTCACGACGTCGCCCGCTGCGAAGAGGCCGGGGATCGAGGTGCGTTGATGCGCGTCGACCTCCAGGCACCCGTCTTCCGATGCGTTCGCGCCGGCTGCCACCGCGAGTTCGGAGCGGATGACCGAGCCTAGTGCGGGATAGATGCTGTCGAACGCCATCCGTCCGTCGACCGTATCCAGCGCCAATGTTCCGTCCTCGATCGCGTAGTTGCCGCAGGGGCCGCCGACCCGGACGATGCCGGCTTCGTCGAGCGCCGCTTCGCATTTCGGGTCCAGGTCATGCCCGCCCTCGGGCGCGATCAGCGTCACGTCCTTGGTGTAGCCGCGCAGGAACAGCGCCTCGCGCATGCCGTGGTCGCCGGTGCCGATGATGCCGACGCGCTTGTCGGTGACTTCGTAGCCGTCGCAGATCGGACGTAGCGGAGCAACCCGGCTTCGAGCGCCTCGTCGTGGATCGCGTCAGGCATCCTGGGACGGTTGTTCACGACGCCGGTGGCGAGCAGCACGCTGCGGGCCCGCGCTCGACGATCGCCGATCCGTACCGTGAAGCCATCATCGCCATCCACCTCGATCGCATCCACTCGAGCGCCCTCACGGACCGCGCCGTACTTCTCGGCCTGTGCGAGCATACGGGCGAGCAGGTCCGTGCCGCGGATGCCCTCGGGATAGCCGGCATGGTTGTGCGTGCAGGGGATCAGCGCAGCGCGGCTGCTGCCGCAATCGAACAGCCGGATCGAGAGGTGGAACCGCGCCAGATAGATCGCGGCCGTTAGCCCCGCCGGCCCAGCGCCGATGATGATGCAGTCGTCCATGTTGGGCGAGCGCTTCGTCGACGCGATTGTTCCTTGTCGATGCGCAGCGATGTATATACATCTCGTATATACGGAGACGGTCATGACAGGAATATCGCGCCCAAGACGTTCAAATCGGGCAACTCGGTCGCGCTGCGGCTGCCCAAGGGTTTGGGCATCGAGGAAGGCATCGAGGTCATGGTACGCGAGGAGCATGGACAGTTCATCGTCGAGCCGGTGAAACCCGAGCCGCGCTTTATCGATCTGACCGGGATCGCGGGATCGATGCCGTGGCTGAAGCTGCTAAGCGACGAGGATCGCACCATGGAGCCGCGCGATCTCGATTGGGAAGGAAAGCTTCTGCCGCGTGACCCAGGCCTGCCTTCCTGCTCATTCGAACATCTGCATCTACGTCCTGGCCGACGCGCACTGCCGCGCAGCGCGCCGGCTTGGCGCGTGCGAACCCGGGATCGGTCGTCACGTCCGCGATCGTGTATGCCAGTGCTTCGCGGCATCGTCGATCATGGTGCCGCGGCGGTCGATCAGTATAACCGGTTCTTCCGGCGCATCCCGGTCGTGCCGTTCGATCAGCCCGCCGCTTATGCGTATCATGCCATACCCTTCAGGCGCGGCAAGTTCGATCGGCTGATCGTCGGGCACGCACTCGCGCTCGGCCTGACGCTCGTCACCAACAACACCGAGGACTTTGCCGACGTGCCGTGTCTTCGCCTGGAGAATTGGACGCTGTGACTTTCGTTGCCACGATATTGACCCTCTATCCCGAGATGTTCCCCGGGCCGCTCAGGGTGTCGCTGGCGGGGCGCTTGGAGGAAGGCGGAGGTGGTGCCTGCGCGCCGGTCCATATCCGCGACTTTCGCCACCGACAAACACCGCACGGTCGACGACACGCCGGCCGGCGGCGGGGCCGGCATGGTGCTGCGCGCCGATGTGCTGGCGGCGGCTGGTCGACGGCGTGCACGGCATGGCCGACTGCCCGATGCTCGCGCATGACGCCGCGCGGCGAGCCGATCACCCAGGCGCGCATCCGCTGAACTGGCCGCAGGGCCCCGGTGTCACCATCCTGTGCGGGCGGTTTGAGGGGTTCGACGAGCGGCTGTTCGAGGCGCGCGATATCGAGGAGGTTTCGATCGGCGACTATATCCTGTCGGGCGGCGAGATGGGGGCGCTGGTGCTGCTCGACGCTTGCATTCGGCTGCTTCCCGGCGTAATGGGCGCGGCTTCCAGCGGGGATGAGGAGAGCTTTGAAACCGGGCTGCTCGAATATCCGCACTATACCCGACCTCAGGATTGGGAAGGGCGCACGATCCCCGAAGTGCTGCGATCGGGGGATCATGCGAAGATCGCCGCCTGGCGGAAACAACAGGGCGGAGGATCGATACACGGTTACGCAGACCGGACCTTTGGGAGCGCCATAAGGGCGCTCGGGTCCAGCCTGCCCTCTGGCGCGCAACGAAGAACAAGGACGAGGAGCATGAACCTCATCCAGACAGATCGAAGCCGAAGAACATCGCCAAATCCGGCCAACAAGAAAATCCCGATTTCCGCCCCGGCGATACGCTGAAGGTCGGCGTGAAGGTCGTCGAAGGCGAGCGCACGCGTATTCAGAACTATGAGGGCGTGTGCATCGCGCGTTCGAACAAGGGCATGGGCTCGAACTTCACCGTGCGCAAGATGAGCTTCGGCGAGGGCGTCGAGCGCGTCTTCCCGCTCTATTCGCCGAACGTCGATTCGATCGAAGTCGTCCGCAAGGGCGCCGTGCGTCGCGCCAAGCTGTATTACCTGCGTGGCCGCACCGGCAAGGCAGCGCGTATCGCCGAGCGTCGCGACATGCGCCCCGCCAAGGGCACCGCAGCCGCCGAGTAATCGGGGCGCGGCTCGGGTTGCCGGGTTGGAGTTGGAGAAGGGCGCGGGGGCGATGGTCCCTGCGCCCTTTTTCGTTTCCGGGGTCTTGGTTCTCGTCGCACCATCGTCGGGGTCACGCGGTTGCGGAGAGCCCGAGTCGCGGCGGGCTGGCGGTGCGCGGAAGTTCACGGTACGTCCCCGTTGGAATCCCCCCTCGCGCTTGGGTTTCGGATTGGGCGGGGCTGCGGTTCATAGGGGGCAGGGGGCGGACATGCGGCGACGCTGCGCGCTATCCAGTGTGTAGGACCGTTTAGCGCTTGGGACCCGTGGCGGAGGTGGTTTGTACCCTTCCTCATCAAGGGGGGCTGCAATCACTGTCGCTGTCTTGTTCTCCCGCGAAGGCGGGAGCCCGGTCGGGTCCCCGCCTTCGCGGGAGAGCTAGCGGTTCACCCGTCTTCAGGGGAATGGCCCGTTGTTCGTAGGCTCAGTGTTGCCGCGCGGGTCGCCCCTTGGGCACTGCCCCACGCCGACCCTCCCCTGAAGGGAGGGGGGGGCGGTCTGCCCTGCCTTCTCTTCGCGCCTTTGCGCCTTCGCGTGAACACCCCCTTCTCCGTCATCCTGACGAAAGTCGGGACCCAGAGCCAAGCAGCGCGGCATCCGTGACCCTGGGTCCTGAGGATGACGGCGTGGGTGGGGCGCTTACGAGCCGCAAAGGGCGACCTCGCTGCGCCCGTCCGGCCTCATGCCGCCCTCGAGTGCCCCTCAGGCGTCGCGCCACGTGCCGGGTGGGTGCTACCTTGGCGGTGCTGCTGCTGCGAGAAGGGCGGCCGCTGTTTTATGTTTCAGAGCGGATGAAGGCGCCCGGCGTGCCCTTTCAGCTGTGGAAACTGCGCAGCATGAGCGTGTCGCGGGAAGACAGTGGCGTATCCGGCGGCGACAAGGCGACGCGAATCACGCCGATGGGCCGGTTTCTGCGCCGCGCGCGGCTGGACGAGATTCCACAGTTGTGGAACGTGATTCGCGGTGACATGAGCTTTGTCGGGCCGCGCCCGCCGCTGCGGTCATATGTGGAGCGGTTTCCCGAGATTTACGGCAAGGTTCTGCGCAGCCGTCCGGGGATAACTGGCCTTGCCACCTTGAAATTTCATGCCCACGAGGAATGGATTCTGAATTCCTGCAAGACGGCGGAAGAAACGGATATCGCCTATTCCCGGCGCTGCGTGCCGCAGAAGGCCCGGCTGGATCTGATCTATCAGCGCCACCAGAGCCTGTGTTTCGATCTGTCGCTGCTGGGCGGAACGGTGGCGCGGGTTCTGGTCAAGCGGCTGTTCAGAAAACAGGCGTAATGCCGCGCATTGCATCGTTTCTGCACCTGCATATCTTGCTGCCTATGCAACCATGCTGTAGCTTATGGCAGTTACGTCTGTTTTGAAGACTTTTGAAAGTGCTAATTGCAAAGCCGGACGGAGCAGGTACGCGTATGCATCTTGTCAGACATGGGCTCTATGCGCTCCAGATGAAGCTGTCTCGCCGGAACAAGCAGTTCACGCTGTTCATGGCCGATGCGCTGCTTCCTCCGATTGTGCTGCTGGCCTCGATCATCGTTGCGCATAACGGCCTGATGCCGTTCACCCGTTATCCCAGCCTGTTCTATATGCTGCCTGCGATTTCTGTTGCGGGCGGGGCGGCGTCGATCTGGCTTGGCCTGCCGCGCATCCAGCTGAAATCCTATGAAACCACCGCAGTCATGCGCACGGCGATCTATTCTGCCGTGGTCACTGTCTGCATTGCGCTTATGGCGCCATTCGCTTTGCCGATCTTTCCGGTGGCGGGTGTGGTGGTTTACGGGCTGATGCTGTTTCTGGCCTCGGCCGGGTTCCGCACCGCGATGCTGCATGTGCTGCTGTGGGTGCTGCGCCAAGGCAAGCCCAAGCATCGGGTGTTGATCTATGGTGCTGGCACGACCGGGGTGCAGCTTGTCGCGGCGCTGCGCTCGCATGAGCGTATCGTGCCGGTGGCCTTCATCGACGACAATACGGCGCTTCATTCCTCGACCATCGCCGGGCTACGCGTTCTGCCCCCCGGGATGATAAAGCTGCTGGCGGAACAGCGTGATATCGACCGGATCATCCTTGCGATGCCGTCTGTTTCGGCGCCGAAGATTGCCCGGTTGACGCGCAAGCTGCGCAGCATGGGGCTGACCGTGCAATCCTTGCCGTCCTTCTCGCAGCTGGTGGGCGAAGAAGAGCTGATCGACAACCTGTCGCCGGTGGTGGCGGGCCAGTTGCTGAACCGCGATCAGGTGGGGGATTGCCTGCCGGAAGGCAATGAAACCTATCGCGGCCGGTCCATTCTGGTGTCAGGGGCCGGCGGTTCCGTCGGATCGGAGCTGTGTCGCCAGCTTATCACCTGCCGCCCCCGCAAGATCGTGCTCTACGAGGTGAGCGAGGTTGCGCTTTACACCATCGACAAGGAGCTGCGCGAACTGTCCGAGGGCACCTCGGTCGAGATCGTGCCGGTTCTGGGGTCCGTGACCGATTCGCGTCTGACGCGCATGGTGATTGCAGACCACACGGCAGAGGTGATCTTTCACGCCGCCGCCTATAAACATGTGCCGCTGGTGGAATGTAATCCGCTGGCCGGTCTTGCGAATAATGTGCTGGGCACCCGCACCATCGCCGAAGCGGCGAATGATGCGGGCGTGGGCCGGTTCATCCTGATTTCGTCTGACAAGGCGGTACGGCCCACCAATGTGATGGGCGCCTCCAAACGTCTGGCCGAACTTGTGGTGCAGGACATGGCAAAGCGGTCGCGCGGGACCGTGTTTTCCATGGTGCGCTTTGGCAATGTTCTGGGCTCTTCCGGGTCGGTTATTCCGCTGTTCAAGGAACAGATCGCCAAGGGCGGCCCTGTCACCCTGACGCATGAAGATGTGACCCGCTATTTCATGACGATTTCCGAAGCCGCGCGGCTGGTGCTGATGGCAGGATCGTTCTCTGATAAGCAAACCTCGCGCGGCGGGGATGTGTTCGTGCTGGATATGGGCAAGCCCGTGCGCATCCGCGACATGGCGGTGCAGCTGATCCAGGCGGCCGGCTATTCGGTGCGGGATGCCGATCACCCGGATGGCGATATCGAGATCGTGGTGACGGGGCTGCGGCCGGGCGAAAAACTGCATGAAGAGCTGCTGATCGGCGCCGGCCTGCTGACCACCCCGCATTCGAAGATCCTGCGGGCCCGCGAAGAAAGCCTGTCGGAACTGGAGATGGCGAGCGCGCTGCGTGCCCTGCGATCTGCTGTTGCCGTGGGCGATCAGGGCGCGGCGCGGGAAGTGATCGCCACCTGGGTGCATGGTTATCACCTGCCGCTGATCGCCCAGGCGGGTCGCTGATCGGCGGAAAACCACCCTTCCGGTCATGATTCGGCAAAATCGCCAAGCATTGATTGTTGATCCGGCCGCGATCACGTCTAGATTGGCGCAAGGATCTTCGTTGGCTTGCAAGGCGGATTCACGACATGGGACACTTCTGGCTCCGGAAATCCGGGCTTCTTATGTGCTCCTCTCTTCTGCTCGCTGTGCATCCGGGCTCGCGGCACATGCAGAGAACATTCGCGCCGACCAGCCTGAACACCTATGGCGTCGCCGGGCCTGTTGGACATGCCGTCGGCGAGACAATGCAGGAAGACGGGCTATCTGAACGTGCCACGACGGCGCATTGGGGCCCGGTCAGCCGGACCACGCTCAGCTTCTCAGATCGACGCCGCGCATGTCGGCCAGCTTCCGGCTTTAAGTCTGCGACTGGAACGCCAAGGCCGCCTGCGCCCCGAATTGCGGGCAGGGCGACGGGATCGACCAGTTTGATACCTATTATGACCGCTCTTTCGATATCCGTTATCTGCTGTTGAAAGAGGGCGACGCTATGTGCCCAAGCTGTCACCATGGGCCTTCAGGATTTCGCGGACACGGGCGTGCTGTCGGGTGAATATGTGGCCGCCACCAAGAACCTCGGCGCCGTACGCTGAAGGCGACATTGGGTCATGGGCTGGGGTCGGCTGGGCAGCCATGGCAGCGATCGGTGCCGCCGCTGTGGGGATCGCGAAATAGATCGACGTGGGCTATGGTGGCAAGCGTGAATTTCGAGCAGTGGTTCCGGGGCCATGCCGCGCCCTTTGCCGGGATCTGGAATGGTCGCATCGGGCGACAAGCTGGACCGCCGAAGGCAGAATATTCGTCGGATGCTTACGCGATCGGGGCTGAAGATCGCGCGGTACGTTCCGTCAGCGAAAAGCCCGCATGAACTTATGGATCATGAAGTGCCGCGTCAACGAGTAGTTCCAGCCTTGGCGCCTATTACATTTATGGCAGCGAGACTGGGCATTGCGGCGCATTCGTGATGGACCCGCAAGCACCGGCCGATGGGCGCGGTCAAGCATGGCGCCCCCGACTGAGCCGGTGAAGCGCACCGCCTCGGCCGCGCCTCTGACCCCAGAGGCTATGGTCGGCCGATTGGGTCACCCAGGCCGATGCCGCGCCGATCCTGATCCAAAACCTGAACAAGCGCCTGAAGGTGGATGGGCTTGTGGTGGAGTCGATCTCGTATGATGCGGGCCGCGCGCAGGTGCGGTTCCGCAATCAGCTGCTGTGATGCCGAGGCGCAGGCGGTGGGCCGCGTGGCCCGCGCCGTGCGCCGTTGCAGGTGATGCCCTGCATCCGTGGATGTGTTTGAAATCGTGCCGGTGAATCGCTGGTGCTGCCCGCTCGCGACGTCACCGTGCGCCGCAGCGATCTGGAACGGTTTGAAAACCAGCCCCGACGGCGATGAATCTGATGCGCAGCTGCGCTGGGCATCTCTGGCGCCGGGGCCGAAGCTTCCGGAGCTGACCTGTAACGACGAGCTGTATCCCGCGATTTCACGCTGGTCGCTCGGCGCCTGCGACCGCGTCCGCGGCTGTTCGATCAGAACGACTCGCCCTTAAATATGGTTTGGGCGCCCGGGTGAAGGCGCGATATGGATTCAGCGCGCGGGCTGACGCTTTCTGGCAGCATCACCAGTCAAGCGCGTGGCGTATAACCTGGATGAACGGTGCCGCCGGTGCCGGGCGCGACCTTGCTGCAGCCCGTCCGCTCGGCCAACTACATCTATGACAGCAAGGGCGATCCCGCGCTGGAGACTTTGGCGCTGCACTGGCGCACCACGCTGGGGCAGGATCTGTATGGCCGGGTGTCCTTCGGCTATCTGGAGCGGATGTTCGGTGGCGTCTCCACCGAGGTGCTGTGGAAACCGGCGGATCGTCGCTGGGCCATCGGCGCCGAGGTCAACTATGTGGCGCAGCGCGCACCGGATCAGGGGCTGGGCTTCACCCTGCCGCAAAGCCTGTACCAGACCGATGAGACCGGCACCGAAACCGGCCCCTCGTCCTATCGGCTGCTGACGGGGCATGTTTCGGGCTATTACGCGCTGGATAACGGGTTCAACCTTCAGCTGGATGTCGGCCGCTATCTGGCCGGCGACGTGGGTGCCACCTTCACGGTCGAACGCGAATTCGGCAACGGCTGGCGCGTGGGGGCTTTTGCCACCAAGACCGATGTTTCGGCAGAAGAATTCGGCTCTGGCTCTTTCGACAAGGGCATCAAGCTGGAGATTCCCTTCGCCTGGGCCACGGGTTCTGCCACGCGGAAGACCGCGCAGACCGTTCTGCGCCCGTTTGGCCGCGATGGTGGCCAGCGGCTGGAGCTGGAAGGCCGTTTGTATGAAACGGTCCGCGAATATCAGGCCACCGGGCTTGACCAGCAATGGGGGAGGTTCTGGAAATGACACCGCAACGCTTTGCCGCCGCCGGATTTGCCGTACTGGCGATGCTGGTTGGCTGCGGATCCGTCGAGCAGGATCAGGAAGGGGCATTGTCGCAGGTGCGCGCCGTGGCCCAGACCCTGTCGCGCAACAAGGCAGCCGCCGCGCCCCGGCGGCCGGAACTGGCGCGCGCAGATCTGGCCGAGCTGAATGTGCCCGTGGTGCGAGCTGAATTCTCCAGCAATGCGGCCTTCTTGTCGTGCCGCTGAAGCGCAATGTCAGTGGTGCGAGAGCCTGGTCCACGGCAGCCAGGCAAACTATGACCTTGCGCGGCGGCAGTTCACCATGAGACGCGGGATTTGGCGCGTCCGACGTCATCGCAATCCGCCGGAGCCGCAGCCTATGCCAAGCTGTCGCGCAGGCGGTTCGCACAAGCGCAGCTTTCTTTATCTGGACGGCGGCCGACCAATTGGTCGCGAGGCCAGTTTCGTGATTCATCGGCTTTGCAGGGCGCACGAAACGATCACTGTGGTAGGCGCCGCAGCGTAACGCACCACTCGTGTGGTGGAACAACTGCATTCCGAGAAAACAGGGTGACCTTTAAGCAATGAATACTGGTTTGAAGCAACGCGGTGTTGAAACGCACTGGGATGAGCCAAGGCAGTTGGCTAGCGGATGGGGCCATCTAGACCTCGCGCGGGTTGATCTGACCCGGCGGCTAGAAAACTGCCTTCTCTTTACTAGTCCCGTGTATGCTAGTCGCGTGGGCAGATCGCCAATCTCAAGTACATGGAGATGAATTATGAAAAAATCCTCAGCTCTGGTCGCAGTTGACGCTCGGTGTATGGCTTCGGCTTACCGCTTTCGCTGGCGGCCCGGTTGTCATCGAAACCGAACCGGAAGTTCCGGTCGTTGTCGGCCCGACCTCGTCCTTCGGCGGCGGTCTCGCTGGTGCGGCCATCCCGGCTGCTCTGGCTCTGGCCACCATCGCTATCGTTGCTTCGGACAGCGGCGAAGGCAGCCACTGAAAGATCAGGACGTTCGGCTTGCCCGATGCGTCCGCCAAAGGGCCCGCGAACAGCGGGCCCTTTCTATTTCTGCCATCCGGGGCCTGACGCTATCTGATGCTGCGTAAAGTCAAGAACCGTGTCCAACGTATTCTGACCCGTGCCGCCAAGGCCAATCTTGGCATGATCGCCGCTGGTGTTGCCTTTTTTGGCTTTCTGGCGATTTTTCCCGCCATTGCCACTGTCATCGCCTTGTGGAGCTACTGGGCCGATCCGGCGATCATCCGGCAGGAAATGCTGATCCTTGCCGATTTTCTGCCGCGCGACGCCTATTCCCTGCTGACTGGCCAGGTAGAGGCACTGCTGCGGGCCAATAGCAGCGATCTGCAGCTGGCAACGCTGATCTCTATCGCGGTGGCCTTCTGGTCTGCGCGTGCGGGTGTGGCGGGCATGATTTCAGGCCTGAATGCGGTGCATCACCGCCCTGAACGCGGCAATATGCGGCATATCCTGCTGGCGCTGGTGCTGACGCTTGTTCTGATAACCATTGCGCTTGCGGCTTTGCTGGCAGGCATAATCGTGCCGCTGATCCTTGCCTTCCTGCCGCTTGGCACCTTTGCCGCGCTGGCGCTGGAGGTGGCAAACACGCTGCTGTCTCTGGGGCTACTGACGGTCGGGCTGGCGATCACCTATCGCTTTGGCCCCAACCGGCCGGATCACCATCAGCCGAAACTGTTTACCCGCGGCCTGGTCGTGGCGCTGATCCTGTGGCTGCTGGTGTCGCGCGGCTTTGTGATCTATCTGCAGAACTTCAACAATTACAATCAGGTCTACGGATCCATCGGCGCCGTGGTCATCCTGTTGATGTGGCTGTACTTCAGCGCTTATGCCGTGCTTCTTGGTGCGGCAGTCGATGCCGAAGATGCCGTGAAGCTGGATGCCGATCTGCCGGGGGAAGAGCCGGGCAGCGCCCCGCTCAGTAATCCTTTTCCTTGAAGATACCGATACTGGTTTCGCCATCCGCCCCGGCAGAGCCCCGGATGGTAATCGATTCGGTCAAGTCAAGGTTCAGGCTGATGGCGGCCTGGCCGTTCTGATCCACCTCGACCTCGGTATAGGTATTCTGCGAGATATACTTGCCGGCTTTCACGCTGGTATCGCCCTCGGCATCGGTGCTGATGTCGAAATCATCCAGACCGAATCCTTTACGCAGCTTGCTCATGATGCCATCGCCGCCCTTGCCGGCCAGGGTTGCTACGGCGCTGGCCAGCTGTGCCGCCTGAAAGGCGGAAAGCGACGTCAGATCCCGGCCGAACAGCAGCCGGGCCAGAACCTCTTCTTCCGGCAGCTCGGGCGAAGAGACGAAGCTGACCGTGGGTTCAGTGGCGCGGCCCTCGATCCGCACCGAGGCCGTGATGCCATCGGATTCGTTGGATGCGAGGATGCTGAGATAGGGATCAAAATCCCCTTCCATCTGCAGCAAGGCCTGCGACAGCGTCAGGCGCTTGCCCAGAATATCCAGCCGCCCGCGCACAAGATTGAACGCCCCCGAGGGCACGACATTGGCCGTGGTGCCCTGCAGGCGCAATTCCCCCCCGACTTCGGCATCCAGACCGCGGCCGCGAATGAACACGCGTTGAGGCGCGGAAATCCGCAGATCCAGCGGATAGGCCGGGCCGGCAGACCCGTCACCGGCGGCGGATTCGCTGGCGATCAGCCCCGCACGGCGCCGGGTTTCCAGCACATCCCCGGGTTCGGACAGGTGGCGCAGATCATCCAGCCCGGCTGCGGCGCCGAGGCCGGTATCTGGCACCCGCAGTTCGGTTTCGGCCAGGGTGATATCGCCGCCGATCCGCGCGCCGCCCAGCAATCCGCCCTGCACCGTAACCCGGCCATTCAGCCGGGTTTCATACAGGCGCGGATCGCGGATCACGGCCTGACGCAGCTGCAGTTGCAGATCGGCGTTATAGGGCGCCGTCATCCCGATGGTGCCATTGGCGGTGACCTGCCCACCGCTGCTCAGCTGTGTCGAACCCTCGACAGAGGCGCGGCCACTTGCAAGATTGGCGGTCAGCGCAATGCCTTCCAGCGCCACGGGCAGATCAGGGTCGCTGATCCGGCCATCGGCAAAGCTGATCCGGCCCGACAGGGCGGATACCTGCAATGGTCCGTTCAGCCCCAGATCGAAGCGCAGCCCGCCAGAAACCGAACGCGGCGCAATGAACACATTGGCCAGACCGGCCTGCGCTGACCCGGTGATAGACAGGTTGGCGGTGCCGAAGTTGCTTGCCACACGGCCCTTCACGCTGGCGTCGATGCGGCCCGGGCCTTGCCCGCGCAGATCCAGCTGATAGCCCTGCGCATCCTGGGTGGCACTGCCGGCAACGGTCAGCCGACCCGGAAATTCAGGCAGCAGAACCCCCAGATTGGCCAGCGCAGCCTGTAGCTCGATCTTGCGGTTCTCTCCCTCGACCTGACCTTTGGCATTGGCGTTCAGCTGCGGGTTGGCGAGTGTCACGTTGCGGATCTGGATCCGCTTGCCCGCCAGCGCCAGATCGGCGGTCAGCCGGGTTTCGCCTGCCAGCAGCCGGTCAGCCTCTGGCTGGCCGATGGCCAGACTGCGGCCCGTGGCGGTGGCGGTCAGGCTGCCACTTTCCGGCGTGCCGGTGAAGCGCGCCTGCGCCGCCAATGCCCCGCGATAACCGCCGCCCAGCACAGACAGATCACGGAAGTTCAGGTCGGCGCTGAGGTCATTGCCCTCGGCGGCGATCCGCCCCTGAGCCGAAAGATCCAGTGTGGCTGCATTGATCTTGAGGCTTTGAAGATTGACGGTTTGCCCCGCAATCTCTGCCTCGGCAGTGATTTTCGATGTGCCTTTCAGCAGGGCATCTGCCTCGGCCACACCGATGGTCAGGCCTTCGCCTGTCGTGTCCAGCGTGATGCGGCCCTGTTCCGGCGTGCCAGAAAACTGTGCAATACCATTCAGTTGGCCACCATATGCCGCACCCAGAACCGAAAGGTCACGGAAATCAATCCGGGCGGCAATGTCGCTGCCAGTGCTGGCAAGGGTGCCCGTCGCTTCGGCTGTCAGGGTGCCTGCGGCCAGATTGAAGCGGCGCAGCAGCGTGCCGGTTTCATCGCGCCGGATCGACAGATCCATGGTGCTGCGCCCGGCCAGCAGGTTATCAGCCTCGGCAATGCCGGTTTTCAGATCCGTGCCCTGGACAGTGCCTTCGACATCGAAAGACCCTGCCAGAAGCGCGGCCTCCCCGGTCAGCTGCGCCTCGGCGCGGCCTTGCAGCGGCTGCCCGGCCAGGGCGGCAAAGCGTGAAAGGTCATCCGCCCGGGCGGTGCCATTGCCCTTGACGGTCAGCGCGGTTTCCAGCCCCTGCAATGACAGCGCGCCATCAAAGCCGTAACCCGCCCCGGTCAGTTGCAGCAGCGGCAGGTCAAAACGATCCGCCCCTTCTTGCCAAAGCAGTTCCAGCTTGGCGGCGATCTGATCGCCCACTGCGGCGGCAAGTGCCGGATCGGCCAGGGCCAGCCCGGTGGCCGCGATGTCGAACGCGCCATCAAGGCTGGCGCCCGGATTGGCCGCAGTCGGGCGCCGGATATGCCCGGTGCCGGTGATCGTGGCGGATTGCAGCTTTACATCATCACGGTCCAGCCCGGTCAGGGCGACATCCGCCGTCCAGCCATCACCCTGCGCGGCATCGAAGGCGAGCGTCAGATCGGCCCGGGTGATTTCGGTGCGTTGTTCGGTGGTCAACGGCAGCAGCACAGGCGCGCCATCAAGGCCGATCTGGCCCGTCAGCGCAAAGCGTTCCGGCAGGCCATCGGCCGCCAGCACCAGCGAGCCCGCCAGTGTCATGGCGCGTGTGCGGAAATCGAATGTGTCCAGCTCCAGCCGTCCGTCGGCGGCACGCTGGCCATTGGCGGCCAGCCGCAGGTCATTGCCAAAAAACGTTGCGTAATCAGGCAGGAACAGCGGGGCCATATCGCCCGACAGATCGGCGCGGAAGGCGGTTTGCCCGGCCTCGCCCGCCAGCACGGCAACCTCGCCTGCCAGCCGTTCCTGGCCTTCGGATGCAAGGCGGATCTGCGCGGTGTAATCGGCCAACGGGCCTTCGCCCTTGACCGTCAGCTCGACCGGCGGTGCGCCGGGCAGGCCTGCCAATGTGGTGACGATGCCGCCCGCGGCTTCGCGGGCATCAAGGTCGATCGCCAGAACGCCGCTTTCATTGCCATAGGATGCGGTCACCGCAATTTGTGCGGCCGGGCCGGAATCGGTGCGCAGCAGCGTCAGTTTGGTGGCGCCTTCGCCCCCTGAAAGCGTCAGATTGGCCTCCAGCCGCCCTTCGAAGGGCTGGCCCAGCAGGGTTTCGCCCAGTTCCAGCCGGGCGGCGGCAAGCTTTCCGATATCCACCGAAACCGGCAAATCCGGCAGCGAAAAGCCGCTGGCCTCGGGCGGCGGCAGGCTTGCAACCGCGCTGCTGATGGGCGCGCGGGCCAGGATGATTTCTTCGGCTGAAAGTTCGTTCACCGAAACCTCGCCGCGCAGCAATGCGCTGCGGCTCCAGTCCAGGACGATGTTGTTGAGCGTCAGCCAGATGCCTTCGTCATCGGCGATGCTGATCTGGCGGATGGTTGCGCGGGAGGACAGGGCACCTTCGAACCCCCGGATACTGACCGTGCTGCCCCCGCCGGAAAGATACCCCTCCAGCAGGTCGGACAGATAGCTGCGGTCATCCTCTTGTGCGGCGGCCGTCAGCGGCAGCAGGCAAAGCGGAAGGGCAAGAAGGCTGCGTTTCATCATCAGAATGCCTGTCCGATACCGATATAAATCTGCACACCCTCGCCGGTGTCACCTGCGACCGGCGCTGCGACGTCAAACCGGATGGGGCCAAAGCCGGTGTCATAGCGCAGCCCGATGCCCGCGCCCGCGTGCCAGTCGCCGGTGGTATCACCGAAATCGGTGGCGGCAACATAGCCTGCGTCGATGAAGGCCACCGCGCCGATGGTTTCGGTGAAGCGCGCCCGCACCTCGCCCGAAAGCGCGGCAAAGGCCATGCCGCCCAGATCTTCGGAATAGAAGCCCCGCTCTACCGGAACGCCCAGCGATTGATAGGGCTGGCCGCGCACCGTGCCACCGCCGCCCGAATAGAACAGATAATCGCGCGGCGTGCCCAGAAGGGATCCGCCGAACATCGCGCCCAGCTGCGCCCGGCCCGCCAGGGTGACCGGCCGTTCTTCGCCAAAGCTGACATAGCCGCGGCCGTCGGCTGTCACCCGCAGGCCGCTGTCTGTGGTGCCGAAACCCAGATAGGGCCGCAGCTCGGTGTTCAGGTAATAGCCCTTCAGCGCATCCAGCTTGTCATCCCGGTTGTCCCAGGTCACGCCCAGCGGCAGGGCCATATGTTCATAGGTGAAGTTGCCCGAGGCATCTTCGACTTCGGCCAGGGTGAATTCGATACCGACCTTGAAGGTGATTTCTTCGGTGTAGAAATGGGTAAAGCTGGTGCCGAGGCTGAAGACATCGGCCTTGTAATCTTCTTCGTCCAGATGGCCGATATCGCTGGTGAAGCTGAGCGTGGTATCGGGGGTCAGCGTGGCGGGCCTGTCCAGCGTGACGCCGATGCCATAATCCACACCGCTGCTTTGTGCGCCGATATTGGCAATCTCTGCCTCGACCTTCAGCCGCTCGCCGCCGCCCAGCAAGTTGCGGTGCAGCCAGTAGCCTGTCAGATCCAGCCCCTCGAAACTTGCCACCTCGGCACCGATGGAATAGCGGCGCGGCAGTTCTTCCACCACGGTTGCGGTGATATCCAGCCGGTCCGGCGGGGTGATGGCCTCTGCTTCGTTGAGCGTGGCGGATTTGAACACGCCCGAACGGCGCAGACGGTCTGCGGCGCGCTGCAACTCTTCCGGGTCGAACTGTTCGCCTTCGGGCAGACCGGCAATCTTGATGATGCGCCGTTCGCGCATCCGGTCTTCGCCCTCGACCGTCAGGGTGCCAAAGCGCAGGCGAGGGCCGGGATCCAAGGCCACTTCGGCGGAAAGGGTGGTGTTGCGGTGATCGGCCACCACCTTTTGCGTGGCGACATCGGCCTTGGCGTGGCCCTCGTCGCGCCAGCCATCCACGCCGGCCTGCACCGCCTCGCGCACCAGCCCGCTTTCGGCCGGTTTGCCGGGGGCAAAGCCTTCGGGCAGTTCTGTTTCGCGGGTCAGGGGCGCGACCCTGGCTGTAGAGAAGGTGAAGGCAGGGCCGGTGTCGATCGCAATTTCCACGCGGTTGATCGTGGCGGGGGTTTCGATCGGCGGAATGTCTGCGGCCTCGCGCCCGTCGACACGCACATGGATGACCGGCGCATAATAACCTAGCGCATACAGGGCATTGACGATCCTGCTGTATTCGGCGCGTGCCGCCGCCAGCACATCTTCAGAGGCCAGACGCCCATCGCGCTTTGCGGCCACCACGGTCGAGGCATCGCGCAGGCTTTTGCGCAGATCCTCGTTGCCACCGACAATGCGGAAATCCACGGTGTCCAGCGCGCCCGAAGGTGCCGCCATGACCGAAAGCAGAAGGCAGGCCAAACCAATGCGTCCGTGACCCGGCAGGAGGTGAAGAAAGCGCACGCAAAATCCCCCAAAACATCCTGCCCGACTATTGCAGCTTGCCTGCGCAATCACAATGCTGCGGGCGCAGGCGAAAGGCTTGCGTGGCCCGGGCGCGTCACTGTGCGGCGATTTCCCGCGCGGGCGACAGCAGCCGTTCTGTCACTTCAGACAGGGCCAGCGCTGCGGCACCATGCGCCCAGAGCAGATCGCCCCAGGCGTGAATCTCGACCGGCGGTTTGGGGCGCCCAGTGGAAATGGCCAGATGTTCCATCTCTGCCAGGGTTTCGGCGGCATAAAGGTAATCATAGCGCATCCGGTCGCCGGACAGGATGATCAGCGACGGGTCGAACAGATTGACCACATTGGAAAGGCCAACCGCCAGATAGCGCCCGGCCCGGCGAAAGATCGACCGCGCGGCGGGATTGCCTGCCTTGGCATGATCATAAAGGCTTTCCAGCAGGATATTCACCGGCTGGCCTTCGCGATGCACCGAATTCAGCGCGGTCGTGGCCTCGCGTGCAAGGGCGTAATCGGCCACATAGGCCTCCAGGCAGCCGCGCTGACCACAGCGGCACAGCGCGCCATCCAGTTGCACCTTGGTATGGCCCAGCTCCATCCCGAGGCCTTTGGCGCCGCGATAGATGCGGTGGTTGATGACGCAGCCCATGCCGACGCCATGTTCGATGGTGACCACGGCAAAATCCGCAAGCTGACGCCCGGCGCCGAACCACAGTTCGGCCAGTGTGACCAGATTGGCATCATTGTCGACATGGACGGTCAGCCCCAGCCGGGCGGTGGCCGCCTGTGCCAGCGCCACCCCGCGTTCGATCAGCACCGATGACCACATGACCATGCCCTGCTGGCAATCCACAAAGCCCGGCACCCCCAGCCCCATGGCTGCCAGGGCCGAAGGCGGCACCCCGGCCTTGGCGCAGACGCGGCCCAGCAGCGTTTCCATCGCCGTCAGCAGATCGGGCAGCGTCATCGGGCCCGGGCTGCGCGAGATCACGTCATCCGCAATCAGATTGCCCGCAAAATCGACGATCACGGCAGTATGTTCGCGGTCCGACAGTTTCATGCCGGCCACCAGATAGGCGCCCGCCCGCACCCCCAGCGACACCGCGGGCCGCCCGCGACCCTGATCCCCTTCGCGGGGCACCTGAACCTCTTCCACCAGCCCGGCCTCGATCAGCTCTTGCGTGATGGTGGTGACAGAGGCGGGGGAGACCCCAAGCTCCTTGGCGACCTGCACGCGGGGAATCAGCCCGGCGGCGCGCACCCGTTCGAAGACCTGCTGGCGCAGCGGCCGGGTCTGATCCGTCAAGGGTGCAATCAGCGGGCCGCAGCCGGGGCGGGCTTCGGCCAGAGGCTCTTTCGGATGGCGCGACCTCATTTATTTGTTCTCCAAACAAATTGCATGGTTTAGCTGTCCACACTCCGCCACATCTTGCTGCAACGCAGCGGAAAATCGCATGAGAAACGCGGTTCTGCAGATTTCATCATAAATTTTATTTTGACAACTGAATTTATTCACGGCATTTTCCCTGCGTATCGGCGAATTCGCCGGACCGGCCATACGCTGGCCGCATCCATAGGGAGGATACTTATGCGTAACGCACTGATCGCCGCGGTCATCGCGGCTGCCGGTTTTTCGTCGGCTGCACTGGCCGAAGGCCTGACCGTCGGCGTCAGCTGGTCGAACTTCCAGGAGGAGCGCTGGAAGACCGACGAAGCCGCGATCAAGGCCGCGCTGGAGGCTGCGGGCAATTCCTACATTTCGGCGGATGCGCAGGCTTCGGAAGCCAAGCAGCTGACCGATATCGAAGCGCTGATCGCGCAGGGTGCCAATGCGCTGATCGTGCTGGCCTATAACAAGGATGCTATCGGCCCGGCCATCGAGAAAGCCGCCGCCGAGGGGATTCCGGTTGTTGCCTATGACCGCCTGATCGAAGATGCACGCGCCTTCTATCTGACCTTTGACAACAAGGGTGTGGGTTCGATCATCGCAGAAAACGTCGTGGCTGCTGCGCCCAAGGGTAATTATGCCATCATCAAGGGCGATCCCGGCGATGCAAACGCAGGCTTCCTGCTGGAAGGCATGATGGAAGTGCTGCAGCCGAAGATCGACGCGGGCGACATCAAGATCGTGGGCGAGCAGTTCACCCAAGGGTGGAAGCCCGAAGGTGCGCAGGAAAACATGGAACAGATCCTGACGGCCGCCAATAACGAAGTGGATGCCGTTCTGGCGCAGAACGACGGCATGGCCGGCGGCGCGATTGCCGCGCTTTCGGCACAGGGCCTGAACATCCCGATCGGTGGCCAGGATGGTGATCTTGCCGCCCTGAACCGTGTGGCGCGTGGCACCCAGACCGTTTCGGTGTGGAAAGACTCGCGTGAGCTGGGCAAGGCTGCGGCCGAAATCGCCTCGGCTCTGGCTGGTGGCACCGCGCTGGACGCCGTGGAAGGCGCAACCAAGTTCTCGGGCGGCGAAAAGGGCGTTGAAATGAACGCCATCTTCCTGACGCCGACCCCGGTGACCAAGGCCAACCTGAATGTCGTGATCGACGCGGGCCACATCTCGAAAGAGCAGGCCTGCGAAGGTGCTGCCGCCGACGTGGCCGCCTGCCAGTGATCTGAACGCCTTCGGCACCGGCCCTGCGCCGGTGCCGACCCTGCTGCCGTGGCCTTGCCCGGCTTTCCCCCCGCGACATTGGCCCGGCGGCTTCTGGCCCTTCCGCCTGCCCGTCTGCACCCTATTCCCCTCGTAGTGCGGGACGACCCCATGACATCTTCAACTTCTCCAGCCTCGGGCGCCGACAAGACCTCCGGCCCTGTCGCGCGTTTTCTGAAAGCCACCGAAATCGACACCCGCCTTCTGGGCATGATCGGCGCATTGCTGCTGATCTGGATCGGTTTCCACATGTTCGGCGTGATTTTCAAGGGCGCAGGTTCGTTCCTGACCCCCCGCAACCTCTGGAACCTGTCGGTCCAGACCGCTTCGATCGGTATCATGGCCACGGGCATGGTGCTGGTGATCGTGACCCGGCATATCGACCTTTCGGTTGGCTCTGTTCTGGGCTTCTGTGCCATGGTCATGGGGCTGTTTCAGGCCCGCATCCTGCCGGATATCCTTGGCCTTGGCCATCCGATGATCTGGGTTCTCACGATGATCGTGGGCATGGCCGTCGGCACGCTGATCGGCGCCTTCCATGGCTGGCTGATCGCCTATCGCAGCATCCCCTCTTTCATCGTCACACTGGGCGGCCTGCTGGTCTGGCGTGGCGCGGCCTTCCTTCTGGCCCGGGGTGAAACCATCTCGCCGCTGGACCCGACCTTCTCGCTGCTGGGTGGCGGGCCTTACGGATCTGTCGGAGCCATGGGCAGCTGGATCGTTTGTGGCATCGCCTGTGCCGCCATCCTGTGGATGATCTTCAACGGCCGCAAAAGCCGCAGCCGCCATGGCTTTGCATTGCGCCCGATGTGGGCCGAATATTTCCTGGCCCTGCTGGGCTGCGGTTTGGTGATCGGCGCCACGCTGCTGGTGAATTCTTATCCCTGGCCCAAGGGCATCGTGGCCCAATATGCCACGGCCAACAACATCACCGTGCCGGAAACCGGCCTGTTCATCTCGCATGGCTGGGCGATCCCGGTGCTGATCCTGATGGCCGTGGGCATTGTGATGACCGTGCTGGCCACCCGCACCCGCTTTGGCCGCTATGTCTTCGCCATCGGTGGCAACCCGGATGCGGCCGAACTTTCCGGCATCAACACCCGCTGGATGACGGTGAAGATCTTCGCGCTGATGGGCCTGCTGACCGGGCTTTCCTCGGTCGTGGCTTCGGCCCGCCTGAACTCGGCCACCAACGCGCTGGGCACGCTGGACGAGCTTTATGTGATCGCCGCAGCCGTGATCGGCGGCACCTCGCTGGCCGGTGGTGTGGGCACCATCTATGGCGCGATCATCGGCGCGCTGGTGATGCAATCGCTGCAGACCGGCATGGTGCTGATCGGCTTCGATGCGGCGCTGCAGAACATCGTTGTCGGGTCTGTTCTCGTCCTCGCCGTCTGGCTGGACATCGTCTACCGCAAGCGTGCGAAATAAGGAGGAATGACCATGGTGAACAAGGGAACTCCTCTGGTCGAACTGAAGGATATCTCGATCTCCTTCGGCGGTATCAAGGCGGTGGATCACGTCTCGGTCGATCTGTATCCGGGCGAGGTTGTCGGGCTGCTGGGCCATAATGGCGCGGGCAAATCGACGTTGATCAAATGCCTGTCGGGCGCCTATCGCGCCGACAGCGGCGAGGTGTGGATCAACGGCGAAAAGGTGGAAATCAGCAATCCGCGCGATGCCCGCAGCCATAACATCGAAACCATCTACCAGACCCTGGCGCTGGCCGATAACCTGGATGCCGCATCCAACCTGTTCCTCGGGCGCGAGCTGGTGGGGCCGGGCGGTTTTCTGGATGATGCCGCGATGGAGGCCGAAACCCGCAAGATCATGGGTCGGCTGAACCCGAACTTCCGCAAGTTCAACGTGCCGGTTTCGGCATTGTCGGGCGGGCAGCGGCAGTCGGTGGCCATTGCGCGGGCGGTGTATTTCAACGCCAAGATCCTGATCATGGATGAACCCACCGCCGCACTTGGCCCGCATGAAACCCAGATGGTGGCCGAACTGATCGCCGAGTTGAAGAAGCAGGGGCTGGGCATCTTCCTGATCGAGCATGACATCCATGCGGTGATGGAGCTGTGCGACCGAGCGGTGGTGATGAAGAACGGCCAGCGCGTGGGCACGGTGAATGTGAATGACGTGACCGATGACGACATCCTGGGGATGATCATCATGGGCAAGAAACCTGCGCAGGCTTACTGACATGTATATCGGACTGGATCTTGGCACTTCGGGGCTCAAGGCTATCCTGATGGATGCGGATCAGGGGGTGGTGGCGGAAGCCACCGCCCCCCTTACCGTGTCCCGCCCCGCCGAAGGGTGGAGCGAGCAATCCCCGGCCGACTGGATCGCGGCGGCGGAACAGGTGATGGATGCGCTGGCGGCAAAGGCATCACTTTCGGCGGTGCGGGGCATCGGGCTTTCAGGCCAGATGCACGGCGCCACGCTGCTGGATGCGGCGGACGAGGTGCTGCGTCCCTGCATCCTGTGGAACGACACCCGCACCCATGCCGAGGCGGCGGCGCTGGATGATGACCCGATGTTCCGCCGGGTTTCCGGCAATATCGTATTTCCCGGCTTTACCGCACCCAAGCTGGATTGGGTGCGCAGGCATGAACCGGCGCTTTGGGGCCGTGTTGCCAAGGTGTTGCTCCCGAAGGATTATCTGCGGCTGTGGCTGACCGGCGATCATGTCGCCGAAATGTCGGACGCTGCGGGCACCAGCTGGCTGGACACTGGCGCGCGCGACTGGTCGGAGGATCTGCTGGCGGTCAGCGGGCTGACCCGCAGCCACATGCCCCGGCTTGTCGAAGGGTCGGAGGTTTCGGGCCAGCTGCGCGCGGCGCTGGCTGCGCGCTGGGGCCTGCCTGCGGATGTGGTGATCGCGGGTGGCGGCGGCGACAATGCCGCCTCTGGCGTGGGCGTGGGTGTGGTGAAGGCGGGCGATGCCTTTGTCAGCCTGGGCACTTCGGGCGTGCTGTTTGCCGCCAATGACGGCTATCAGCCCGCGCCGGAAACCGCGGTGCATACCTTCTGCCATGCGCTGCCAGGCACCTGGCATCAGATGGGGGTCATTCTGGCCGCCACAGATGCGCTGAACTGGTATGGCCGTTTCGTGGGGCAGGATGCCGCCACGCTGACGGGCGAGCTTTCTGCGCTTCAGGCGCCGGGCAAGGCGCTGTTCCTGCCCTATCTGGGTGGCGAGCGTACCCCGTTGAACGATGCCGCCATCCGCGGTGCGTTTACCGGGCTGGAACATGCCACAGACCGCGCGGCAGGCACCCGTGCGGTGCTGGAGGGCGTGACCTTCGCCTTCCGCGACTGCCGCGATGCGCTGGCCGCCACCGGCACGCGGCTGGAGCGTCTGATTGCCGTGGGCGGAGGCTCGCGGTCTGACTACTGGCTGCAGGCCATTGCCACGGCGCTGAATGTGCCGGTGCTGGTGCCCAAGGCGGGTGATTTCGGCGGGGCCTTCGGGGCCGCCCGTCTGGCCTTGATGGCGGCGACTGGTGCCGGCGCCGAGGTGGCCACCCTTCCCCCGATCGCGCGCAGCATCGAACCCGTTGCCGCGCTGACAGATTCATTCGACGCGGGCCATGCCCGGTTCCGCGCTGCCCAATCCGCTATCCGAGGACTGAAATGACCGATTTCTTCAAAGGCATCCCGCAGATCAAATACGAGGGGCCTGCCTCTGCCAATGAATATGCCTTCCGCCACTATAACCCGGACGAGGTGATCCTGGGCAAGCGGATGGAAGATCACCTGCGCTTTGCCGTGGCCTATTGGCACAGCTTTGCCTGGCCGGGTGGCGATCCCTTCGGCGGCCAGACCTTCGACCGCCCGTGGTTCGGCGACAGCATGGCGCTGGCAAAACTGAAGGCCGATGTGGCCTTCGAGATGTTCGACATCCTAGGCGCGCCCTTCTACTGCTTCCACGATGCCGATGCCCGCCCCGAAGGCGCAACCTTTGCCGAAAGCCTGCGCAATCTGCAGGAAATCGTTGATTACCTTGGTGAAAAGCAGGCCAGCCACAAGACGCAGCTTCTGTGGGGCACCGCCAACATGTTCAGCCACAACCGCTGGATGTCGGGTGCCGCCACCAACCCCGATCCGGATGTCTATGCCTATGCCGCCGCCAATGTGAAGGCGAACATGGATGCCACGCACAAGCTGGGCGGGCAGAACTATGTGCTGTGGGGCGGGCGTGAAGGCTATGAAACCCTGCTGAACACCGATCTGAAGGCCGAGCGCGAACATGCCGGCCGCTTCCTGCAGCAGGTGGTCGAATACAAGCACAAGATCGGCTTCAAGGGCGCCATCCTGATCGAGCCGAAGCCGCAGGAACCCAGCAAGCATCAGTATGATTACGATGTGGCCACGGTTTACGGTTTCCTCGTGCAGTTCGGGCTGGAAAAAGAGGTTCAGGTGAACATCGAACAGGGCCATGCCATTCTGGCCGGCCATTCGTTCGAACACGAAATCGCGCTGGCTTCGGCGCTGGGCATCTTCGGTTCCATCGACATGAACCGTAACGATTACCAGTCGGGCTGGGATACCGACCAGTTCCCGAACAACCATGCAGAAAAGGCGCTTGCCTTCTATGAGATCCTGCGTGCGGGCGGCTATACCACCGGCGGCACCAATTTCGATGCCAAGGTGCGCCGCCAGAGCCTGGACCCCGAAGACCTGATCCTTGCCCATGTCGGCGGTATGGATACCTGCGCCCGTGCCCTGAAAGCCGCCGCCGCCTGTCTGGAGGATGGCGGGCTGGAGAAGGCCCGTGACGACCGCTATGCCGGCTGGGGCAGCGATGCCGCAAAGGCCATGCTGGCCGGGGATCTGGAACAGGCTGCTGCTCGCGTGACCGCCGAAGGGCTGGAGCCGCAGCCGAAATCCGGTCGGCAAGAGCGGCTGGAAAACCTGTGGAACCGCTTCATCTGAAGCCAGGCCCGGGCAGCATTGCGCTGCCCGGGCATCAGAACCTTGCGGTTGGCCTTTGATCCGCCCTAGTCTGCCGCCAGGGCGCCGCAGCGCAGCATGATGGATCAAAGAGGGCAAGCCGATGCAGATAGACGAAAGCGTATTCATTGCAGCCCCGGTGCCTGCCGTCTGGCAATGCCTGATGAACAATGCAGTGCTGCGCGAATGTCTGCCCGGCTGTTCCAGCCTGGAGCGCAAGCCTGAAGGCGGCATGACGGCAAGTTTCGATTTCAACTTTGCCTTCCTGCAGAAAAGCTTCACCGCCCATCTCGGCCGCCGGAATGTTGAAAAACAGGCGCGGATCACCTTTGTCGGCCGAATCGGCGCAAAACACAGCGGTCAGGCGGATCTTGTTCTGCTGCCCGAAGGCGAAGGCACCCGGCTGACCAGCCGCATCATGGCCGATATGCGCTTTGGCAAATCGCGGCTGGGCGCCTTTGTCGTGAAGAATGCGGCCAACAAGATCATCGCGGATTTCCATGATCGTCTGGCCGCGGCGGCCGCCAAGGTGGTCTGAGCCTTTTTGCAAGGGCGCTTACGGATTGGAAAGGTTCGGCTCCTAAGCTGCAGGTCGCCCCTGCATCTGCGGAGAAACCGAACCGATGCCCGATCTGCCGATTCGTCTGGCTGTGGCCCTGATTGCCCTTTGGCCTGCCGCTGGTTTTGCCCTGCCGGCCGATCTGTGCGATCAGGCGGCAGAACGCGCGGCGCGGGCCAGTGGCATCCCACCCGAAATCCTTCTGGCGCTGACCCGCACCGAAACCGGGCGCGATGGGCCGCGCGGTATTGATCCGTGGCCCTGGGCTGTCAACCACGCGGGCCAGGGCCATTGGTTCGATACTGCCGCGCTGGCCGAGGCTTATGTGGCAGAACAGATCGGCCAGGGTGCCGGAAATCTGGATATCGGCTGCTTTCAGCTGAACTATCGTTGGCATGGCGCGGCCTTTCCTTCACTGGCAGACATGTTCGATCCCGACCGCAACGCCACCTATGCGGCGGATTATCTGGCCAGCCATTATCAGCGGACAGGGGATTGGATCACCGCCGCCGGTGCCTATCACTCTGCAACCGAAGCCTATGCGACACGGTATATGGCAAGGTTTTCCGACATGCTGGATACCTTGTCGCCCCTCCGTCTGGCCGCGGTGCTGCCGCAGGATACGGGCGGTGCTGTGCGGCAAAACCGCTATCCCTTGCTGGCGGGGGGGCAGGGTGCAGGGGGATCGCTGGTGCCGCGCAGCACCGGCGGGCCTGCGCTGTTCGGGGGGCGCCTGCCATGATGCAGCGCTTCCTGCCCCGGCCCACCGTGCTGCTGGCCAGCGGATTGATGGCCGTGATTGCCATGATGATCCTGCCAGTGCCCACCTGGCTGCTGGATATCGGGCTGGCGCTGTCCTTCGCGCTGGCCATCCTGATGTTCACGGTCACCCTGTTTGTCGAACGCCCGCTGGATTTTTCGGCCTTTCCGACGATCCTTCTGGCCTCGCTGATGCTGCGGCTGGCGCTGAACGTGTCTTCGACCAAACTCATCATCGGTGAGGGCCACACCGGCACCGATGCCGCAGGCCATGTGATCGAAGGTTTCGCCAATTTCATCATGGGCGGCAACCTGCTGCTGGGGCTGGTGATGTTCTGTGTGCTGCTGATCGTGAACTTCATGGTCATCACCAAGGGCGCGGGCCGCATGGCCGAGGTTGGCGCGCGCTTTGCCCTGGACGGGATGCCGGGCCGGCAGCTGGCCATTGACGCCGATATGGCGGCAGGCGCCATCACCCATGCCGAGGCCAAGGCCCGGCGCGAGATCGAACTGGCGGAAACGAACTTCTTCGGCTCGCTGGACGGCGCGTCGAAATTCGTCAAGGGCGATGCCGTGGCGGGGCTGCTGATCACCCTGCTGAACATCGTCATGGGCCTTGTGATGGGCGTGGCCATCCATGGAATGCCATTGGCGCAGGCTTTTGAAACCTATGCCATACTGACTGTGGGTGACGGTCTGGTAAGCCAGATCCCGGCCGTCATCATCTCGGTCGCGGCAGCCTTGTTGCTGGCGCGTGGCGGGGCGAAGGGCGCAGTTGACGTATCGTTCTTTCGCCAACTGGGGCATTATCCTGCGGCGCTGGCCACGGTGGCCGTGCTGATGGCGCTGTTCGCGCTGGTGCCGGGCATGCCCTTCCTGCCCTTCATGGCTGGGGCCGTCTGCCGGGCTGGGCATTGCGGCCTGGCGCGGGCTGCGCCGCCCGATGACAGCCCGCGCGCCTTGCGAGCCGCCGAGGCGCCACCCGCCACCCGCCCGCTGGGAGATCTGCTGGATTTTGATGAAATTCACATCGAATTCGCACCAGATCTGGTGGCGATGGTGCTGGATCCGGCCACCGGGCTGGATGCCCGCATCCAGAGTATGCGCAGCCATATCGCCACAACCTTCGGCCTGATCCTGCCTGAAATCCGCTTGACGGATGATGCCCTGCTGCCCCCCGGCAGTTATCGCATCCGCCTGCAGGGGGTGGAACGGGTGCGCAACCGGCTGATGCCGGATCGTGTGCTGGTGCTGCTGTCCGACGGGATCGCGCCGCCACCAGGTGTAGAGGTGCGCGAGCCTGTCTATGGCGCCCCGGCCCGCTGGATTCCCCGGATGATCAGGAGGATGCGGCGCTGGCGGGGCTCACCACCGTGACCGCACCCGAGGTTCTGGCCACCCATCTGCTGGAAATCCTGAAGGCGAACCTGGGCCGTCTGCTGACCCTGCGCAGCCTGCGCCGCCTGCTGGACGAATTTGTGGCCGTTTCCGACACCCGCCGGGCCGAAGCGAACCGCCGCCTGCTCGAAGAGCTGGTGCCCGAAAAAGTGCCCGTTGATCTGCTGCTGGCGGTGCTGCGCCTGCTGCTGGAGGAGCGGGTCTCGATCCGCAACCTGCCGCTGGTGCTTGAAGCGATTGCCGAAGGTCGCGGCCTTGGTCCGCCCGAGGCGGTCTGCGACCATGTGCGCCAGCGGCTGGGCTTTCAGCTGGTGGCCGAACTGAAACGCGAAGATGGCACCATCCCGCTGATCCAGCTGGCGCCAGAATGGGAAAAGACCTTTGCCACCTATCAGATCGACGGCGCGCGGGATGTTGCCCTGCCACCAGAGCTGTTCAGCAAACTGGCCTCCGGTCTGGCGGAAAAGCTGGGGCGGCTGGCGGAAAGCGGGGTTCAGCCTGCGGTCGTCACCTCCGGTTTGCGGCGCCGCTTTCTGCGAACGGTTCTGGCGGCGAAGGGCCTTCCGTCCCCGGTGCTGTCTTACGAGGAAATCGGGCTGGAGGCCCGCCCAGCCCTGCTGGGCCAGGTGGCCGGCATGAACGGCGCTAGTCGCGCGGCTTGACGCGCGCTGTTCGGGGCTGGCGCGAACCGCTGATCCTGGTGCGTGCTGCGCTGGTCTTCTGCGGGTCGGGGCTGCCGTCGCCGTCTTGCCCGGCTTTGGTGAGCAGAATCTGCCCGCCCGCATCCGTCTGGCTGTGGCGCTGGCCTTTACGGCCATTGTAGCGCCTGCTGTCCTGCCCATGGTGCCCGCCGAACATATGTCCCGCCCGCTGCGCTGGCCGAAGCCGGCAGATCGGGCTGACGCTCGGGCTCGGGTTGCCGCTTCTTCATCTGCGCGTGCAGATCGGCCGGGCACCATCATCGGCCAATCCACCTCGATTGCGCAGCTTTTCGGCGGCGCCATGGGCGAGGCGCAGCCGGTCATCGGCAATATTTTGACGATGGCTGCGCTGGCACTTGCCCTGTCGGCTGGCCTGCATATCCATGCGGCAGAGCTTCTGATCCTGTCATATGATCTGCTGCCCAGCGGTGGGGTGCCTGCCCACCGCCCGATCTGGCGCAACTGGGGGCTGGCCCAGACACGCCGCAGGCCTTTGCCCTTGGCCTTCACGCTTGCGGCCCCCTTTGTCATTGGCGCCTTTCTGTACAATGTTGCGCTGGGCATCATCAACCGCGCCATGCCGCAGCTTGCCGTATCCTTCATCGGTGCCCCCGCGCTGACCTTGGGTGGTCTGGTGCTGCTGGCGGTGCTGACGGCCTGTCATCCTCGGCTTCTGGTTGCAGGTGCTGATGGCCTGTGGCTGGCCGATCCGCTTTCGGGGCGACCATGAGCATGGAAGAGGATGATGCCGAAAAATCCTTCGAGGCCTCGCAGAAACGGCTGGAGCGACGCGCGCCGCGAAGGGCGAGGTCGCCCGTTCGGCCGATTTGCACGGCAGCCGCGGCTATGCCGGGGTTCGTCTGCTGGCGCTGCTGGCCGGTCTTGGCCCCGTGGCGGCCCGAGATCGGGCGAGGCGGGCATGACGCTTTCTGGACCGCGGCAGACCTGGCCGACCGCGGACGCGATGGCGCGCGCCGCTGGCAGGGGATCCGGCCCGGCCGTCTGGCTCACCGCTGGCCTTTCTGGCCGATGTCCTTTGCCCGGCCGCAGCGGCGCTGGTTGGCGATCCACGCGCAAGCCTGCGCTGTTGTCGCACCCCATGAGAAGCTCTTGCCGCGCTCCCGTCCGTCGCATTTCGCCGCTGGCCGTAGCAAACAGATTTGGGCGCGATCGGGCCTGTTCGAGTTCTGCCAATAGCCTCGGCCAAGATGCTGCTGGTCGGCGGCGCCCTGTGGCTTCTATCGTCGCGCAGATTGTGCCGACGATCGTCGGCACGGTCACTCTCGCGCAGGCGCGCGCCGTGGTTCGGCGCTGATTCGGATGCTGCCGGGTTTCTGCTGGTGTGGTCCTCGTTGCTGATCGCTGGGCGATCGGCGGCATCGGATTACCTGCTGGCAGCGGCTTGAGCATTGCAGCGCAACCGCATGACCGCGCCAGGAGACTGATCGAGGAACATGAAGAGGACCGAGGGCGATCCGCATATGCCAGGCGGCAGCGGCGGCAGCGGGGCGCAGGACATCGCCATGAACCGGCATGCTGACGGATGGTGCCGCACGGCCGATGTGGTGATCGTGAACCCGACGCATTATGCGGTGGCGCTGAAATGGGACGCGGCGGCAAGAGCCGCGCGCCGGTCTGCGTGGCCAAGGGCATGGACGAAATCGCCGCCCGCATCCGCGAGCGGCGCATGACCGGCCGGGGTGCCGACTCACAGCGACCCGCCAACGGCGCGCGCGCTGCTACGCGGCCGGTCGAGATCTGGGGCAGGACGATCCGGCCTGAACACTACGCGCGCCGTCGCCGCAGCCATCCGCTTCGCCGAGATGCCATGCGCCGCAAGCGCCGGGGCCACGCGGATGAGCGCACCAAGACGCGGCTGGACCGCGCTGGAGCGATCATGGCAGCATGATGCTGGACATGCGCGACTGGCCGAGGTCTGCGGCCGGCCGCTGGCGCGCGAGGCGCAGAGCCTCGCTGCACACCGGAGGTAGCGCTGGCCCGCACACGGCCTGCGCCACAGATCTCGGCGGTCGCCGGCGCGCTTAGTGGCCAAGTGCGCTATCACCTGCCGGGCAGAGGCGGCGGCGGGCAGAGACTGGCAGACCTGCCGGCCTTGCGCGCCAGACGCGCAGGCCTGCGATCGGGCTGCGCCGCAAAAGGGCCGCCATTGCGGCAGGCGGACTTCGGCAAGGGGCCGAGATCGCACCTCGACCGGCCCCTGTCAAGGCTCGTGGCCGCGATGCGCCCGTCAGCTGTCCTGCCGCGCGATGTCCGACGATCAGCACATCTTTGACACGTGTCGCCCAGACGCCTTGCGGCGCTTTCAGCAGCGCCGCTGGCGCAGCATCGACCAGGTTGGACCCATCGGTGAATGAGCCCCGGAAGCCCGCCCGCTATTCGCATGGTCGAACAGCACCTGCAGGAAACCGTCGCGCAGTTTCGGTTCGATCGGCATAGACCGTATCTGTCGAACGCCGGCTGTTACCTCAAGGCTCAGCGACAGGATCACCATCGAGGCGACCCGCCCCGTCTCGATCAGACCGGCACGATGAACTGGTTGTTCAGCTTGACATATTCCGGCGGCCGCGGCCGGTTGGCTTCCGGGCTCTGCCATGGCGGCGTCCGCCGCATCGTTCCGGCGGTCCGGCGCGGGCACGCAGCATCATGCCTGCGCCCACGCCCGGCGCCAAGGCCGACAAGCGCCAGCAGAATGGGAAGAATTTTCGCATCATGGTCCTCTCAGAATGGCAGGATGATATCGGCGACCTGCTGGCCATAGCGCGGCTGCTGCACATCGGTGATCTGGCCGCGCCCGCCATAGGAGATATGCGCGCCGGCGATCTTGTCATAGGTGATCTCGTTCTGGCGCGAGATGTCGGCGGGCCGCACATAGCCCGGTGACGAGCAGCTCGCGCAGCTCGAAGTTCACCCGCACCTCCTGCTGCCCTTCGATCCGCAGCACGCCGTTCGGCAATTCCTCCACCACTGTGGCCGCGACCCGCAGCGTCAGCTTTTCGTTGCGCGACACGGATGCCGCTGCCCCTGAAAGCTGCGAGCTGAGGTCGGTTTCCACCGCCTCGGCCATGCTGGCACCCTCCGGCAGCTGTTCGTTCAAGCCGCTGCGGAATGCCGAACAGCCGCGGCACGCCCATCGCTCTCGCGGCCCGACCGCGACTGCGCCCGGTGGAGTTGGAAATCTCGGCGCTGTCGTCGATCTCGATCACCACGGTCAGGATGTCGCCGCGCTGCCCCGCGCGCCGGTCGCCAAACAGCGAGTGCCGGTCCCGCCGTCCAGAGCGAGGACTGCCTCCGTCGGGCCGTCGGCGATCGGCATGTGCGCGGCACGGGCGCGGAATACATCGCGTGGTGCTGATAGCTGCCCTCCAGCGGGGTGAAATCCGGCGCGCTGGCCGACGTCTTCCAGGCCGCCCGCAGGCGGCAGAGCCAGCAGGAACAGCAAAGATCAGGCGCATGCATGGGTCCTTCAGACGCTGGGGGCCGACACTGCACCGCGCCGTCGGGCGGCGATCCGGCCGCTGAACGGTGGTGCGGGAGGCCAGGTTCATCACGCGGATCGCGTCGCCCGACGCCGCCGCGGCCCAGGGCGCGCCCTTCGGTCAGGATGCGCCAGCGCGCCGCGCTGGCATAGACCAGCGTGACAATCTGGTTGCGGTCGACCAGCGCGGCGGCGCCAGATCGCCTGGCCGGACCGGCCGGTCGGGGTAAAGGGTCACGCGGGCCTCCAGCCCGACGGCTGCCGCGCGGATCGCGTCAGCGGCGCCGGGCACCGTCGGCATCGACCAGCGGTCACATCGCTCGGCGCGCGATGATCAGTGCGCGGCGCGGATGGTGCGCGCGCGCGACCAGCGCTTTCGGCCGGGGCCGGGCGGGCCATGTCAACAGCGGCAGAGGACGAAGAGCGCGCCACATCAGCGCACCTGCGTCGTGGCCGACAGCATCTGGTCGGCGGCGGTGATGACCTTGGCGTTCAGCTCGTAGCCGCGCTGCGCCTTGATCAGTTCGGTCACTTCGCGCACCGCATCGACCGAGCTTTCCTCCAGATAGCCCTGCCGCAGGGTGCCCAGCCCATCCTGCCCGGGCGTGCCGGGCTGTGCCGGGCCAGAGGCCGCGGTTTCCAGAAACAGATTGCCGCCGATCGCCTCCAGCCCCTTTTCATTGGTGAACCCGGCCAAGGTCAGCTGGCCCAGCAATTGCGGCTCGACCCGGTCGGCGAAATAGGCATAAACCTCACCATCGGCGTTGATCGACAGGCTGCGCGCATCGGCGGGGATGGTGACGCCGGGCGCCACCTGATAGCCATCCGAGGTGACGATCAGCCCGTCGCCCGTGCGTTTGAGCGACGCCGTCGCGGGTATAGGCCGAAACACCCGAGGGCAGCGTCACCTCCAGATAGCCGCGGCCTTCGATCGCCACATCCAGATCGCCGCCGGTCGCCGCCAGCGACCCCTGCGCCAGCACCACCGACACCGCGGCCGGCCGCACGCCCAGGCCCATCTGCACGCCGGTCGGCAGGATGGTGCCATCTTCGGCGGAAACCGTTCCGGGCCGCGCCTCTTGCTGATAGTGCAGGTCGGCAAATTCGGCGCGGCGGGCGTTGTAGCCGGTGGTCGACATATTGGCGAGGTTGTTCGACACGACATCGACCCGCATCTGCTGCGCCGCTCATGCCGCGTGGCGGCGATCTGCAGGGCTTTCATCGGCGTTCTCCTATCGGCCAAGCGTCTGGATCACGCTGCGCATGCGGTCATCTTCGCGGTCCAGAAACTTCTGGCCCAGTCTCATAGGCGCGCTGCACGGCGATCAGGCGGGCCATTTCGGCAGACGGGTTCGACGTTGCTGTCCTTCCAGCAACCCCTGCAGCAGCACGCCGCCTTCCACCGGCACTCCGGCTCGCCATCGGCCGGCAAACAGCGTGCCGCCCTGCGTGGCGCAGGGTCAGCGGGATCTGCGGGCAGCCACAGCCCGACTGCGCGCCAGCGGCTGACCGCCCGCCGACAGCGTGCCATCGCGCGCCAGCGCTGATCGGGCCCGCCTCGGGCGGCACGAAAACCGGGGCGCCGCCCGCATCCAGCAGCCGGTGACCATCGGGTGTCACCAGTTCGCCCTCGGCGCATTGGGCGTAAAGGCACCGGCACGTGTCAGCCGGTTGCCCTGAGGGGTCTCCAGCAGAAAGAACCCCTCACCCTGAATCGCAAAATCGAAAGTGCCGCCCGGTCTGGCCAGCCCGCCCTGCGTCAGATCGATCATGCGCGCCGCTGGCGCCGCGCCATCGACAGCGAGGGCGCCCTCGTCCAGCTCGCGCGACGATATTCCGAAAACACCACCCCCTCGCGCCGGAACCCGGTGGTCGAGATATTGGCGATGTTGTGCGCGACGACCTCCATCTCGCGCATCAGCCCGGATTGGCGGGTCAGCGTGGTATATCCTGCCGCGTCCATCTCAGCCTCCGGCGATCTGGGGAATGATGCGGTCGGTGAAAAATGACACCAGCGTGGCGGTCATGAAGCTCATCGAGACCCAGAACACCACCAGCATCGCCCCCACCTTGGGCACGAAGGTCAGCGTCATCTCCTGCACCGAGGTCAGCGCCTGAAACAGGCCGATCACGACGCCGGCGACCAGCGCTACGGCCAGCAGCGGTGCCGAAATCACGCACGGCAACCCAAAGAGACTGCCGCAGCACGTCATAGATCATGTCCTGGCGGTCATACCGGCATCCTCAGGATTTCCTGATAGGCCTCGACCACCTTGTCGCGCACGGTCACCACGGTTTCGACGGCCAGCTGCGCTGGCCGACAGCGCCTCGACCAGCGCATGCGGGTCGGCCCCGCCGGTCATGGCGGCGCGCGCCGTGGCTTCGCCGTGCTGCCAGCGCCTCGGCAAAATTCCCGGCCAGCGGCGGCAAAGCCGGGGGCGGCCGCCTGCGTCCTGAGGCTGCGGGGCAAGGCGGCCGTGCGGGCCTGCGCATAGGTCTGGGCGGCGATGCGGTGCGCAAATCCATCCTGGATCTCCTTATCTGCGCAGCAGCTCGAACAGGCTTTGCGTCATCTGCCGCGCCTGATCGAACATCCTGAGGTTCGCCTCGTAGCTGCGCTGCGCTTCGCGGGCGTCAGCGATTTCGATCACCAGATCGACATTCGAGCCGTCGTAATGACCGGTGTCATCGGCCAGCGGGTGGCCGGGGTCGTAGATCCGCGCCAGGTCGCGACGGGTCCAGCTGCACCGGGCCGGGGTGCCACCAGGCCTGCAGCGTCCATCGCCGGGACGAAAGCCGATGGTCTTGCGGTGGTAGCCGGGCGTATCGGCATTGGCGATGTTTTCGGCCACATGGCGCAGGCGGCTCGATTGCGCCTCCATGCCGGAGGCGGCAACCGAAAGGGCGCCGGACAGATCGGCCATCGCTCACCTCCGCCCCAGGCTGCTGCGCAGGATGTCCGCGCTGCTGCGATAGATGGCCAGTGCCATGTCATGTTGTTGCCGCACCTCGGCCGCGCGCAGCATCTCTGTCTCCAGCGACACCGAATTGCCGTTCGGCTCTGCTGCGTCGGCCGTGTGGATGGGCTGTGCCTCGCCCGCCCCCTGGGCTGCGCCGAAGTGGCGGGGCCTGCTGTGGCGCGGCGCAAGCGCGGCCATCCGCCGGTAGCTGTCGGCGAAGCGCGGCAGATCCTGCGCCCTGATAGCCGGGCGTATCGGCATTGGCGATATTGCGCGCAATTTCTGCCTGCCGCGCACCGGCATGTCGCGCCAGCGATTGCGCCATATGAATGAGTTCCAGTTTCTCGAACATCGGGGCTTCTCCCTCGACCTGCTTCACCAAGGCTTAAGGGTGATTCCTTTAGAAACGGTAATCAGCGAACAAAGGGGGAATCACAGATGGCCGGTGTGTTTGATGCCCTTGCTGTGCCGAAATCGCGACCATGCGGCGGTGCGGCCCGCATCGGGCGGGTGGCGAGACCCGGGCGCGGCACGTTGCGGTGGCGGGGCTGGACGCATGTGGCCCTGCTGGGGGACCGGGTCGCGCATCCGCAGCCGCGTCGGGGCGGCCGGGGGCGAAGTCGTTGCGGCTTGCCGCGGGCGGGTGCCGTGGTGCTGCCCGATGGCCCGATCGGAGGGGCTGGCGCATCGGCGACCCGGTCGAACTTGCTGGGGCGCGCGAGTATTGCTCCCGATGACAGCTGGATCGGCCGCATCATGGATCCCTATGGGCGCCCGCTGGATGGCCGTCCGCTGTTGCGCGGGGCGCAGCCGCGGGCCTTGCGTGCGGCACCGCCGCCTGCCGCGCAGCGGCGCCGATTGGGGGGGCGGCTGGCTACCGGAACCGCTGTTTTCGACACGCTGTTGCCCCTGGTGCGCGGCCAGCGGATCGGCCTTTTTGCCGGGTCCGGTGTCGGAAAATCCAGCGCTGCTGGCCAAATTCGCGCGCGGGGTCGAGGCGGATGTGGTGGTGATCGCGCTGGTCGGCGAACGCGGCCGTGAATTGCGCGAATTTACGGAACATGTTCTGGGGCCAGAGGGCATGGCGCGCAGCATTGTCGTGACGGCCACATCCGACCAGTCAGCCCTGACGCGGCGGCGCTGTGCCTGGACGGCGATGGCCGTGGCCGAACATTTCCGCGATCAGGGCCTGCATGTGCTGCTGCTGGCCGATTCGGTCACCCGCTTTGCCGAGGCGCACCGTGAGGTGGCCCTTGCCGCGGGCGAGGCGGCCAGCCTGCGGGGCTATCCGCCCTCCACCGCCCATACGATCATGGCGCTGGCGGAACGTGCCGGGCCGGGGCCGGAAGGGGCCGGGCGACATCACGGCGGTCTTTTCGGTGCTGGTCGCGGGCTCGGACATGGAAGAGCCGGTGGCCGATATCTTGCGCGGTGTGCTGGACGGTCATGTGGTGATGGACCGTGCGATTGCCGAGCGTGGCCGCTTTCCGGCGATCGACCTGTTGCGCTCGGTCTCGCGCAGCCTGCCTGAGGCCGCCACAGCCGAAGAAAACCGCCTGATCGCGACGAGCGCGCCGCCTTCTGGGGAGCCTATGACCGGGCCGAAATGATGATCCAGGCGGGGCTTTATGCGAAGGGCTCCGATCCTGTGGTCGATCAGGCGATCCGCCTCTGGCCCGCGCTGGATGGCTTTCTGGCCGAAGATGCACCTGATGGTGTGGCTGCCAGCTTTCGCCGTCTGGCCACTTGTCTGGGGCGCTAGCCGTGCCTCAGCCACCTGCCTGCAGAATCTGCAGGGCACTTGCCGCCCGCGAGATGCCGCCCGCAGAAAGGCTTGCCAGTTCGGCCCGCAACAGGAACTGCCGGATCAGCTTGTCCTGTTGATCGGGCTGGGAAAACTGGCTGAGTTGGTCATCCCCGAAATAGCGCGCCGCCCTCTCCTTGATGATGCCCAGCTGTGCGTCAATGTCGATTGCGCCAAAGCTGGCAGGCAGGCCGAAGGCGGTTTCAAACAGGCTGCGCAGCGGTTCTGATCCAAGAACCGTATACCACTTGGCATCTTCGGTCATTGAGCTGCTGGCAAGCGCGGGCAATTCGCGCTCGGCGTTCAGTGCCAGCCGGTAATCGCCGTTCACCTCGCCAACAGCCACCTCAAAGCTGCGCTGGCGATATTGTGCGATGATCTTGTCGGCGAAATCGGAAAGCTGGGTGCGGGGCACCGCATAATCGCCGAAACCAAACCCCGAAGACAGCGCGGCATAAGATTTGTCTGCCAGCCGGTTTGCCAGATCGCTGTTGTCCAGCGTGCCATCTTCTAGAACTTTGCGGATGAAATACCGGTTTGCCAGATCATCCTGCAGCCCATAGGCACCCAGGGCAACCTTCAGCAATTGCCGGTCTTTCACCAGATCCTCTGCTTTGGTGATGCTGCCGATTTTTTCACGGAAATGCGCCTCGTCCCTCTGAAGCTGCGCATCCTGCTGCAAAAGCGCTTTCTGGCTTTCCATCGTGCGCTGCAGGAACGTCCACCCCGCATAGCCGGACAGGGGCAAGGCGATGGCCGTCATGGGCGGATCGCGGCGAACAGCCGCTCCTCCCGGGGCAGCAGGCTGCGCAGGGCGCGCAGCGCTTGATAATGCTGATCCTCCATCACCGCCCGGGAGGCCAGCGCCAGCTGCGCCCGGCTGTCGGTATCGGTCAGAACCTGGCTCAGCTGTTCGATCCCGCGCAGCAATTGCAGGCGCGCCTCCCCGGCATCGGCATCCCCCGAAAGCACTAGCTGCGCCACATAGCAGACCCGGCGGACCGGCGTTGTCACCTCTTCGGGGTGGATCGCATCGCGCAGCCGCAGGATGCTGGCATTGGGGGTCATGATCGCCAGCCGCGACCGGCGCTCGCCATTTTCGACAACGGCGCCATTGATCAATACCCGCTCATGCGGCCCGAGTTTCAGCACCAGCCCTGTCATTTCGGCTCACCCTCGCCGCGCAATCCGCGCATGATGGCGGTGTTGATATCGATCAGCACGGTGATATCTGTCCCATCGGCCAGTGCCTTGCGTGTCTGACTGGCGGTGAATTCATAAAGATAGAACAGCCGCGCGCGCAACTGCTGCGGCAGGGCATTGCCAGGCGTGGCCACATCTGCGGCAAGCGTCGTCCACAGCTGCTGGTTTTCATGCAGGGCGCGGGCAAATCCCGGAAAATCCTTGGTTCTTGTCTGGTTGGCTTCGGTCAGCCTGCGGGTGATCCGGGCAAAGAGATCGTATTCGATCTGCCGGTTGGACCGCAGCGCCGGATCGGGGCGGCCATAAGCGGCCCGGGCCTGATACATCATGTTCACGGCGTTTCCTTCGATGTGTGCCGGGGGTCAGAAGGGGCAGCGCACGATCCGCACGCCGCCCAGCCTTCCGTCAGCGGAACAGCGACAGGATGCTCTGCGGGGCCTGGTTGGCAATCGACAGCGCCTGAATCCCCAGCTGTTGCTGGGTCTGCAACGCCTGCAGCCGGGCCGAGGCCTCTTCCATATCGGCGTCGACCATCGAGCCGATGCCGGTTTTCAGCGTGTCGGTCAGCTGGCCGACAAAATCGGCCTGAATGTCGATCCGCGTCTGCACCGAACCAAAAGCCGCCGCCGCATCGACCGAGGTTTGCAACATGCTTTCGATCCGGGTCAACGCATCGGTGGTATTGGTGGTCACGTCGATCTGCGACAGGGCACCCAGCCCGCCTGCGCCGGTATTGGTGAACTGGCCGCTGACCGAAAGATCGGATGTGCCGTCATTGGTAAAGACCAGCGTGCCTGCATTGGCGCTGTCATAATCCACGGTCAGCCCGTCGATCCCCAGCTCGTCGATCGCGCCTTTCAGCCCCACCGCCACCAGATCGGCAATGGTATTGGCGCCGCTGTCCACATCCGAGGCCGAGACGGTATAGCTCACCGTCTGGTCACCGATCATCATGCTGATCTTGTCGCCGGCCGCCCAGGCGGTGGCACCATCCTGGATCGTGATCTCGTCAGAGCCGCCGCCATTGTCCAGCGACATCACAAACGTATCGGAATTGGCCGAAACCGTTGCGGCGCCGCTGCTGGAGAAGACATCATTCGCCGTATAGGTGCCGAACGACAGATCCTGCGACGTGACAGTGATCGACGAGGCGCTGGTGGTGGCGCCGTCCCGATCCAGCGAGGCCAGAACGTCGATCGAGGTGGTGGAGCCGTTCACCAGGTTCAGCCCGTTGAACTGCGCGGCCGAAACCACCGAACCGATCTGGCCGGTCAGCGCGTCGATATCGGCCTGGATCTTCACCCGGTCGACATTTTCCCCCTGGGCCGAAACGATCTTGCCTTTGATCTCGGTCAGCAGGTCGGTCACAGTCTCGGCGGCCTGACGGGCGACGCCCACGGTGGAGGATCCCAGCGCGAGGCTGTCGGAAATGCCCTGAAACGCCTCCACATCCGATTCCATGACCTTGGAAATGGCCCAGACCGCTGCATTGTCGCGTGCGGTGGCCACATCCTTGCCGGTCGAGATTTCGGATTGCACCTTTTCAAGGTTGGTATTGATACCCTTCATCGTCTGAAGGGCGATCATGGCACTGGTATTGGTCAGAATGGACGACATGTCCTGCTACC
The DNA here is from genome assembly GCA_034519525.1 of Gemmobacter sp. Taxonomy (GTDB): domain Bacteria; phylum Pseudomonadota; class Alphaproteobacteria; order Rhodobacterales; family Rhodobacteraceae; genus Gemmobacter. The sequence goes on along the minus strand of JAXHOJ010000007.1, from coordinate 2,699 downwards.
CTCTCATATGGCCCGCGCTTTGCGCCGGGCAGGATGCCGCAATCTGCGGCGGTGTCGGGCTTCTGTCCCTGCGGTGCCTTCCGGCCTGCCGCGCCACCCCTTGGCGGGATGCCCCCTGATTACTGACCTGCAATCGCTAACAGATCGCTAAACTCGCCCCCATTGCCGCGCCGAAACATCGCGCATTTGAATCGCTTCAGAAACGTCGTGTCAGCTGCGGCGGCAGGCTGCGGTGATGCTGCACGCGGCCGCCATCATCATAGGTTGCATAACCTGCTGAAATCGCCTGCAACTCTGCGATCCGCCGCTGGGCCATACGCAGCCCGCGCAGGCTTGCGGCCAGCAGCCGGTCATTGCGCCGGGCCTTGGCCCGCATCTGTTCTGCCCAGAGGGGATCCATGGCGGGCAGGGGGCGGTTACAGGCGTTGCGGATTGCTGTTTCGATTTCGGCCAGATCGTCGAACCGGCCGCCCCGCAGTGCCGCGTGCAGCGCATCCAGCAAGGCCGGCAGGTCGGCTGGTTCAGACATCCGGCCCCTCCGCCCGAAGCATGGCGCGGAACAGCCCTTCGGCCAGCCCGATTCCCCCCTGTTGCGCCATGGCCTGCGCCTGCTCCCCCCGCAGGAAAGAGGCGAACTGCCCGCCCCCTGCCGTTTCCGCCGCCCGGTCCATCCCGGCGGCGGCCAGCATTTCTGACAGGAAAACCCCCTCCAGCTCGACCGCCTTGCGCCGCAGCGCCACCAGCCGCGCCGCAGATTCGGCAGGCCCTGAGATTTCGGTCATGTTCCACTCCTGTTCCGGTGAATTTTTCGGATATTGGCGTGGCTCGGGTAAACAACCAGTAACCAGTTGGCGGAATAAATGAGGTGTCGCTGCGGATTCGGGGGCTCTGATGATCGTTACACCTATTCTGGCTTTGCCCGGGCGGGATGGCCCGGTGGCTGCTGCAGCCATTGCCGACTCTGGCGGGTTTGAAAGCCTGTTTTCTCAGGCGGCTCCGGCGGAAACGGCTCTCGCCGATGGTGGCGGCGAAGATGCGGTTGCACAGGCTTATGCCGAGGTGTCGCCGATTCCGTCGGCCGCGCTGCCAGATCCACCCGCACCGGAGGCGGTGGTTATGGGTGCCGCTGATGCTGACTCAGGGCCTGACGGGCCGCGCGGCCCGTTTCCTGCCGCCGCGCCAGAATCGCCCGGGACGCCTGCGCTGCAGGATCAACCGGCCCAAGACCCCGCGCCTCTGCCACCCTCCGGGGGCGGGCATATCCTGGCAGATGCGCCCGATGCTGCCTGCCCTGTGCCCCCTTTGCCAGAGCCCGCGCCGCAGCGGGCGGATGATCCGCCCTCTGCCACGCTGGTGATCCTCCGCCCCGCGGCCGAGGCTTTGGCGGCATCGGCCGCCCGGCTGCCTGCCGATGCGGAACTGGTGATGGAGCTGACGCTGGATACCGAAGGTATCGGGCCGATCCGCTTCATCATGGAAACGGCCGGGGATGTGATCCGCGTGCATCTTGTGGCGCAGCAGGCGGATGTCCTGGATCTGTTGCGCCACCATGCGGCTGATCTGATCGCGGGTCTGCAAGAGGCTGGCTACCGCGAGGCGCAGATGTCCTTTGGCGCGTGGCAAAGGCCACCCCCCGCGCCGCTGCCCGCGACAGATGCCGCCGGAACCACAGAGGCCGCCCTTGTGCCACCCCCCGTGGCAATGGTGCCTGCCTGTCACGGCGGGTTGGATATCAGATGGTAAGGTATTGAAATGGATGTAACATCAGTCATGTCTGGGGCCGCCCCCACTGCGGTGGGAAAGGCTGCCATCGTATCGGATTACGATACTTTTCTGCATCTGCTGACCACGCAGATGCAGAATCAGGATCCCCTGAACCCGATCGACAGTTCAGATTACGCCGTCCAGCTGGCGACATTTTCGGGTGTCGAACAGCAGACGCTGACGAATGATCTGCTGGCCGCGATGCAGGCGCAGCTGGGCCAGTTCGGCATGGGTCAGATGGCAGGCTGGGTCGGCCAGGAGGCGCGCGGGGTGATGCCCGTGGCGGTGCAGGATGCTGGCCCTGTCACGCTGCTGGCCGAACCGCAGGCGGGGGCCGATCGGGCGGTGATGGTGGTGCGGGATGCCCGGGGCACCGTGGTGAACCGCATTGATCTTCTACCGCAAACGGCAGAATTCGCATGGCCCCCGGTTGATATTGCCGGGGATGCGCTGCCCGATGGCCTCTATGATATCACGTTGGAAAGTTACCTGGGCGAAGACCGGCTGACCACCGCGCCCCTGGCCAGCTATGCCCGCATCGCCGAGGTGCAGGCAGAGGGGGCGGCCATCTGGCTGGTGATGGAGGGCGGGGCAAAAATTCCGGCCTCTGCCATCACCGGGCTGCGTGGCTGATCTTGCGCGGGTCTCGGCGCGCCGCTAGCCTCCCGCGCTGACATGACCCAGCACGCCCCCCCGCCCGATCTTCTGCCCCCGCCGGTTCTGGCTCGGCTGCGGGCCATGCTGCCCGATCTGGCGGCCGAACCGGCGGTTCCGCTGCGTGGGGGGCGCTGTAACCGGCTGTGGCGGATCGGATCGGTGGTGGCAAAGCTCTATGCGTCCGGATCGGCGCGGCCCCTGTTCCCCAATGATCCGCTGGCAGAGGCGGCTGCGCTGCAGGCACTTGCGGGCACGGGTCTGGCGCCGGGGTTGCTGCT
>JAXHOJ010000059.1:0-10556 GCA_034519525.1 Gemmobacter sp. | reverse complement strand
AGTCGCTTTGTTGCTCCCCGCCGCATCACCCTGGCGCTTGGCCTTGCCATCGCCACCCCCGCCGCATTTGCGCTTCCCGCCCTGGCCACCGATGTGACCATCGCCACCGCGCGGGGCGATGTGACGCTGGCTGCAAAGCCTGCGACACTTGCCGTCTTCGACATTGCCGCGCTGGATACCATCGCCGCGCTTGGCGTGATGCCCGCCGGTGTGCCTGACAAGCTGTATGTCGACTATCTGGCCGAGGTCGGGGCCGGTGCCGCGCCCGTCGGCACGATCTTTGAACCCAATCTTGAGGCGCTGGCGGCTCTGGCCCCCGATCTGATCGTGATCGGCAGCCGGTCTTCGACGCAGGGCGAGGCGCTGGCACCGCTGGCCCCCACCATCGACATGACGATCGGCGCCGATCTGGTGGCCGATGCCCGCGCCCGCGTGCTGGCCTACGGCAGCCTGTTCGGCCGCGAAGACAAGGCGGCAGAGCTGGTGGCGGCGCTGGATGCCAAGCTGGCCGCCGTGCAGGCGGCAGCGGCGGGCAAGGGCCGCGCGCTGATCCTGATGACCAACGGGCCGAAGGTTGCGGCCTATGGCAAGGGATCGCGGTTCGGCTGGCTGCACAGCACGCTGAACCTGCCCGAGGCACATGAAAACCTGAACCCCGAAACCCATGGCGATGCGGTATCGTTTGAATTCGTCGCGGAAACCAACCCCGAATGGCTGATCGTGGTCGACCGGGCCGCCGCCATTGGCGAGGCCTCTTCGGCGCAGGCGACGCTGGACAACCCGCTGGTGAAAGGCACGATTGCCGGAACCAGGGGGCAGATCGTCTATCTGAACCCGACGCCGCTTTATGTGGCAGGTGGCGGCTATACCTCTGTCATGGGCACGCTGGACGAATTGCTGGCGGCCTTTGGTGGCTGACGCCCTGCCCGTCACTTACCTGCCCGCCGCCGGTGCAGCCGGGGGCGGGCCTTATGCGCTGGACCGGGTGATGAAGGTGCCCGGCAGGATCGCATCATCGGAAGACCCCTCTTCCAGCAGCCGGGCCAGCGCCTCGGCCATGCGGGTGATCGGCTGGCGGAACGTGGTCAGATCATAGGCCGGAGAGGCGGCCAGCGGGATATCGTCAAACCCGGTCACGGCCACATCCTCGGGCACGCGCAGGCCCAGCCGATAGCGCAGCGCATCCATGGCGCCGATGGCGATGATGTCATTTTCGCAGACCAGAACATCGGGCAATTCGCTGCGCGACAGCCGCCCGAAGGCCGAACAGATGCCATCCACGGCGCAGGCCATGTCATATTGCTGCACATGGACGGCGGGCGGGATGGCCCCGGCCAGCCGCTGCCAGTTGGCCACGAAACTTTCGCGCCGGTGCAGCCGCGCCGATTGGGTATCGGGGCCGGCCACGAACATCGGCCGCCGATAGCCCTTTGCGAACAGGTATTCGGCAATCTCGCGGATGGCGGCCTGATCGTCGCAGGCGATGGTGACGGTATGGGGATTTTGCGACATGCGGGCAAAGATCACCAGCTTCTTGACCCGGCGGGCGCCAAGCGCGGTATCCAGCACCCGGTCATCGAAATTGGTGCCGATCACCACGGCCGCATCGACCCGGCGCTGACTGGCGGCCAGCAGGGCCGAAGACGGATCGCTTTCGCCCAGCATGTTGACCAGCAGAACCCCCACCCCCCGCTTGCGCAGGATGCGGGTCAGCCGTTCCAGCATCACCAGCTTGTGCGGGTTGGTGAAATCATCGGCCACCAGCGCGACAAGGTTTGATCTGTCGGAAGCCAGAGACGAAGCCAGCAGATCGGGCACATAGCCCAGCCGTTCGGCAGCCTCGATCACCTTCTGGCGGCTCTTGCGGGAAATCGAGGCGTCTTTCTTGAAGGCACGCGCCACCGTCCACCGCGAAACGCCCGCTGCTGCGGCCACATCATCGGCGGTCACCGTGTCCTGACTGAAAAAACTCCATCTCGCTCATGGGGTTAGCCTATCCGCAGCAGCGATGCTGCGGAAGCGAAGTGCACGCGCGTGCAGATTTTTCTTGCACGCGCGTGCATAAAGCGCGAAGGTTGCGCTAACAGATGATCTGCAAAGATTCGGGAGGAGTTGCAGAATGATCAGGGTTGCCCTGCTTGGCGCAGGCCGTATCGGCATTGTGCACGCCAAATCCATCACCGCGAACAAGAACAGCCAGCTGGTTGCCGTGGCCGATGTGAACACCGAAGCCGCCGCGACACTGGCCGCCGCCTATGGCGCTGCGGCGCGTTCGGTGGATGACATCATCGCGGATCCGTCGATTGATGCGGTGCTGATCGCCACATCCACCGATACCCATTCCGATCTGATCGAACGGGCCACGGCGGCGGGCAAGGCCGTGCTGTGCGAAAAGCCGGTGGACCTGTCGCTGGAACGCGTACTGGCCTGTCAGGCGGCAGCGGCGAAAACCGGCAAAGCCGGTGATGATCGGCTTCAACCGCCGGTTCGACCTGAACTTTGCCGCGCTGAAGGCGGCCTTCGACGCGTGGCGAGTTGATCGGCAAGGGCGAGCTAAATGGCACACCTCTTTCGACCCGGGAAGCCGCCGCCGGCGTCTTATGTAGAAAGTGTCGGGCGGGCTGTTCCGGGACATGATGATCCATGATTTCGACATGGCCTGCTGGATCATGGGCGGCGCACCGGATCGGGTGACGGCCACCGGATCTTCGGTTGTCGATCCCGAAATCGGCGCGGCGGGCGATGTGGATACCGCCGTGGTCACGCTGATCTGGGCGGATGGGCGGATTGCGGTCATCAAGAACTCGCGCCGGGCCGGATACGGCCGCGGACCAGCGGTTGGAGCTGCTGGGGTCAGAAGGGCTGCTGTCGGCCAAGAACGTGCTGGAAAACACGGTGGAGAAGACGACAACGGCGGGCGTTCATTCGGCCAAGCCGGTGTATTTCTTCCTGGAACGCTACATGCGGGCCTATGAAACCGAATGGACGGCTTTCGTGGATGCGGTGACGGCGGGGGCGCCGATGCCGGTGACGCTGGCCGAAGGTGTGGCGGCGCTGGCCTGTGCCGAAGCGGCAACGCGGTCGGCGCAAACCGGGGAAACCGTGGCGATCACGCCCGCGATGCTGGGGGCCTGAGATGCGGGAAACCGGCTGCTGCACCTGGATCTTCGGTGGCGAGGATCTGGCCGCCATCGCCACCCGCGTGAAGCGCGCCGGGATGGACGGGGTGGAACTGCACGGCGATATCGACGGGATCGACCCGGAACAGGCGGGGGCGATCTTCGCCGCTGCCGGGCTGAAGATCTATTCGATCACCCCAGGCGATGCCGATATCGCGCATCCCGATGCCACGATCCGCGAAGCCGCCATCGGCTATTATGACCGGCTGATGGATTGGGCGGTGAAGCTGGGGCAAGGCCCCGACGCGCCGCGCATCTCGTGCCACGGGCTGGTACAGCGCATCCGCCCGATCAGCACTCAGGCGGAGGAGGACACCCTGCTGGCCGACAGCACGCGCCGCATCTGCGCCGCCGCTGCCGAACGTGGCCTGCCGGTGGTGTTTGAAATCCTGAACCGCTACGAAAGTCATCAGGTGCGCACTGTAGCCGAAGGGCTGGCGCTTCTGGAAAAGGTGGGGGCTGATAACCTGTCCCTGCTGCCCGATGCCTATCACATGAACATCGAAGAGGCCGATCCCGCCGGTGCCCTGCGGTCCGGTGGCGCGAAGATCGGGCTTTATCACGCCGCCGACAGCAACCGCTGCGCCATCGGCGAAGGCCATACCGATTTCGCCGCACAATTCGCGGCGCTGGATGCCATCGGCTATGCGGGTCCGATCATCATCGAACCCGCAGCCCCCGGCCCCGATCCGTTCAACACGGCCAAGGGCGACGGCTTCCGCGACATTCTCGAAGCACAGCTGGCCGCCTCGGTGCAGGCCATCCGCGCGATGGGAAGCTGAATTCGGCCGACAGGCCGGATGGGCCGGGCGCGTGTGGAGGCGCGCCAGGCCATAAAACCAACCTTTGGGAGGATACCATGAAAAAGACCCTTGGCGCGCTGATGGCCGCCACTGCCATGTCCATTGCCGCCCCGGCACTGGCCGCCGATATCATCGTGGTGGCGCATGGCCAGGCGAATGATCCGTTCTGGTCGGTCGTCAAGAACGGCGTGGAAACCGCCGCCAAGCACAGCGGCGCCACCGTCGAATACCGCAGCCCCGAAACCTTCGACATGGTGGCGATGAGCCAGCTGATCGACGCCGCCGTGAACCAGCAGCCCGACGGGCTTGTGGTGTCGATCCCCGATGCCGATGCGCTCGGGCCGTCGATCCAGCGCGCGGTCGAGGCCGGCATCCCGGTGATCTCGATCAACTCGGGCTCCGACGTGTCGAAATCCCTGGGCGCCCTGCTGCACATCGGGCAGGACGAAGAAGCGACGCCGGCAGCAGCGGCTGGCGAGAAGCTGAAGCCAGATGGGCGGCAAGAAGGGCATCTGCGTCAACCAGGAGGTGGGCAACGTCTCGCTGGATCTGCGCTGCGCCGGTTTCACCGAAGGTTTCGGCGGCAATGTGACGGTGCTGCCGACCTGCGAACGACCCGGCCGAGGTGCAGCTCCAAGGTCAAGCGCCGCGCTGGAAGCCGATCCGGACAGTCGATACGATGATGGCGCTGGGCGCCTCGACTCGCCGGCGAGCCCTCGCTGGCGGCCGTCGAAGCTCGGCCAGCGCCGGGCGAAGTGAAGGTTGCCACCTTCGATCTGTCGGCCGGTTTCCTGGAAGCCGTGGCCGCGGGCGACGCCGCCTTTGCCATCGACCAGCAGCAGTTCCTGCAGGGCTACATGGCCGTCGACTTCCTGGCGCTTCATGCCGAATACGGGCTGATGCCGGGCGGCAACGTCGCCTCTGGCCCCAATCTCATCACCGCCGACAAGGCCGCGCAGGTGGTTGAACTTTCGGCGCAGGGCATCCGCTGACGCCAGAATCCTGGCGGCGGCGCGGGCCGCAGTCGCGCGTCCCGGCCCCGTTCCAGATTTCAGGAGGGCGACCGGCCATGCGGCCGCCACACGCCCAAAGCGACTGCCCGATGACCGGCTCAGGCCGAGAGCGCTTCGTGGCACCGAACTTGATAAAGCGGCCTGAGCTGGGCGCGATCGCCGGCCTCGTCCTGGTCACCGTCTTCTTCGGCCTCACCGCCAATCCGGCGATGTTCACCCTGTCCGGCGTGATGAACTTTCTGACGCCGGCGGCGCAGCTGGGCATCCTGGCCATCGGCGCGGCGCTGCTGATGATCGGCGGCGAGTTTGACCTCTCGATCGGGTCGATGGTGGCCTTTGCCGGCATGATCTTCGGCGCGTTGTACCGTGATCTGGGCCTGCCGCTGATCGTCGGCCATTCCGCGTCACCTTCGTCTTGGCGGCGCTGCCATCGGCGCGGCTGAACGGGCAGCTGACCATCCGCACCGGCCTGCCCTCCTTCATCGTCACGCTGGCCTTTCTGTTCATCCTGCGCGGGCTGACGCTTGTGGGGCTGAAAGCCATCACCGGCGGTTCGACCCAGCTGCGCGGCGTCGCGCGAGGCGATCGGCGGGCGACGTTTCTGACGCCCGCTGTTCTCCGGCGATGCGCTTCGGCGGGGCTGTTTGCCTGGCTGGCGCAGGCGCGGCCTGATCGAGACCTTCAACAACGGCACGCCGAAAGTGCCCGGAATCCCGGTGGAAATCCTGTGGTTCATCGCGCTGGCCGGTGTGGCGACCTGGGTCCTGCTGCGCACCCGCTTCGGCAACTGGATCTTCGCCGCCGGCGGCGACCCCAATGCGGCCCGCAATTCCGGCGTGCCGGTGCGCAAGGTGAAGGTGGCGCTGTTCATGGTCACCGCCTGCTGTGCCGCACTGCTGGCCATCATGCAGGTGATGGATGCCGGTTCGACCGATGCCCGGCGCGGGTTCCAGAAGGAATTCGAGGCGATCATCGCGGCGGTGATCGGCGGCTGCCTGCTGACCGGGGGCTATGGCTCGGCCATCGGGGCCTTCTTCGGCTCGATCATCTTCGGCATGGTGGTGATCGGGCTGACCTATACCAGCTTCGACCAGGACTGGTTCCAGGTCTTCCTGGGCGGGATGCTGCTGCTGGCGGTGGTGTTCAACAACGTCATCCGCAAGCGCGTGACGGGGGAGCGTTGATATGACTGACATCACTCCACCACGGCTCTGCCTCGGCCTCCACCCCTCTTATCCAGCTGAACGATATCAAGAAGCACTTCGGCAATGTCATCGCGCTGAACGGTGTCACCTTCGATGTGCGCCCGGGCGAATGTCACTGCCTGCTGGGCGACAACGGCGCCGGCAAATCGACCTTCATCAAGACCATGTCGGGCGTCCACAAACCGACCGGCGGCGAGATCACCGGTCGACGGCAAGCCGATCGACCTTCGACAGCCCGCGCGATGCGATGGAGGCGGGCATCGCCACCGTGTTTCAGGATCTCGCGATGATCCCGCTGATGAGCGTCACGCGCAACTTCTTCATGGGGCGCGAGCCGACGAGTGGGCGTCGGCCCGCTCAAGCGCATCGATATCGACAAGCGCCAACGGGGTCACGCGTGGAGGAGATGCGCAAGATGGGCATCAACCTGCGCGGCGCCGATCAGGCGGTGGGCACGCTGTCGGGCGGCGAACGGCAGACGGTGGCGATTGCCCGCGCGGTGTATTTCGGCGCCAAGGTGCTGATCCTGGACGAGCCGACCTCGGCGCTTGGCGTGCGGCAGACGGCCAATGTGCTGGCCACCATCGACAAGGTGCGCAAGCAGGGCGTCGGCGTGGTGTTCATCAGCCATAACGTGCGCCATGCGCTGGCGGTGGGCGACCGCTTCACCGTGCTGAACCGGGGCCGCACGCTGGGCACCGCCAACCGGGGCGAGATCCGCGCGGAAGAATTGCAGGACCTGATGGCCGGCGGGCAGGAACTGGCGCAGCTGGAAGGCTCGCTCGGCGGCACGATCTGAGCGGGGCCATCCGGTCTTGCCCCCACCCTTACGGAACATCGAAGATGACCCTGCCCCAATCCTCCCTTGGCATCGCGCTGATCGGCACCGGCTTCATGGGCAAATGCCATGCGCTGGCCTGGCGCAATGTGGCTGCCACCTTTGGCGGCGCCCATCCCCGGCTGGAACTGCTGTGCGACATGCCGCAGGACCGGGCGCAGGCCTTTGCCACCCAGTTCGGCTTTGCCCGCGCCACCGGCGACTGGCAGGCCGCCGTCAATGATCCGGCGGTGGATGTGGTGTCGATCACCACGCCCAACGGGATGCACCGCGCCATGGCCGAGGCCGCGCTGGCGGCGGGCAAGCATGTCTGGCTGGAAAAGCCGATGGCGCTGACGCTGGAGGATGCGCAGGCCATGACCGATCTGGCCGCCAGCCGCCCGGGCCAGGTGACGATCCTGGGCTATAACTACCTGCGCTCGCCCGCGTTTCAGGCGGCGGTGCAGCTGGTGCAATCAGGCGCCATCGGCACGCCCAAGGCGTTTCGCGGCGTCTATGACGAAGATTATTCCGCCGATCCCACCCTGCCATGGTCCTGGCGGATGACGCATGAGGGCGGCGGGCTGGGCGCGCTTGGCGATCTGGGCTGCCATCTTGTCAGCCAGATGGTCGCCCTGATGGGGCCGGTGGCCGAAGTGACGGCGCTGACCCAGATCGCCATCCCGCAGCGCCCCTCGCCCGAAGGCCCCAAGGCGGTGGAAAACGAGGATTCGGCGCTGGCCCTGATCCGCTTTGCCAACGGCGCGCAGGGGTCTTTCGCCACCTCGCGCGTGGCGCGGGGCCGCAAATGCCGCCTGCAATGGGAGCTGCACGGATCGGAAGGCACGCTGGTCTTCGATCAGGAAAACATGAACGAACTCTGGCTCCACAAGGCGGGCGAGGCCGGGTTCACCCGCCATCTGACCGGGCCGGACCAACCCGATTTCGCCGCCTTCTGCCCGGCGCCGGGCCATAACTTCGGCTTCAACGAGCAGAAGGTGATCGAGGCGCGGGATCTGCTGGCCGCCATCGCCGGTGGCCCCGCCTGTGGCCCCGATTTCGCGGCAGGCCTGCAGATCGAACGCATCATCCACGCCATGGCCGCCTCGCAAGGGCGCCCGGTTGCCTTGTGAAAGGATCGTATCATGATGAAATCGCTTGATGTCGTAACGATTGGCCGCTCTGGCGTTGATCTCTATGGCGCGCAGGTCGGCGGGTTGCTGGAAGATATGGGAAGCTTCCGCAAATACATCGGCGGCAGCCCCACGAATATCGCCTGCGGGACGGCGCGGCTGGGGTTGCGGTCGGGGTTGATCACGCGGGTCGGGGATGAGGCGATGGGGCGGTTCATCCGGGCGCAGCTGGCGCGCGAAGGCGTGGATCTGCGCGGGGTGAAGACCGATGCGGATCGGCTGACCGCGCTGGTGATCCTGGGGATCCGCGATCAGGATCAATTTCCGCTGGTCTTCTACCGCGAGAATTGCGCGGATATGGCGCTGTGCGAAGAGGACATTGACGCGGGCCTGATTGCCGATACGCGGTCCGTGCTGGCGACGGGCACGCATCTGTCGCATCCGCGCACCGAGGCGGCGGTGCTGAAGGCCCTGCAGCTGGCGCGGCAGCACGGGGCGAAGACGGCGCTGGATATTGATTACCGGCCCAACCTCTGGGGGGTTGCCGGGCATGGCGCGGGCGAAAGCCGGTTTGTGGAAAGCGCCAAGGTGACGGCCAAGCTGCAGCAATCCTTGCATTTTTTCGACCTGATCGTGGGCACGGAAGAGGAATTCCACATCGCGGGCGGCAGCACCGATACGATTGCGGCGCTGCGGGCGGTGCGGGCGGTTTCGGCGGCGGTGCTGGTGTGCAAGCGGGGTGCTGCGGGGGCTGTGGCCTTCGAAGGCGCGATCCCCGATACGCTGGACGAAGGCCAGACCGGCCCGGGCTTCCCCATCGAGGTGTTCAATGTGCTGGGCGCGGGCGACGGGTTCTTTTCGGGTCTGCTGAAAGGCTGGCTGGAGGGCGCCGATTGGCCCCGCGCGCTGGAATATGCCAATGCCTGCGGTGCCTTCGCGGTCAGCCGCCATGGCTGCACCCCCGCCTATCCCAGCCTGGCCGAGCTGGAATTCTTTCTGGCGCGCGGCGTGATCCGCCCCGATCTGCGCAATGATGCCGAGCTGGAGCAGATCCACTGGTCAACCAACCGGGCGCGGCGCGGCCTGCCGGATTGGGCGGATTACCGGATCTTTGCCTTTGATCACCGGATGCAGCTGGAAGAGATGCCAGGCTACAGCCTGCAGAAAGGCAGCGACTTCAAGGAACTGTGCCTGCAGGCGGCGCAGGCCGTGGCGGGCGGGCAGCCCGGCTATGGCATCCTGTGCGACAACCGGATCGGCCGGGCGGCGCTGCACGCGGCCAGCGGTTCGGGCCTGTGGGTCGGTCGGCCCTGCGAATGGCCGGGGTCGCGCCCGCTGGTGCTGGAACCGGAACTCGGCACCGATTGCGGCGGGCTGGAGCCATGGGCGCGCGAGAATGTGGTGAAGGTGCTGTGCTTCTGCCACCCCGATGACAGCGCAGAGATGCGGGCGGCGCAGGAGGCGACGGTGCAGCGTCTGTTCCAGGCGGCGCGGCGCAACGATCTGGAATTTCTGCTGGAGGTGATCCCGTCGAAGGTGGCCCCCTGTGACGAGACCACCACCGCGACGCTGATCGCGCAATTCTATGCGGCAGGCATCTTCCCCGACTGGTGGAAGCTGGAGCCGATGCAGACGGCGGCAGGCTGGCGCAATGCGATTGCGGCCATCGAGGCGCATGACCGGCATACCCGCGGCATCGTGGTGCTGGGGCTGGATGCGCCCGAGACCGAGCTGCGGGCGAGTTTCGAGGTGGCGGCGGCATTTCCGCTGGTGAAAGGCTTTGCGGTGGGGCGCACGATCTTCGGATCCGTGGCGCGCGACTGGCTGGCGGGGCAGATCGGCGATGCGGCGGCGGTGGCCGAGATGACCACGCGCTTTGCCCGGCTGGCAGGCATCTGGGATGCGGCGCGGGCCGCCGCGAAAGGCAAGTAAATGACCAATATTTCTTCCCATGGCGCGACCATCCGGCTGACGGCGGCACAGGCCATGGTGCGCTGGCTTTCGGTGCAGATGACCGAAGAAGGCCCGCGCTTCATCGACGGCTGCTGGGCGATCTTCGGCCATGGCAATGTGGCAGGCCTGGGCGAGGCGCTGCACGGCATCGGCGCGGCCTTTCCCACCTGGCGCGGCCAGAACGAACAGACCATGGCCCATGCCGCCATCGCCTTTGCCAAGACCAAGGGGCGCCGCCAGGCGCAGGCCGTCACCTCCAGCATCGGGCCGGGGGCGACCAATATGGTGACGGCGGCGGCGCTGGCGCATGTGAACCGCCTGCCGGTGCTGTTCATCGCGGGCGATGTCTTTGCCAACCGCCGCCCCGACCCGGTCTTGCAACAGATCGAGGATTTCGACGATGGCACGGTATCGGCCAATGACTGCTTCCGCCCGGTGGTGCGCTATTTCGAC
>JAXHOJ010000034.1:0-100487 GCA_034519525.1 Gemmobacter sp. | reverse complement strand
CGCCATCCCGGCGCCATCGACCACGGTGATATAGACGGTGTCGCGGTGCACCGCCTCGGTCAGCGGGGCGGCGGCGGGCATGGCCTGACGCGGGTTTATCAGCGCGGCCAGCTGTGCGGCGGTTTCGGGCGCCAGCATATGGGCCAGCCGGGCGGTGTGATCGGGATCGGCCAGAAAGCGGTTGCGGGCGTCATAGGCCAGCTTTGACGCCTCTGCCTCCAGATGGGCGCGGGGGGCGCCGAAGGGATCAAGGGCCGCAATATCGAAATGTTTCAGGATGTTGAGCAGCAGCAATGCCGTGGCGCCCTGCCCATTGGGCGGATGTTCCACCAGCTCGATGCCGTGATATGGGGCCGAAACCGGATCGGTATAGAAGCTGCGGGTCTCCGCGAAATCCTGCGCGGTGTGGCAGCCGCCCATGGCCTGCAGCGAGGCGACCATATCTGCGGCCACCGCACCTTCGTAAAACCCGGCGCGGCCTTCGGCGGCCACACGGCGCAGCACCTCGGCCTGACCGGGCGCGCGGAAGATCTGGCCGATGCGCGGCGCCTGACCATCCTGCAGATAGAACCGGCGGGCATCGCCCTGCAACACGCCCGCATCTTCGGCCCAATCCCGCGCGACGCGGGGCGCGATGGGCACGCCTTCGTCGGCATAGCGGATGGCGGGGGCCAGCAGATCGGCCAGGGGCGCGCGGCCCCAATCGGCGTTCAGGCGGCAAAAGGCATCCATGGCGCCGGGCAGGGTGACGGTGTCGATGCCGTAGATGGGCATGGCGGCCAGGCCCTTGGCGCGCAGGGCATCGGCAGAGAGTGCGGCAGGCGCCGTGCCAGAACCATTGAGGCCGATCACCCGCTCTTCCCCCGCGGGTTTCAGCAGGATGAAGCAATCACCGCCAATCCCGCTCATCTGTGGTTCGCAGATGCCCAGCAGGATCGCGCCCGCCACCGCCGCATCTGCGGCATTGCCGCCCGCCTGCAGGATATCCACGGCGACCTTGGCGGCCAGCGGATGCGACGTGGCGCACATACCGTTGCGGGCAAAGACCGCAGAGCGGCCGGGCAGTTCGAAATTGCGCATGTCTTCCTCGGGCTTTGCGACGAGGCTAGGGGGATTGTTGCCCGAAAGGAAGTGCCTCGGCGCCGCGATCTGGGTGGGGGCAATGGCTCGCGGCGCCGAGGGAAGCCTTATGCAGCTACAGGTCTATATGTGACGGATTCGGCAGGCGGATTTGCGGGAGAAAAGCGGCGAGATCGTGTCAGTTTTTCTGATTGCGCGCCAATCCGGCCGAATCTGCGGAATCGTTGATGGGAAGAATGAGGGTCAGGCAATTGCCGTTCGGGCCGCGCCGATAGGTCAGGCCAGTGGCGAGGCTGCGAATCAAGCACCAGCCAAAGCCGCCTTCCGGCAGATCGCCGGTCAGCGGCGGCAGATCGCCGGGGGGCAGGCGGGCGGCGGGCATGGGGCGCCCCTCATCCTCGGCCAGGATCAGCAGGCCGGTGGGGTTTGGGCCAATGCACAGGCGGATCGGGCCGGGCTGGCCTGCATAGGCATGTTCGACGATGTTGTTCAGCACCTCTGCCAGCAGGATTTCGGCCCGGTCGCGCAGATCGGGATCAAGCCGGGCCAGCAGCGGATCGGCCATCACCCTGGCCAGCGTGTGGCGCACCGCCAGCGGATCGGCCCGCAGGCACAGCTGCAGGGGCGGCGCCTGCTGGGGCATGACCGCCGCATCAGCGGGCATGGGGGGCGCCTTCGGGCAGGGTTTCATGGATGGTGAAGATGGAATCCATCCGCGTCAGGCGGAACACCTTTTGCACGGCGGGGGTGAGGCGGGCCAGTTCCAGCCGCCGGTCGGGGCCCAGCAGTTTCATCACCGCAACCACGGCGCCGAGCCCCGAACTGTCCAGAAACCGGACCTGAGACAGATCCAGCAAGACCGGGCCACTGCTGCGCTGGGTGATTTCGCGCATCCCATCCTTGAACCGGATCGCGCCTGCGGCATCAATACGGTCTGCCAGCACCTGGACCACAAGGTGTTCGGGCGTTGGTTTGGCCAAAAGATCCATCTGGGGCGTCCTTGCTTGTGATCGGCGCTTGTGATCGGCCCATTCTGGAGCCCGGAAGTTAGCATCCGGTTAGCGGCCCTGCAAAAGCCGGGCTTTCCGGGGCGCCCGCATTTGCCTATTGAATGGAAAAGCCAAGCAGGAGACCCCATGACGGCCGATTACACCGCGCTTTCGCAGCAGATCGAGGCCCTGTGCCATGGCGAGACGGATATCGTGGCGCTGATGGCCACGGTGGTCTGCGAGATCCATCATGGCCATCCGCTGAGCGACTGGACCGGGTTCTACCGGGTGGTGGGGCCAGAGCTGCTGAAGATCGGGCCTTATCAGGGCGGGCATGGCTGTCTGGTGATCCCCTTCGCGCGCGGGGTCTGTGGCGCTGCGGCGCGCACGGGGCAGGTGCAGCTGGTGCCGGATGTCGATGCCTTTCCGGATCATATCGCCTGTAGCTCTACCACGCGGGCAGAGCTGGTGCTGCCGGTGTGGAACGGGGCGGGGCAGCTGCTGGGGGTGCTGGATCTGGACAGCAATACACCGGCGGCCTTTACCGAAGAGGATGCGGCGCAGCTGACGGCCATTCTGGCGCGGGTGTTCCGCGATGCCGGTTAAGCGACGGGGCGGGCCGCGGGCTGCGTAAAACGGGTGCGGTGGCCGGAGGGCCGCCATAGTGATGTGACGGGTATCAAGGAGATCGGTCTTGGTTCTGAGCTTTCGGCAAAGCGAGATTCTGGCCATCGCGCGCAGCGAAGGCCGGGTGGTGGTGGAAACGCTGGCGGAACGCTTTGGCGTGACGCTGCAGACGATCCGCCGCGACCTGACCGAGATGGCCGAGGCGGGCCACCTGGACCGGGTGCATGGCGGCGCGGTGATCCGCACCGGCGTCAGCAATATCGGCTATGAGGAACGGCGCGGCATGAATGATGCCGCCAAGGCGGCGATCGGGCGGGCCTGCGCGCGGGCGATCCCCGACAATTGTTCGATGATCCTGAACATCGGCACCACGACAGAGGCGGTGGCGCGCGAATTGCTGAACCACCGGCAGATCAGCGTGGTGACCAACAACATGAATGTGGCGAATATCCTCGTCGCCAATGCCTCGTGCGAGATCATGGTGGCGGGGGGGGCCTTGCGCCGGTCGGATGGCGGGCTGGTGGGCGATCTGACGAGCGAGTTCATGGCGCAGTTCAAGGTGGATTACGGGGTGATCGGCACATCCGCCATCGACCCGGATGGTGATCTGCTGGACTATGATCTGGCCGAGGTGCGGGTGAGCCGGGCGATCATCCGGCAGGCGCGGAAGGTGTTTCTGGTCACCGATGCGTCAAAGCTGCAGCGAAGTGCGCCCGCCCGGCTGGCCAGCCTTGCCGATGTGGATGCCATCTTTACCGATCTGCCGCTGCCCGAACCGCTGATGGCGCGCTGTGCCGAATGGGGCACCGAAGTGCATGTCGCCTCTCAGTCCGAGGGGTGAATCCGGCGGGAGGGCACCCAGGCATAGCCCTCGGGGCTGAGGATCACCGCCTCGCGCAGGGCATGGCCGGGCTTGTCGGTGGGCGGTTGCAGGATCATGGCATCGGGCTGTTGGGCGGCGCGGGCGCAGGCCAGATCCGGGTCGATATCATAAAGCCGCAATTCGATACCCGCGCCGCGCGGTGGGGTTTCGGGCAGCAGCGCGGCCAGCGGATGGGCGGCAAAGCTGCCGTCGGAATGCAGCTGGAACAGCTGGGTGCCGGTGCGCATCAGCGCGAAATCGCGCCCGGCCTGATGCGCCGTCATGCCAAAGACCGCGATCAGAAACGCGGTTTCGCGTGCCACATCGCGGCAAAGCAGGTTGAGCCCCAGCCCGGTCAGCGCATGGGCCATGGCAGGGGCGGGGGCTGTATCGTGATCCATCTGCGTCTCCGGTTGCGGGGAGGATGGCGGGGCGGGATGGCGCTGTCAAACCCGGTCTTGATCTTTGGCGGGTGCAGTAGGATTGTGCGGCGATGATGGATATCCTTGCCCTTGTGCCGCCTGCCGATCTCGCCGCCTTTCTGGCTGCCGGGATCGTGCTGAACCTGACGCCCGGCGCGGATGTGATGTTTGCCACGGCCAGCGGCATTGCCGGCGGGCCGCGCGCCGGTGCGGTGGCGGGGCTGGGCGTGGGCTTGGGCGGGCTGTGGCATGTGGGGCTGGCGGCGCTGGGGATCAGCGCGCTGATCGCTGCATATCCGGCGGCGCTGCTGGGGCTGAAATGGGCGGGCGCGGGCTATCTGCTGTGGCTGGCGTGGAAAAGCTGGCGGTCGCGCGACGAGATGGTTGCGGGCCGGGGCGAGCGTGGGGCCATGGCTGCGCTGTGGCGCGGCTTTGTGACCAATGCACTGAACCCGAAGGTCGCGCTGTTCGTGCTGGCCTTTCTGCCGCAGTTCACCGATGCGGCGCGCGGGCCGGTCTGGCAGCAGATCCTGATCCTGGGGGCGGTGTTTACCGTGACGGGCACGATGATAACGGCGGGCTATGGCGCGCTGGCCGGGATGGCCGGGCGGCGTCTGGGCGCGCGGATGGGAATTTTGAACCGGGTGGCGGCGCTGATGTTCGGCGGCCTTGCACTGCGGTTGGTATGGGAGTGAGCAATGGCACAGATCAGCCTTCTTGACGGCGGTATGGGGCAGGAACTGGTGGCGCGGTCGGGCGATGCGCCTTCGCCCCTGTGGGCCACGCGGGTGATGCTGGATCATCCGGGGCTGGTGCGGGCGATCCATGATGATTATTTCGCTGCGGGCGCCACCATTGCCACGACGAATACCTATGCCATCCATCATGACCGGCTGCTGCGCTTCGGTCTGGATGACCAGTTCACGGCGCTGCATATGGCCGCGCTGGAGGCGGCAAAGGCCGCGCGGGCGGCGCATGGATCGGGGCGGATCGCAGGCTCCATCGGGCCGCTGGTTGCCACCTATCGCGATGATGTGGTGCTGCCGGTGGACGAGGCAGCGCCCAAGGTGGCCGAGGTGGCGCAACTGCTGGCGCCGCATGTCGATTTCATCCTGCTTGAAACGCTGTCGACCGTGGCACAGGCCGAAGGCGCGTTGAAAGGGGCGGTGCAGGCGGGGTTGCCGGTCTGGCTTTCGGTGTCGGTGCATGACCGGCAGGGGCATCTGCTGCGCTCGGGCGAGCCGCTGGAGGATCTGCGGCGGCTGGTGGAAACCTATCAACCGGCAGCGGTGCTGGCCAATTGCTCGGTTCCCGAGGCGATGGGCGATGCGCTTGCGGTGCTGGGCAGCTTTGGCAAGCCCTTCGGGGCCTATGCCAACGGGTTTACCCATATTTCCGACGGGTTTCTGGCCGATGCGCCGACAGTGGCCGAGCTGACCCACCGCCATGATCTGACGCCGGAAAAATACGCCGATTTCGCCATGGGCTGGGTGGCGCAGGGGGCCACCATCGTTGGGGGCTGCTGCGATGTGGGGCCTGCACATATCGCAGAGCTGGCGCGGCAGCTGAAGGCGGCGGGGCACGAGATCGCCTGATGCCGCCCTATGAATACAACCCGCCGGATGTGCCGCTGGACATCCTGCACCACGATTCGGCGCTGTTGATCGTGAACAAGCCGGCGGGGCTTTTGTCGGTGCCGGGCAAGGATCCCGGCAAGGAAGATTGCCTGATCGACCGGCTGCGCCGGGTGTTCCCCGAGGTGCTGCTGGTGCATCGGCTGGATTGTGACACTTCGGGCGTGATGGTCTTTGCCCTGACCAAGGCGGCGCAGGGCAATCTGGGGCAGCAGTTCGAAAAGCGGCAGACGAAGAAGATCTATATCGCGCGGCTCTGGGGGCATCTGGAACCGAAAGAGGGCACGGTGGATCTGCCGCTGTGTGTGGATTGGCCGAACCGGCCGCGCCAGCATGTGAACCACGAACAGGGCAAGCCTGCCGTCACCGACTGGCGGGTGATCCGGCATGATGGCAGGACAACCCGGGTGCGGCTGATGCCGCAGACCGGGCGCAGCCATCAGCTGCGGGTGCATATGCTGGCGCTGGGGCATCCGATCCTGGGGGATCTGATCTATGCGGAAGGCCCGGCGCGCGAGGATTACCCGCGCATGATGCTGCATGCCGAAAGCCTGCGGCTGCGGCACCCTGAAACCGGGAAAAGCATTACCTTCTCGGCGCCGGTGCCGTTCTAACGCCGCATCCGCAGAGCTGCGGCCAGCCCGCCCAGAAAGGCCACCAGCAGCGGCAGGGCGGGATAGCGCGCGACCACTTCGGGGGCCTGCGCCAGAAGCGCCTGTGCCTGTGCCTGCAGCGCCTCGATATCCGAGGATGTGGTGGCCGGGGGGCGGGGGCGGCGGCGGGCGATCAGCCAGACCAGCAGCGCCAGCAGCAGGAAGCCGCCCGCAAAGATCAGCGAGGCGCGCAGGCTGCCCTGCCAGAGGGCAAGCGCTGTCCAGCCGGCCGCGATCAGGAACCCCAGCGCCAGCAGCAGGCACAGCCCCGCCACCGCCAGCAGGGTGGCCCGGCGGGCCGTGGCGCGGGCGCGGGCGGCGGCATTGCGGGCCAGCGCCTGAACGGCAAGGGCCAGCAGACCCTCCATCAGCGGCGGCCGAGCAGGAGGCCCAGCAGAAACCCGAGGCCCGCCGCGATGCCCAGAGCCTGACCCGGATGGCCGCGCAGCCAGTCTTCGGCCTGGGCTACGCCCTCGGCGCCTTTGGCGCGCAGCTTTTCGGCCTCGGCGCGGGCGGTGTCGCGCAGGGTTTCGGCCTCGGTCTGGCCCCGGTCGGCCAGCAGGGCGGCCAGACGGGCCAGATCTGCCTTCAGTTCGGCAACCTGGGTTTCCAGCAGATCGGCGGTGTCTTCGCGGCGGGTGGGCATGTCAGATCTCCGTTCGGGGGGCGCGTGGGGGGCGGGGGCGGCTGCGTGCGGGGCGGGTTTCGGGTTGGGGCAGGGCGCGGGCAGGATCATCGGACAGGGCGGCGGCCATCGCCTCTTCCATCCCGGTCACGACGAAATCAGCCCCGATCGCGGTGGCTTCTTCCAGTTTCGCGGCGGCCACCCGGATGGGCGGCATCCGGTCTTCGCCCCGCATCTGCAGCAGGGCCGGCATCTGCCAGATCACCACGCCGACACGCAGCTTCGGGTGCAGCCTCTTGATCCGGCGCACATGCAGCAGCGAGGCACGGGCCGGTGCTGCATCCAGGAACGACAGCACGAGGCAATCGCAGCCGTCAAGCGAAAGCGCGCCCAGCCGCGACGGGGCCAGATCATCATGCGAATGATGCGGCGCCAGCGCGCCTTCTGCCGCCAGACCCTGCGCCAGCATGGCGGCGGAGGCATCATCCAGCGCGGAACGGCCGCCGATGCACAGGATGCGGCGGCCTTTGCCGGGCAGCGGTTCGGTGCTGCCGGCCTCGACCTCGGCCAGTTCTTCGGAGACGACCACCTGAAGCTCTGCCACCATCTGCAGCGCCATGTCGGCGACGCGGGTTTCATGTTCGGGGGCCAGCACGCCGCGCGCCCGATCCACATCTGCCAGCAGCAGGGCCGGGATGCCGGTATCGCGGTGGTAATCGGCCAGCCAGGCCTCTTCCAGCGCTTCTTCGGCGCGGAAGGTGGCCTCGATCGGGTCGCCCGCGAGCCAGCGCTGATAGAGCCGGGCATGGGGCGCCAGCACGGGTTCATCGCCAAACAGGATATCGAACAGTTCGAACTGCGGGATATGGCGGCCCAGAACCACGAGGCAGACGGTCAGCGGGGTGGACAGGACAAGCCCGAGCGGCCCCCAGATCCAGGTCCAGAAGATGGCGCTGACGATGATGGCCAGCGGTGACAGCCCGGTGCGCGAGCCATAAAGCCAGGGTTCGACGATATTCGATGTCACCAGTTCCACCACCACGAAGAGGGCGGCTGTCCACAGCAGCGCCTCCCATTCCGGGCTGACGGCGAAGGCCAGGAACAGCGGAAAGACCGCCGCCAGAACCGAGCCGATATAGGGCACGAAGCGCAGCACCAGCGTCAGCAGCCCCCAGAGCAGCGCGTTGGGCACGCCGATCAGCCACAGACCCAAGCCGATGGGGACAGCATAGATCAGGTTCACCAGCAGCTGCACCAGAAGGTAGTTTGCCACGCGGCTGCCTGCCTCTTCCAGAACCTGGGTGGTGCGGTGCAGATCGTTCGATCCGATCAGGCGGATGAAACGGTCGCGCAGTTCTTCGCGTTCCAGCAGCATGAAGACCACGACGACCACGACAAGCCCGGTGGTGGCAATGGGGCTGACCAGCGGCACCACCAGATCCTGCAGCATCTGCACCGGGCTTTGCCGTTCGACCAGCTCTACCTTCAGCGGCGTGTCGACACCGGGGGTGGGGATGGCGGCGGCATCGCCGGGCAAAGCTGCACTGATTTCGGCGTTTATGGTGCCCAGCATCTCTGTCAGGCGGCCCATCAGCCCGCGCCCGCCGGTTTCCTGCTGCAGCGCCGTCAGCTTGCTGACGATATTGGCCTGAAATTCCGGCAGGTTGGTGGCGAGGCTGGACATCTGCCCGGCCACCACCAGCGAAAACAGCGCGAAGGCCAGAAAGGCCAGAAACACGACCGACAGGACCGAGGCGGTCATCGGCAGGCCGTGGCGGCGCAGACGGCTGACCAGCGGCGACAGCGCGAAGGTCAGCAGCATGGCGATGGCGAGGGGAAGGAAGACCTCTTGCCCGAGATAGAGCACGGCGCCGACAGCGGCGATGGTGGCCAGTTTCGGCAGGGTGATGCGGCGGGACTGGGCGCCGGGTTCGTCGGCAGGCGTTGCGGTCATGATCCGCAAGGCGGGGTCTGGCATGGGGCACCGGATGAAGAGAGGCCGAGAGCAACGCAGACAGCAGAGGTGCGGTTCCCGCCGGGACTGTGATTTTCTGGCGGTTGCTGGCGGGCTTCGTGCGGTTCGACCCGTGCCCGCGTGGGGCGCGGCCTGATGGTGGCCGCGCCCGAAGGTTGATCGGCAGGGGGGGCGCTGACTGCGCCTTGCCCCTGCCGCTGGGTTGCCGTGTTATTCGGCGGCGGTATCCAGCGCGGAATCCCAGCCGGAAATGGCCTTGGCCTCCAGAAACTCCTCGATGCCCCAATGGCCGCCTTCGCGGGCGCGGCCCGAGGCCTTGACCCCGCCAAAAGGCGAACCTGCGGCGCGGGATTTGCCGTTCATTTCCACCATGCCGGCGCGCAGCTGGCGGGCCAGCCGGTTGCGGCGGGCCCCATCCTGCGACTGCACATAGTTTGTCAGGCCATAGGGCGTATCATTGGCGATGCGCACGGCCTCTTCTTCCGTGTCGAAGGGGATGATCGACAGCACGGGGCCGAAGATTTCTTCGCGTTCGATGGTCATGCCGGGTTTCACATCGGCAAAGACCGTGGGTTTCACGAAGAAGCCGCGGTTCAGATGTTCGGGCAGGCCAAGGCCGCCCGGCCACCAGCCGCGCGCCTTCGTCGATGCCCTTCTGGATATAGCCCTGAATCTGGTCCCACTGGCGCTTGTTCACCACCGGGCCGATATGCGGGCCATCCTGCGACGCGGGGCCGACCGGGATGGAGGCGGCAATTTCGGCGGCCTTTTCCACCGCGCGGTCATAGACAGAGCGTTCGACCAGCATCCGCGACGGTGCGTTGCAGGACTGGCCCGAGTTGTTCATCATGTGGCGCACGCCGCGTTCCACCGCGCGGTCATCGGCATCGGCAAAGATCAGGTTGGCGCCCTTGCCGCCCAGTTCCAGCGTCACGCGCTTCAGCGTTTCGGCGGCGGCCTTGCTGATGGCGCGGCCCGCCGCGGGTGGAGCCGGTGAAGGAAATCATCTCGACATCCGGGTGTTCGGACAGGCGGCGTGCCCACGCCCATGCCATCGCCGTTCACCAGATTGAACACGCCCGCAGGCACGCCTGCATCATGGCAGAATTCGGCAAACAGCATCGAGGACAGCGGCGATTCCTCGGATGGTTTCAGCACGCAGGGGCAACCGGCCAGCAGCGCCGGGATCACCTTGAGCGTGACCTGATTCATCGGCCAGTTCCACGGCGTGATGAGACCCACCACCCCGATCGGCTCCAGCGCGATGCGGTCATTGGGGGCATGGGGGCCGAGCGGGCGGACCCATTCGATCTGATCAAACGCGGTCAGGAAGTTCTTCAGATGCCAGGGCAGGCAGGGGGCCTGGCTTTCGCGGGCCAGCTTGATCGGCGCGCCCATTTCCAGGCTGATCGCCTGTGCCATTTCTTCGGCCCGCTGTTCATATTGGGCCAGGATGCGCTCCACCACGGCGCGGCGTTCGGCGGGGGGCGTGGCGGCCCAGGCGGGGAAGGCGGCCTTGGCGGCGGCCACCGCGCGGTCGCAATCGGCAGCAGACCCCAGCGAGATCACGGCGCAGGGCTCTTCGGTCGAGGGGTCGATCACCGCGCAGTCGCGGGGCTCCAGCGGCGCAACCCAGGCGCCGTTGATGTAGAATTCGCGTTTCTCGATCATGGTAAACCTCCGGCTTTGGGCGGGAGGGTGGACCTTCGGGCGCAGCCTTGCAAGCCTGTTTGCGACTGCATTTGATCAAATGCAGGTCAGAAGGCGCGCCAGCTTTCGGGATCATAGCCAAAGCGCGCCAGATCCTGCCCGATCAGCTGGCGGGCCAGTTCGGCCAGTTCGGGCGTATAGGTTTCGGCCTGGCGTTTCGACCTGTTCGGGCGGTGATCCATCCGGGCGTGCACCCAAGGCTCGGGGAAGCCAAGCCTTGCGCCCAGCGTCAGGAACCCCTCTTCCAGATCGGTTTCGATGCGGAAAATGCGGGTATAGTGCAGCCGGTCGCACATCAGCACGGTGGACTGGCTGTCCCAGTGGTGATCGCGCTGGCCTTCGGGTTGCGAGGCAGCATAGCGCAGGAAGGTTTCGAACGGGATCAGCGTGTTGGGCGCTCCACCCGGCAGGCCCTGCGCCCGGGCAAAGGCGCGCAGCGGCGGCAGTTCGTGCTTGCGCATCGACCTTGCATAGGCGGCGTCGGCGCCATCGGGGCTGCGGTGGTGGCCATCGAGGAACTTGTTCTTCCAGGCCGAGGCCAGACGCCCATAGGGGTTGCGCACGAAGGCAAAGGTTTCGAAATCACCGGGCGCCCGGACAAAGGCCCAGTAATCGCGCAAAGGTGCGATGGGAAAGCGCCGCGGCACCGACAGCAGGCGCCAGCGCCCGTCTGACGGATCGGCCAGCCCGCGATGATCGCGGAACCCGTCTGACAGCCATTGCCGGGTGAAGGTGGTCAGCACCTTGGGGTTCAGCATCAGCGCGGTGCGGCTGCCCCGATCCAGGAACAGTTTGAACGGGCTGAAATGGCGGTTGGGGTGCAGCATGGCGGCCTCGGATCGGGATGGCCTTGGTTAGCAGCCCCTTTGGCCCGGGTAAACCGCAGAGCCTTTCTGCGGCGGATCGCGCCTGTGGAACAGTATTCGCCTTGCACGGGGCAAGCCGGATCAGTGGTCTTATTTCGGCTGCGGCACTGCGGCAGGGTGAAAACATCGTTCTGTTTGTCTATCTAGAGACAGAATCGAACCGCGTGCAGGAGTTTCAGCATGTCCATCCGTATCAACGACGTTGCCCCCGATTTTACCGCCGATTCGACGGCGGGTACGATCAGCTTTCATGAATGGCTGGGCGACAGCTATGGCATCGTGTTCAGCCATCCGCGCGATTTCACGCCGGTCTGCACCACCGAATTCGGCGCCGTGGCGCAGCTGGTGCCGGAATTTGCCAAGCGCAACACCAAGGTGATCGGCGTTTCCGTCGATTCGGTGGCAGAGCATCAGAAGTGGAAGCGCGATATCGAAGCCTTCGGCGGTGCACCGGCCGATTTCCCGATCATCGACGATACCTCGCTGACCGTGTCGAAGGCTTTTGACATGCTGCCCGCGGATTTCTATCTGCCGACCGAAGGCCGCACGCCGGCCAATACCGCCACCGTGCGGACCGTCTACATCATCGGGCCGGACAAGAAGGTGCGGCTGACCATGTCTTACCCGATGTCGGTGGGTCGCAACTTTGCCGAGATCATGCGGGCGCTGGATGCCGTGCAGGCCACCGATGGCGTGCCGCTGGCCACCCCGGCCAACTGGGTGCCGGGTCAGGACGTGATCGTGGCGCTGAGCCTGAACAACGAACAGGCCACCGAAAAGTTCGGTGAGCTGGACATCAAGCTGCCCTATCTGCGCTTTGCCAAGGCGCCGAAATAAGCCGGTTTTCCAGAACGGTTTCCGGCAACGGATCAGGAAAGGCCCCGGGTTTCCGGGGCCTTTCTGCATGGGCCTGGGCGGTGGGGGCGCCGCCAGACATGCAGTTTCTGCATAGCAGCATTGGTGATCTGGTGGATTGTGCAGTTGCAGCAAAAGGCCCATGTTAGCGTCACCAGAAGGGCGGATATGAATGCCCCGAACGCCGACGAAACCCGAGAGGCACTGAAAATCATGGCTTATATCTCTTCGCATCGCACCAACGGCAATCTGGCCGACCTGCTGGCGAAAGTGGTCGCCACCGTCAAAGACGCGCTGCACCGTCGCACCGTCTATACCCGCACCCTGCGGGAGCTGCAGTCGCTGAACGACCGCGAGTTGAATGATCTTGGCATGTCGCGCGCCTCGCTGCGCCACATCGCCCATGAGGCTGCCTACGGCCTCTGACCGCGATCCCTGCCCCGTTTCCTCCTCCCTCGGGGTTGGGTGACACCGGGCGAAGCACTCCTCCTCCCTTGCTTCGCCAATGTTTGCGGCCCGTGGCTCCTCCCGCCACGGGCCGTCGTCATTTTGGGCCGTCGTCATTTCGGGGCTTCGGCCAGCGGATGGCCCTTGCCCCAGATCCGGGGGCGCCTCGCGCCGCAGCATGGCCTGTTCGGCCTGCGCCAGCCGCAGAAGTGCGGCAGATTCGCTGCCGGTTTCGCGCAAGGCCCGGCTCCACAGCCGCAGCAGGGATGTCGCGCTCCAGGGCAAAGCGGCATGGATCAGCCAGCGCCGCAGTGGCGGTGGCAGCGAATCATGGCGGGCCATCGGGTTGCCCCGGCGCCAGCGGATGCGGGATGCGGCAAGGTTGCGGGTCATGCTGCAGCCTGCCCCCAGCGCGGGAAGGGATCGGCCAGCCCGCGCCAGTCTGCCGGGCGAAAGGCTTCGGCGGGCACGAGTGCGGCATCCAGCGCGGCGCGCAGGGCGGCCTGATCGAAGCCCGCACCGATGAACACGATTTCCTGCCGCCGGTCGCCCCAGGGTTCGGCCCAGTTCGCCTGCATCTCTTGCAGGGCATCGGGGTGCTGCGGCCAGCGGTCCTGTGGCACGGCCGCCCACCAGCGGCCCAGCGGCGCCACCGAAGACACCGCACCGGCCAGCGAGAATTCGGCCGCCCAATCCGGCCGGGTGGCGATCCAGAAATGGCCCTTGGCGCGGATCACCCCGGGCATGTCATCATTCAGCACGGCATGGATGCGGGCCGGATCAAAGGGGCGGCGGGCCCGGTAGACAAAGCTGGAAATGCCGTATTCTTCGGTTTCGGGCGTGTGATCGGCAAAACCATACAGCTCTTTCGCCCACATCGGATGTTCATGCGCCCGGTCGAAATCAAAGAGGCCGGTATCGAAGATCGCCTCGGGGGCGACCACGGAATGATCGGTTTCGATCACGCGGGCATCGGGGTTCAGCGCATGGATGATGCCGCGCGCCGCCGCCGCACGCTGGGGGCCTGCATCCCGGCATTTGTTCAGCACGATCACATCGGCAAATTCGATCTGATCCGTCAGCAGGTTGACCAGCGTGCGCTCATCCTGTTCGCCCAGGGATTCGCCGCGATCCGCCAGAAAATCATGGCTGGCGAAATCGTTCAGCAGGTTGATGGCATCGACGACCGTGACCATGGTATCCAGCCGCGCGACATCGGACAGGCTGTTGCCTTCGGCATCGCGGAAATCGAAGGTGGCGGCGACGGGCAGCGGTTCGGCAATTCCGGTGCTTTCGATCAGCAGGTAATCGAACCGGCCCTCGGCGGCCAGCCTGCGCACTTCGGTCAGCAGATCGTCGCGCAGGGTGCAGCAGATGCAGCCATTGGTCATTTCCACCAGCTTTTCATCGGCGCGGGACAGTTCAGTGCCTTCGCGGATCAGATCGGCGTCGATGTTCACTTCGGACATGTCATTGACGATGACGGCAACACGGCGCCCCGCCCGGTTGTTCAGGACGTGGTTCAGCAGCGTGGTCTTGCCGGCGCCCAGAAAGCCGGACAGCACGGTGACGGGAAGGCGGGGGTCGGTCATGGGAGGTCAGCCTATGTAATGTTATAAAGTTACATTACTGGCGACGAAAGCGCCCCGCAAGGGGGCGTGTTCAGATGCTGCGGGGGTAAAGGACGATCGGGGCGCCCAGATGGACGCGATCATACAGCAGTTCGATATGTTCATTCACCAGCCGGACACAGCCATTGGAAACGGCGGTGCCGATGGTCCAGGGCTGGGGTGTGCCATGGATGCGCAGGAAGGTATCGCCGCGCGCCTCATCGAACAGATAAAGCGCCCGTGCCCCCAGCGGATTGCCCGGGCCACCCGGCATCCCATCCGCATATTGGGCATAATGTTCGGGGTCGCGGGCAATCATGTCTTTGGTCGGCGTCCAGCTGGGCCATTCTTTCTTGGCGCCCAGCGTGAAATTGCCCGCCTCGTACAGATTGCCTTTGGCGATGCCGACGGTGAACCGCATGGCAAATTGCGCATCCAGCATCAGATAAAGCGCGAAGGCATCGGGATCGACCAGAATCGCCCCCGGCGGATAGGCATCCATCAGGTTCAGCGTCATCGGCTGATGTTCGGGTGGCACCACATAGCTTGCCGCATCCTGCGCCATGACGGGGCGGGGCAGGGCGGCCAAAGCCCCGGCGGAAAGCGCCGCTGTCAGCAGATGGCGGCGGGAGAGCCGCGGGCAGGACATGCGCGGGCAAGGCAGGGCGGGCGGGTCTTTGCGCAGATTTGACATGGCTGGAAGAAATCGCGAATCGTGCAGTTGTGGCAAGGCTTCAATGCGGATCCTACCATAATGTGATTCCGCGTGCGTGGTCGCTGCCGTCAGGCCCGCCGCCCCAGACGGCGCAGCATCGCCACGGCATCGCGCAGCAGCGGCAGGCGGTGGTGCAGGCGCTGGCCCGCGATATCGCTGCGCGAGGACCGTTGGGTAGCCAGCGGCAGTTCGGTGGCAAGGATGCCAAGTTCGGGCAGATCCTTGCGCATCCAGACATAGGCGCCATCCACATGCATGGGCCCGCCATAGGGATCACCCGCGCGGCGTGTGCGCATCTTGTCCAGATAGGTGGTTGCCGCTTCCGAAAAGGCACGGCTGACGCCCAGGAAATGGGTGGTCAGAAAGCTATGTTCCGGCGAAAGGCGCAACAGCCCGTGACCCAGCACCCTGTCGCCCGGCTGGGGCGTGACCGGCTGCACCGAATACAGCAGATCCCAGTCGTGCCCGCGCAATACCGGCAGCGCATCGGCAAAACGTTCGGCAAAGCCGCGGGCGAAACTGGCGTCATCTTCCAGAATCAGCGCCCGCCTGGCCCCGGAGGCCAGAATGGTGCGGTGCATTGCCAGATGGCTTTCGAAACAGCCCCTTGCGCCGAGGCTGGGAAACTCGCCCGGATCCGCCGGGGCAATGGCCGGAAACAGCGTGACAGAGGGATGCGCGAAAGACAGGCCGATGCGGGCAAGCTCTGCCTCCATCTCGCGGCGGCGGTCGCGGCGGTGCGGCAGGTTCAGCACATAGATCCGGTCGAAAACCGACAACACCGCTTCGGCGCAATCCTTGTCAGGCACGTTGCAAACCCCTTTGGCGCTGTGATCACGATCCTGAGCAGCAGATATGAAAAAAGGCGCCATCGCAAGGATGGCGCCTTTGTCAGAAACCCCAGAGAGATCAGCCCTCTGCGGCTTCTTCTTTTTCTTTCTTGTCGGCTGCGATTTCTTCGCCGGTTTCCTGATCGACCATCTTCATGCCAAGGCGCACCTTGCCGCGATCGTCGAAGCCCAGAAGCTTGACCTTCACTTCCTGGCCTTCTTTCAGGATCTCGTTCGGGTGGTTCAGGCGCTTGTTGGCGATCTGGCTGACACATGCACCAGACCGTCGCGCTTGCCGAAGAAGTTCACGAAGGCACCGAAGTCGACCAGTTTCACCACATTGCCGGTGTAGACCTGGCCTTCTTCCGGCTCGGCCACGATCGACCAGATCATGTCATAGGCCTTCTTGATGGCTTCGGCCGAAGAAGAGGCGATCTTGATGATGCCGTCATCGTTGATGTCGACCTTGGCGCCCGACAGTTCCACGATCTCGCGGATGACCTTGCCGCCCGAGCCGATCACTTCGCGGATCTTGTCGGTGGGGATCTTCATGGTCTCGATCTTCGGCGCATATTCGCTGAAGCCCTGCGGGGCGGCCAGCGCCTTGTTCATCTCGCCCAGGATGTGCAGACGGCCGTCCTTGGCCTGCGCCAGCGCCTGCTCCATGATCTCGGGCGTGATGCCCGCGACCTTGATGTCCATCTGCAGCGAGGTGATGCCGGCTGCGGTGCCCGCCACCTTGAAGTCCATGTCGCCGAGGTGATCCTCGTCGCCCAGGATGTCGGTCAGCACGGCCTATTTGCCGTCTTCTTCCAGGATCAGGCCCATGGCCACACCGGCAACCGGCGCCTTCAGCGGCACGCCCGCATCCATCATTGCCAGCGACCCGCCGCAGACCGAAGCCATGGAGGAAGAGCCGTTGGATTCGGTGATTTCCGACACGACGCGGATCGTATAGGGGAAATCGGTCGTTGCGGGCAGCACGGCCTGCAGCGCGCGCCAGGCCAGCTTGCCATGGCCGATTTCACGACGGCCGGGCGAACCCACGC
This sequence comes from Gemmobacter sp., assembly GCA_034519525.1. GTDB lineage: Bacteria > Pseudomonadota > Alphaproteobacteria > Rhodobacterales > Rhodobacteraceae > Gemmobacter. The sequence continues at coordinate 83,538 of JAXHOJ010000034.1, read as the reverse complement.
GGCCCACTTCGCCCACCGAATAGGGCGGGAAGTTGTAGTGCAGCAGGAAGTTCGACCGGGTGTTGCCGTTCAGCGCGTCGATGATCTGTTCATCTTCGCCGGTGCCCAGCGTGGTGACGACCAGACCCTGGGTTTCGCCACGGGTGAACAGGGCCGAGCCATGGGTGCGCGGCAGGATGCCGGTTTCGCAGACGATCGGGCGCACGGTCTTGGTGTCACGTCCGTCGATGCGGGCGCCACCATTGATGATATCGCCACGCAGGATCGAGCTTTCCAGCTTCTTGATCGCCGAGCCGAGGTTGATATCGGCCAGATCTTCTTCCGACAGCGCGCCCTTGATGGCGGTGACGGCAGCAGAGATCGCGTTCGACCGTTCCTGCTTGTCACGCAGCGCGAAGGCGGCGCGCATCTGTGCTTCGCCCGCAGCTTTCACCCGGCCATAGAGCGCAGAGATATCGGGGGCGTGGAAATCGAAAGGCTCTTTCGCGGCGTCTTCTGCCAGGTCGATGATCAGGTCGATCACCGGCTGCATCGCGTCATGGCCGAATTTCACGGCGCCCAGCATTTCTTCCTCGGTCAGCTCGTAGGCTTCGGATTCCACCATCATCACGGCGGATTTGGTACCGGCAACCACCAGATCCAGACGCTGTTCCGGGTTCAGGCGCAGCTGGGTCATGTCATCCATGGCCGGGTTCAGCACATAGGCGCCATTCGAGAAGCCCACGCGCGCGGCGCCGATCGGGCCCATGAAGGGCACGCCCGAAATGGTCAGCGCTGCCGAAACGGCGATCATGGCGACGATATCGGGATCGTTCACCAGATCGCAGGACAGAACGGTGGCCATCACCAGCACTTCGTGCTTGAAGCCTTCCACGAACAGCGGGCGGCACGGACGGTCGATCAGACGCGAGGTCAGCGTTTCCTTTTCGGAAGGCCGGGCTTCGCGCTTGAAGAAGCCGCCGGGGATCTTGCCCGCGGCATAGTATTTTTCCTGGTAGTGCACGGTCAGCGGGAAGAAGTCCTGCCCGGGCTTCGCCTGTTTGGCGAAGGTCACATTGGCCATGACACTGGTTTCGCCCAGCGTGGCGATCACCGACCCATCGGCCTGGCGCGCAACCTTCCCCGTTTCCAGCGTGAGCGTTTCATCGCCCCACTGGATAGACTTTTTCGTGATATTGAACATCTAGCATCCTATCTGGGAGCACTCCCGGCCCTCCGGGTCTCCCGTTGTCTGGCGGCCCCATTGCCGCCGCCCCTATCCTTTGCATGCGGCCGGGGGCATGGCCTCACGTCACAGATGGGTGGCCGCATACACGAAAACAGGCGGTTTGGGAAGTGGGGATGGGTCGCAGCTTATACTGGAGTATATGGGCGAGCTTACAAAAGGTAGAAAAGGCATGTCAGAATTTGCGAAGATCGGCTGCTGGAAAGAGCGGCCGATCTTCTGTTCAGTTTTTCTTGTAGAAGGCCCAGACAGCCTTCATGTGCCGTTCAGTCATTCCTTGCTCGTCTTCGCCAGGGATGTAGTCAACGTCATCATGCTCGTCGGCCAAACCCGTTATCAGATCGAAGTAACCTGGACCGGGCCCAGTTGGTTCGGCGGCTTTCCGGTGAACAATGGACGACAGAAAAATTCTCTGCTGCTTAAACGTGTCGCGGGACAGTTCGCCAAGTAGATGTCCGATGCGCTTGCGGTCAGGAGGACTCTTCCAAGACATTCCTACAAGATCCATCAGTTCGCCATAAAAGATCTTGCCACCGCGGCGGGCGACACGCTCCACATGCTCGCGTATATCGGCGGACTGGCGGAGTTTTTTCTTAATTTCGTCAGCGACATAGTCAGCAGACAAATAGGTGCGTTCACCTATTTTTATTGTGGGAAGATCGCCAGATTTCAACCTCTTGGTGAAGGCGTTTGCTGTCTCACCGAGGGCTTCTGCTGCGAGCGTAGCAGGGATGATCGCCGTTCTGCGACCCGCAGTTAGATCTGCAAGCCATGCCTCAACAGTCTTGTATTCATGCATAGGTGACATCTTAATCTCTCCAAAATTTGTGGCGCAAAAATTAACGCCTGTATCATTGGTATCTGAAATTGCAGCAGCTGTAAATAATGATATTGCATCTTGCTGCAAGCCCGAACGGAGATTGTCTGTCAGGTTTCCGATATCGCAGTGGCTGGTCGGTTAGTGCAAAAAGTAAGCTTCTATAAAGGTCTAACTGTATGACCCCAAACCAAAACGCCCGCACCTTCGCAGGCGCGGGCGTTCCATGAAAAACCTTGGCGTCAGCCTTAGCGGCGCAGGCCCAGACGGGCGATCAGCGAAGCATAGCGCGCAGCGTCTTTGCCTTTCAGGTAGTCCAGCAGCTTGCGGCGCTGGGCGACGAGCATCAGAAGGCCACGACGCGAGTGGTTGTCCTTGCGGTGGGTCTTGAAATGCTCGGTCAGCGTCGCGATGCGCGAGCTGAGGATCGCAACCTGAACTTCCGGCGAACCGGTATCGCCTTCTTTGGTGGCGTATTCCTGGATCAGGCGGGCTTTTTCTTCCACGGTGATCGACATCGGGATCTCCTTTTCAGGGTTGGTGTGACGGCACGAGCCGGGATGTCGTCCAGCAAGGCCCTTGGGTCCGCCGCGGATTCCGCTTCGGATGCGCGCCTATACGGGACTGGCGTGAAAAAGAAAAGCCTGTTCTGCGGGCCAGATGATGCCGGGCCTTTTAACCAGTTTGCAAGATTTCGCCCTGCGCAGCTGGCAGAATGGCCGGTTTTCTGCCATGATTGCTGGGGTAAATGCAGAACATTTCCACGGGGTGGGCCTGCGGGAAAAGGTGGTCTGGGCAACGCCTGCCAAGGTGCAGGCGGGGGTGTGGTGTGTGATGTTGGGATTGTTTGCCATTCTGGGGGCGCTGACGGCCGGGCTGATGCTGGATACCGTTTTCAGCTCTGACCGCGAGACGGAAACGGGTGATGAGGATGACCTGCCAGAGCCGGAACAGGCCGGGGCGGCAGGCCCGGGCGGGGATCTGCTGGATGATCCGGCCCCCGGCGGCGAGGCGGAGGGCGATGTGGGCCGCGATCCGGACAGGGCGCAGGTTGCGGCGGGGCGGGATGCGGTGAATGGCACCAGTGGCAATGACAAGCTGTCAGGCGGCGCCGGCGATGACGTGTTTCACGGCCGCGCCGGGCTGGATCAGATCGTGGCGCGGGGGGGCGATGACCGGCTGCTGGGCGGGGGCGGGCAGGACTATCTGTTTGGCGGCTCGGGCGCCGATACCTTGCAGGGCCATGGCGGTGACGACCGGCTGGAGGGCGAAGGCGGCCATGATCTGCTGGAGGGCGGCAGTGGCGGCGATGCGCTGGCCGGGCATGATGGCGCCGATACGCTCTATGGTGGGGCTGGGGCGGATTCGCTGCTGGGCGGCATGGGGGCGGATGGCCTGTTCGACGGTGATGGCGACGACTGGCTGAATGGCGGCTTCGGGGATGATCTGCTGCAGGGCAGTGCCGGGCAGGATACGCTGGATGGCGATTTCGGGGATGATACGCTGATCGGCCATGCCGGGGGCGCCGCGGATGCCGAAACCGATTTCCTGAACGGTGGCGGCGGGGATGATCTGATGGTGATCGGTGGCGCCGATATCGCCACGGGCGACGCGGGTGAGGATACCTTTCGCCTGGGAGACTGGCTGGCGCCGGGCCAGCCTGCCCGGATCATGGATTTCGAACCGGGGGCCGACCGTCTGGAGCTGATCTATGATCCGGAGCTGCATCCTGATCCGCAGCTGGCACTGGAACCGCAGGGCGAAGACATGGCGCTGCTGCTGGACGGGCAGGCGCTGGCGCTGATTTCGGGCGCCAAGGGCCTGACGCTGACCGATATCCTGCTGGTGCCCGCCCCGTCTGCCGCCCCGTCGTCGGTTAGTGGTTGAACACGCGGCTGGGGTGCAGCTCGCCCGCGCGATAGCTGCCTACCGCCACGGCCTTGCCCTGATACGAGGCCCAGGCTTCATCGCCATATTCCACGTTCGAGGCGATCACCATGCCGGGATTGCCGTTCTTCAGCCGCGCCGCCCCTTCCGGCGTGGCGGGCAGTTCCGGCACATCGGCCAGACCGAGTTCCAGCGGCAGCAGATGCACATCCAGCGCCGGGGTCTTGGCGCCTGCCTCGATGGTTTCCAGGCTTACCCCCTTGTCGGCCTCGAACGGGCCAGACCAGACGCGGCGCAGCCACAGCACATGGCCCAGACAGCCCAGAGCCTGCCCCAGATCCCGCGCGATGGATCGGACATAGCCGCCCTTGCCGCAGACCATTTCCAGTTCGACATGATCGGCATCGGGGCGGGCGATCATCTCCAGGCTGTCCACCCACAGCGGGCGGGCGACCAGATCCATTTCCACCCCTTCGCGCGCCAGATCATAGGCGCGTTCGCCCTCTACCTTCACGGCAGAAAACTGCGGCGGCACCTGCATGATATCGCCACGGAACGCTGCCAATGCCGCGGCAATCGCGGCATCCTCGGGGCGGCTGTCGCTGGTGTCGATCACGGTGCCTTCGGCATCATCTGTCGTCGTTGCCTGGCCGAAGCGAATGACGAAGCGATAGCATTTCAGCGCATCGGTGATGTAGGGCACGGTCTTGGTGGCCTCGCCCAGGGCGATGGCCAGAACACCGGTCGCCGCCGGATCGAGCGTGCCGGCATGGCCTGCCTTCTGCGCATCGAAGGCCCATTTCACCTTGTTGACCACAGCGGTGGAGGTGATGCCCGCGGGCTTGTCGATCACGACCCAGCCTGAAACTGCCCGCCCCTTTTTTGTCCGCGCCATGATCGCCTCCGGTTCACGAAAGCCGCCTGCTAGCCCCCGCCTGATGCAAGGTCAAGGTTTTGGCACCGCCAGCCCGACAATCGGCCCCATCGGCAGCCCGAAATCACTGCGCCGCAGCGCAGGCGCATAAAGCCGCGAGATCTTGCCATCGAAATACAGCGCATCCGGCAGATCCAGCGCATCGCGGAACAGCCGGCCGAAAGTATCGAAATTCACCGCAGATTCTGAAATGACAAAGACTGCGCGCTGGCCATCTGCCGATACGCCAACACCATTGCGGATATAGCGGCTGTCGCCATCGGGGATGAACCGGGGGTGCAGCTTGCCACCATTCACCAGCAGCGGCCCGGATTGCGTGGCAAAGCGGCAGGCCGGAGGCGACTTGGCGAAGGCCCGCGATTCGATCACCGCAAAACCATCGGCCTGGATGCAGAACACGCCGTTCGGCAGCAGCCCGAAATTCCCCCGGGAGGCGGGCAGCACGATCGGCGCCTGCTCTGCCCCGTTTTCCACATACAGGCCGACGGGCGCGCGATCCGGGTGATACATGCCGGCATTCATGGCAAAGGCCAGCTGTCGCCCTTCGGCGGCCAGCGCGCGGTTCACCGCGCCAAAGCTGCCCAGCAGATCGCCTGACGGATCGCTGTGAAACAGCCGCAGATCCTGACCTGCACGCACTTCGCAGAGCGTGTAGCCGGTGCCTTCGAAGCGGGTGGTGGAACAGGGGGCGGCAGCAAGGGCAGGCGTGGCCAGAAAGGCCAGCGCTGCCAGCAGCTTACGCATGATCCGCAGGGTCTGCGTCATCTTCATCGTCGGGCTGTGCCAGATCGCGCTTCACTTTCTCGTCCGAAAACAGCCGCCGGGTTTCATCCAGCTGGTCATAGGTGCTGTCGGGGCGGAAGCGCAGGTCGGGCGCGTATTTCAGCGTCAGCTGCGCGCTGACATGGCGGCGCAGTTCAAACCTGTTGCGGGCCAGCGCGGCAATCGCGTCTTCGACGGGAACAGACCCCATCAGCGGCATGACGTAAACCGTCGCCACCTTTAGGTCATTGGAGCAGCGCACCTCACCCACGGTGATCGACATGCGGTTCAGCTCCGGGTCGTGGATTTCGGCCCGGTTCAACACGTCAGACAGGGTGCGGCGGATCAGTTCGCCGACGCGAAGCTGACGCTGGGTTGGGCCATCGCCCGAGGAGGTGCGGTTTTTCGACATGCGCCCCATGTAAGGCTTTTGCGCAGCCCCTGCAACGGCAGGCTTTTCCGGGCGCCGCCTAAGCGGTATGGGGCGGTGCAGCAAGAAGGAGACGGCCATGGGCGAACTGCCGGGAATCGTGATCACGGGCGCTTCGGGGCGCATGGGGCAGATGCTGATCCGCACCGTGCTGGACAGCGGCAAGGCCCGGCTGGTCGGTGCGGTGGAACGGTCGGGCAATCCCTGGATCGGGCGGGATCTGGGCGAATGTCTGGGCGGCGCCCCGCTTGGCCTTGCGGTCACCGATGATCCGCTGGATGCCTTTGCCAAGGCGCAGGCGGTGATTGATTTCACCTCGCCCGCCGCCACGGTGGAATTTGCGGCGCTGGCGGCGCAGGCCCGTGCGGTGCATGTCATCGGCACCACCGGGCTGGAGCCTGAACATCTGGCAAAGATCGCCGCTGCCGCCCATCATGCGGTGATCGTGCGGGCCGGGAACATGAGCCTTGGGGTCAACCTTCTGGTGCAGCTGACGAAAAAGGTGGCGCAGGCGCTGGATGCCGATTGGGATGTGGAAATCATCGAAGCGCATCATGGCAAGAAGGTGGATGCACCCTCTGGCACCGCGCTGATGCTGGGCGAGGCGGCCGCCGAAGGCCGGGGTGTGGCGCTGGCCGATGTGCGCGATTCGGGCCGCGATGGCATCACCGGCGCGCGGGTGCCCGGCGCCATCGGCTTTGCCGCCATCCGGGGGGGCGATATCGTGGGGGAACATGATGTGATGTTTGCCAGCCCGGGCGAACGCATCATCCTGCGCCATGTCGCCACCGACCGGGCAATCTTTGCGCGGGGCGCGCTTAAAGCCGCGCTTTGGGGGCAGGACAAGGCGCCGGGCGAATATTCCATGCTGGATGTGCTGGGGCTTTGATCCGCGCCCGGGGCTGACACGCGGCAAGTTTTTTTGCGCAGGGTGTGAACTGTCCGGGGGGCTTCTGCGTAATGCAGAAGAACAGAACCGGAGGTTCCGCCCATGCCCTGCCGCATCCCGCTGCTTGCCGCCCTGCTGACCTTCACCGCAAGCCCGGTGCTGGCCGACGAGTTTGAACCCGTGCGCGACCGCGATGCTTTCGTGGCGCTGGTCGAAGGCCGTGAATTGCGGCTGGGGCTGTTCCGCATCGGGTTGAATGTCATGCCCGATGGCCAGATCGAAGGGTCTGCCCTCGGCTGGCGCGTCACCGGCACATGGTCTTGGAAAGACGGCTATTTCTGCCGGGAAATGGAATGGAGCGGCAAACCCATCCCCTATAATTGCCAACTGGTCGAGGCCCGGGGGGATGAATTGCGCTTTACGGTGGATCGCGGCGCAGGCGATTCTGCGGCCTTCCGGCTGCGCTGATCCTCGGGCGGCGCGGGCGTGCCGTTCACGGCCCGCCGGTGTCCCGCCTGCGTCCCGCCTGTGTATTGTCATTTGCCACACCCCCAGGGCGATCGCGGGCTGAGATTTCTGCCCGCTTTCCTGTGGGGAGAGAGGGGGTGCCCCCCTCAGAAGTCGATCGCCAGCCCCTTCTTTTCCCAATCCCCATAGCGCACGGGTTCTGGGCCGTCGCGGCCGCCCAGCTCGGGTGGCAGGTCCGGTGCGGCGGCGGCCTGACGGCGGGCCTCGGCCTCGGCCAGGGCCCGCAGTGCTGCGGGCGGCAGGTCAGTTGCGGGAAAATCGGGTTTCGTGTCGCTCATCGGTCAATTCCTTGCGGCAGGTGCCCCCATGATATACGCGGCGATGGATTGGCAACAAGGCTTGGGCAAAACATGGCAAAGACGGCGCGGATGGCGGCAGTGCGGATGCTGGATGCGGTTCTGGAAGAGGGCCTGCTGCTCAGCCAGGCGGATACCGTTCTGGAAGACCTGCCCCCGGCCGATCGTGCCCGCGCCCAGCGGCTGGCGGCCGAGGTGCTGCGCCATATTGAACAATGCGACCGCGTGCTGAAGCCGTTCCTGCGCAAGGCGCCGCCGCCCATGGTGCTGAACATCCTGCGGCTGGCCACGGTAGAGCTGGTGCAGGGCGCCGCTGCCCATGGTGTGGTGAACGAGGCGGTCAGCCTTGTGCGCAACGACCGTCGGCATGGCGCGCTGTCGGGGCTGGTCAATGCGGTTCTGCGCAAGATCGCCGCGATAGAGGCCCCGTTTGCCAAGCTGCCGCCGCAACGCCTGCCCTACTGGCTGCGCAAGCCTCTGGTCGACAGCTGGGGCCGCGAGGCCGTCAGCGCGATGGAGGCGGTGCAGGCAAAGCCCGCGCCGGTGGATATCCATCCCTGGCGCCCCGCTGCCGCGGGCCGCTGCCCGATGCGGTTGCGCTGCCCAGCGGCAGCCTGCGCCTTCCGGCCGGTGTGCAGGTTTCGGCGCTGCCGGGCTATGCGGAAGGCGATTGGTGGGTGCAGGATGCCGCCGCTGCGCTGGCGGTGCCGCTGCTGGCGCCGCGTCCGGGGGAACGGGTGCTGGATCTGTGCGCGGCACCGGGAGGCAAAACGCTGCAACTGGCCGCCGCCGGGGCGCAGGTCACGGCGCTGGATATCAGCGGGCCGCGTCTGGCGCGGCTGCAGGACAATCTGGCGCGCACCGGGTTGCAGGCACAGGTGGTGGCCGCCGATGCGCTGCACTGGCAGCCCGAGGCGCCCTTTGATGCCATTCTGCTGGATGCGCCCTGTTCGGCCACCGGCACCATCCGCCGCCACCCAGATCTGCCCTTCGTCAAGGACGGATCCGAACTGGCAGAGCTGATCCCGTTGCAGGCCGCTTTGCTGGACCGGGCGCTGGGCTGGCTCAAACCCGGTGCGGCGGCTGGTGCTACTGCACCTGCTCCCTGCTGCCGCGAGGCAAGGCGAGGCCCAGCTTGGCCGCCGCCCTGGCGCGCCATCCGGGGCTGCGGGTGGAACCGGCCAGCCTGCCCGGTCTCGATCCGGCCTGGGTCACGCCGGAGGGCGCCCTGCGCCTGCGGCCCGATTACTGGGCCGACAAGGGCGGGATGGACGGGTTCTTCATGGTGCGGCTGACGCGCTGAACTGGGCGGCCAATGCGGGCAGATCGCGGAAATCCGCAAAGGCCGCCGTGTGGGGCAGGGCGTACACCGCCGATTTGCGATAGCCTTCGGTAAATAGCAGAAACGCCATCCCCGCCGCCTGCGCGGTTTCGGCATCCACCTCGCTATCGCCCACAAAGACCGCAGCGCCGCCGCCCAAACCGGCCAGCGCGGCCCGCAAAGGCGCCGGGTCTGGCGTGGTCGCGCGGCAGGCGAAGTCGCCGCCTGATCAGCCAAGGTGAAACAGCGCCTGCCGACGCCGAAATGCCGCAGCACCGCCCGCGTGGGCGCCAAGGGTTTGTTCGTGCAAAGCCCGAGCCGATAGCCCGCCTGCGCCAGCGCCTCCAACGCCACCCGCACACCGGGATACAGCGTGGTCAGCGCCTGCGCGCCCTCATAGTCCTCCAGAAACTCGGCCAGAAGCCGGCGTCAAACTCGGCCCATCCACAAAGGCGAGCCCCCGCGCCTCAGCCAGACGCGCCACCAGATTGGGCGCGCCCCGCCCCACATATCCCTGCACCTCGGCCCGGCTGAACCCGATCCCCCGCCGCCCGAACACCCGGTTCGCCGCCGCGTGAATATCCGGCGCACTGTCAATCAATGTGCCATCCAGATCGAAAATCACCGCCGCCTTAATCAGCCGCCCGCACTGCCCGGGCCCCTACCCGCGCCCCGCTTCGCGGCGACCACCCTGCCGCGGCAAATGCCCCTCGCCGTCCAGTGCCCTTACGGGGCTTTGCGGCGACATGTCGCCGCCTCCAGAAGCCGCTATGGCGCACGACCCAAGAAATGGCCCCGAACCGGGCATGGCAGACAGGGCGATGGCGGCGGGCATGGCAGGCGTAGGCCGAAGACGCATGGTGGACAGAGGCATGGGTGCAGGCGATGAACCGCCCCGCCGCACGTCGTGCCGCCCGCACCCCTGCGACCGCAGGCTTCGTATCGCCACCCGAACCGCGCACCATCGGCCTTTATGCCCGGGGCAAACAGCTGGTGGCGGGCAATTTCCTGTTCGCGGGCCATCTGGTAGAGGCGCCGGGCCTGTCGATCTGTGGGATATCACCCGCCCCAGCCGCGCCTATGAGGCAGAGCTGCATGGTTTCGCCTGGCTGGATGATCTGGCCGCCGTCGGTGATCCGGCGCGCGCAGGCGCGGCGCAGGGCTGGGCCTTGGCTGGATCGACCCGCTTCGGCCGGGGCAGGGGCCGGGCTGGACCCCGGACCTGACCGGGCGGCGGCTGATCCGCTGGATCAACCATGCTGTTCTTGCTGCTGCGGGGCACGGCACGAGCGGGCGCCGACCGCCTACTATCGCACGCCTTGTCGCAGCAGACCGCTGTTCCTGGCGCCGCCGCTGGCAGGCCGCCTCGCCGGGCCTGCCGCGGTTCGAGGCGCTGACCGGCCTGATCTATGCCGGCCTGGCCCTGATGGGGATGGAACGGCTACGTCGACCCCGCCGCGCCGCGCACTGGCCCGCGAATGCTGCGACCGAGATGGACGACGAGGGCGGCATCCCCACCCGCAACCCCGAAGAGCTGCTGGAGGTGTTCACCCTGCTGACCTGGGCCGCGCAGGCCCTGACCGATGCCGGGCGCCACCTGCCCGCCGCACATCTGGAGGCCATTGCGCGCATCGCCCCCACGCTGCGGGCGCTGCGCCATGCCGATGGCGGGCTGGCGCGGTTTCACGGCGGCGGGCGCGGGCTGGAAGGGCGGCTGGATCAGGCGCTGGCGGCCTCGGGCGTCAACCGCCGTGCGGCCGGATGCCGGGCTGGCGATGGGCTTTGCCCGGCTGCAGGCGGGCGCACCACGGTCATCGTGGATGCCGCTCGACCCGCCCGGCGGGCGCGGCCGCGGGCCTCGGCCCATGCCTCCACCCTCGCGTTCGAACTGACCTCGGGGCGCCGCCCGATGATCGTCAACTGCGGTTCTGGCGCACCCTTCGGGGCTGATTGGCACCGCGCCAGCCGCGCCACGCAAAGCCACAGCACGCTGAGCCTGGATGGCTATTCCTCGTCGCGCTTCGCGCAGGATGGCCGCGAGGTGCTGGAAGACCGCGCCCGCCTGCATCCTGATGCCTGCGCAGGTGCGACCGGTGCCGAGCCCGCCAGCATCTGCTGGGCGGCCATGCCGGCTGGCGGCTGACCCATGGCCTGCTGCATTTCCGCGATCTGACGCTGTCGCCCGATGGCCGCCATCTGGCCGGCATCGACATGCTGGCCGCCGAAACGGCAGATGACCGGGCGCGCCTGTCGGGGATCCTGCGCCGGTCTGTGCAGGGGCTGGGCTTTGCCATCCGCTTTCATCTGCATCCTGATGCCGATGCCGAAATCGACATGGGCGGGGCGGCGGTTTCCATCGCGCTGCGCTCGGGCGAGATCTGGGTGTTCCGCCATGACGGGCAGGCGCGGCTGACGCTGGAACCTTCGGTCTATCTGGAAAAGGGCCGCCTGATGCCGCGCGCCGCCAAACAGATCATGCTGACCGCGTATTTGCAGGATTTTCAGGCCCGGATCGGCTGGACCTTGGCGAAGGCACAGGATACTCCGCTCGCCATCCGCGACCTTGACCGGGATGACCCCGCGTCCCGCCCCTGATGCAGGAGTGACCCATGCACACCGCCGCCCCCGCCGCCCCCGTGAACCATCGTCCCCGTCGGGCGCGCCCTGATCTCGGTGTCTGACAAGACCGGGCTGGTGGAATTTGCGCGCGGTCTGGCCGCCCAGGGGATCGAGCTGATCTCGACCGGCGGCACCTCGATCACCTTGCGCACGGCGGGGCTGGAGGTGCGCGACGTGGCCGAGGTGACGGGCTTCCCCGAAATGATGGATGGCCGCGTCAAGACGCTGCACCCGATGGTGCATGGCGGGCTTCTGGCGCTGCGCGACGATGCCGAACATCTGGCGGCGATGGCCGCGCATGGGATCGAGCCGATCGACCTGCTGGTGGTCAACCTTTATCCGTTCGAGGCGACCGTGGCGCGCGGGCGCCGACTACGACACCTGCATCGAGAATATCGACATCGGCGGCCCGGCGATGATCCGCGCGGCGGCCAAGAACCACGCGTTCGTCAATGTCGTCACCGATCCGCAGGATTACGACGCCATCCTGGCAGAGCTGAAGGCGCATGACGGCGCCACCTCTTACACCTTCCGCCAGAAGCTGGCGCTGACCGCCTATAGCCGCACCGCCGCCTATGATGCCGCCGTGTCAGCCTGGATGGCGGGCGCGCTGAAAGAGCCTGCGCCGCGCCGCCGCGCCTTTGCGGGCACGCTGGCCCAGACCCTGCGCTATGGTGAAAACCCGCATCAGGCGGCGGCCTTCTATGTGGATGGATCGGGGCGCCCTGGCGTGGCCACCGCGCGGCAGCTGCAGGGCAAGGAACTGTCCTACAACAACATCAACGACACCGACGCCGCCTTTGAACTGGTGGCCGAATTTGACCCGGCGAAGGCCCGGCCTGCGCGATCATCAAACATGCCAACCCCTGCGGCGTGGCGCGCGGCGCGACCCTGGAAGAGGCCTATGCCCGCGCCTATGACTGTGACCGCACCTCGGCCTTTGGCGGCATCATCGCGCTGAACCAGCCGCTGGATGCCGCGACGGCGCGCAAGATCAGCGAGATCTTCACCGAAGTCGTGATCGCCCCCGGCGCCACCGACGAGGCCCGCGCGGTCTTTGAGGCCAAGAAGAACCTGCGCCTGCTGACGACCGACCGCCTGCCCGATCCGGCGCGCGAGGCACTGGCCTGTGCGACAGGTGGCCGGCGGCTTTCTGGTGCAGGGCCGCGACAATGGTGCCGTGCTGCCCGCCGATCTGAAGGTGGTGACGCAGCGCCAGCCCTCGGAGGCCGAGCTGCGCGATCTGCTGTTCGCCTGGACGGTGGCCAAGCATGTGAAATCCAACGCCATCATCTATGTGAAGGACGGCGCCACCGTGGGCGTGGGCGCAGGGCAGATGAGCCGGGTGGACAGCACCCGCATCGCCGCCCGCAAAGCGCAGGACATGGCCGAGGCGCTGGGCCTGCCGCGGCGCCGCTGACCCAGGGCTCTGTCGTGGCATCGGATGCGTTCTTCCCCTTTGCCGACGGTCTGATTACGGCGGCCGAGGCAGGCGCCACCGCGATCATCCAGCCGGGTGGTTCGATGCGCGATGCCGAAGTGATCGCCGCCGCGGATGAGCGCGGGCTTGCGATGATCTTCACCGGTATGCGCCATTTCCGGCACTGATCCCATGAAACGCGTGGCCCTGATCGCAGCCCTGATCTTCGGGATCGACCAGATCACCAAGCTGGCTGTGGTTTTCGGCCTGGATCTGATCAGCAGGGGCGAGATTGACGTGATCCCGCCCCTGCTGAACTTCCGCATGGCGTGGAATCAGGGCATCAACTTCGGCCTGTTTGCCTCCAGCGCCGAGGTGATGCGCTGGGTGCTGGTGGTGCTGTCGCTGGCCATCACCGTCTGGGTCTGGCGCTGGACGGCGCGGGCACCGCACGGCAAATGGGCGCGGATCAGCGCGGGCGTGCTGATCGGCGGGGCGCTGGGCAATGTGGTGGATCGCGTGGCCTATGGCGCGGTGGCCGATTTCCTGAACATGTCCTGCTGCGGGTTTGAAAACCCCTATGCCTTCAACGTGGCCGATATCGCCATCTTTGCCGGTGCGGCGGGTCTGGTGCTGTTCACCGGCCAGACGCCCCCGGCAAAGCCCCGCAAGCCGCGCCGAAAGACCCCGTGACGCAGCCCAACCTTTGCGCTAAAGACAACGGGACGAAGTTCTGGGAGTAGATGATGAAGGCAGCACGGGGGGCCATACTGGCAGGAGCCGCAACGCTTTCTCTGCTTCTTGCGGCCTGTGGCGGCAGCAAACAGCCCGAACTCATGAATATCCGCAAGACCAGCGAAGGCCCGGATGAATTTGCGATCCTGCCGCCCAAGCCCTTGCAGATGCCCGACCGACCTGGCGGCTTTGCCGGTGCCGACACCGGGGGCTGGCAATCTGACGGATCCCACGCCGGAATCCGATGCGATTGCTGCGCTGGGTGGCAAGCCCGGCGCCGGTGCGAGCGATGCTGCATTGGTGGCCCATGCGGCGCGGCTGGGCATCACCTCCGGCATCCGGGGCGTGCTGGCTTCGGAAGATCTGGAGTATCGGCGCGAAAACGATGGCCGTCTGCTGGAGCGGATCTTCAGCGTGAACGTCTATTTCGACGCCTATGAGCCGATGTCGCTGGATCAGCACGCAGAACTTGCCCGCTGGCGCAGACTTGGCCTTGCCACACCCTCGGCCCCGCCCGAGGTGCCAGAGTAAACTCCGCGTCAGCCCGGCTTGACCTGCGGCTGCCTGCGCGTAGGTGTGGGGGCGAAGCACAGGAGATGCCAGATGCGGATGACCTTCCGGGCCGTGGCCCTTGCGGCGCTTGTTCCGATCACGGCGGGTGCCGTGGCGGTTCAGGCTGAAACCGTGACGGATTTCACTTTGGACAATGGGTTGCAGGTGGTGGTGATCGAAGATCACCGCGCCCCTGTGGCGGTGCAGATGCTGTGGTATCGCACCGGCGCCGCAGACGAGGCGCCGGGCCAGTCGGGCATCGCGCATTTCTTTGAACATCTGATGTTCAAGGCCACCGATGATCTGGCGGCCGGCGAGTTTTCGCAGATCGTGGCGGCGCAGGGTGGCGAGGACAACGCCTTTACCAGCTGGGATTACACCGCCTATTTTCAGCGCGTGGCGGCAGACCGGCTGGATCTGATGATGCAGATCGAGGCGGACCGGATGCGCGACCTGATCCTGACCGATGATGTGGTGGCGACCGAGCGCAACGTGATTCTGGAAGAGCGCAACCAGCGCACCGACAGCGATCCGGGCAGCCTGTTTTCCGAACAGCTGCGCGCGGCGCAATATCTGAACCATCCCTATGCCATCCCGATCATCGGCTGGCGCCACGAGATCGAGGGGCTGGACAGGGCAGAGGCCGAAGCCTTTTACCGCACCTATTACGCGCCCAATAATGCGGTTCTGGTGGTGGCAGGCGATGTGACGCCCGATGCCGTGCGCGCCATGGCGGAAAAGCATTATGGCCCCATCGCCCCCACCCCCGGCCTTGCCCCGCGCCAGCGCCCGCAAGAGCCGCCACAGCTGGCGGAACGCCGGTTGACCATGCAGGATGGCCGCGTGACCGAACCCTTCCTGCTGCGCAGCTATCTGGCGCCCCAGCGCCGCAGCGGCGACCAGAAAGAGGCCGCCGCGCTGGTCTATCTGGCCGAGCTGCTGGGTGGATCGGGCACCACCAGCCTGCTGGCCCGCAAGCTGCAGTTTGAAGATCCGAAGGTGGTTCACGCCTATGCCTATTTCAGCGGCGATGCGCTGGACAGCGGTGTGTTCGGCGTGGGCCTGATGCCCCTGCCGGGGGTGACGGCTGATGCGGCAGAGGCGGCGATGGATGCGGTGATTGCCGATTTCATGGCCACTGGCCCGGAAGATCGCGCTTTTGCCCGCATCAAGACCCAGCTGCGTGCCTCAGAGGTTTACGCGCTGGACAATGCCGAAGGTCTGGCCCGCCGCTATGGCGAGGCGCTGACCACCGGGCTGACGGTGCAGGATGTGCAGGACTGGCCGCAGGTGCTGCAAGAGGTGACGCCAGAGGATGTGATGGCTGTCGCCCGCAAGGTGCTGGACCGGCGGCAATCCGTCACCGGCTGGCTGCTGCCCGAGGAGGAAGTGCAATGATCCGGCGTCTGGTTACCCTGTGCCTGCTGCCCCTGCTGCTGGCCAATCCGCTGCGCGCCGAGATCGCGATACAGGAGGTCACCTCTCCGGGCGGGATCAAGGCCTGGCTGGTCGAGGAACACGCGATCCCCTTCACCGCGCTGGAAATCCGCTTTGGCGGCGGCAGCGCACTGGATGATCCGGGCAAACGCGGGGCGGTGCATCTGATGACGGCCCTGCTGGAGGAAGGCGCGGCTGAAATGAACGCGCAGAAGTTTGCCGAAAGCCGCGATGCGCTGGCCGCCGATTTCCGCTTTGATTCCGGCATGGATACGGTTTCGGTTTCCGCCCGGATGCTGACCGAAAACCGCAGCAAGGCGGTCGAGCTGCTGCGTCTGGCGCTGGTGCATCCGCGTTTCGATCAGGATGCGGTGGATCGGGTGCGCGGGCAGGTGCTGGCCGGCATCCGCGCCGGGCGCAAGGATCCGGGGACGCTGGCATCCGAAACCTTCAACCGGCTGGCCTTTGGTGCCCATCCCTATGGCCAGGCAGCCGAGGGCACCGAAGACAGCGTCGCCGGTCTGACCCGGGATGACATGCTGGCCGCCCACAAGGCCGCCCTGTCGCGGCAGCGGCTGTATATCTCGGCGGTGGGGGATATCACCGGCGAAGAGCTGGGCGCGCTGCTGGATCATCTGCTGGGCGAACTGCCCGCAACCGGCGCGCCGCTGCCCGGTGTGGCGACTGTGGGCCTGACCGGCGGGGTGACGTTGGAACCCTTCCCCACGCCACAGGCGGTCGTGATCTTTGGCCACGAGGGCATCCCGCGCGATGACCCGGATTATGTGCCGGCCTATGTGCTGAACGAAATCGTGGGCGGCAGCCGCTTCGGATCACGGCTGATGACGGAACTGCGCGAAAAGCGCGGGCTGACCTATGGGGTGGGCAGCTATCTGGTGGACTACGAACAGGCCGATCTGGTGATGGGGCAGATGGCCACGGCCAATGCCACCGCGAAACAGGCGGTCGATCTGTTGCAATCCGAATGGTCACGCGCCGCCGAAGGTGTGACACAGGCCGAACTGGATGCCGTGAAAACCTATCTGACCGGCGCCTATCCCCTGCGGTTCGACGGCAATGGCGCCATTGCGGGCGTTCTGGTGGGGATGCAGATGGCGGGCTATGACACCGGCTATCCGGCGCGGCGCAATGCCATGATCGAGGCGGTCACGCTGGATGATATCGCCCGGGTGGCCAAGCGGCTTTACCGGCCCGACGCCCTGCGCTTCGTGGTGGTGGGCGAACCGGAGGGGCTGGTTTCCACCCCGTAATCCGGTGGTGGAATCGGCTGCGTGATGCTATCCATGGGGGTATGAAACTGGATACCCCCAAGATCACGCGGCCCATCATCCGGCAGCTGGACGAATCGGCCATCAACCGCATCGCCGCGGGCGAGGTGGTGGAACGCCCGGCCTCTGCCGTGAAGGAGCTGGTCGAAAACGCGCTGGACGCGGGCGCGCGGCGCATCACCGTCGATTATGCCGATGGTGGCAAGACGCTGATCCGGGTCACCGATGATGGCTGCGGCATGACGGCGGAAGACCTGCCGCTGGCCCTTTCGCGCCATGCCACATCCAAGATCGACGGGTCGGACCTGCTGAACATCCACACCTTCGGCTTTCGCGGCGAGGCGCTGCCCTCGCTGGGGGCGGTGGGGCGGCTGGTGCATCACCTCGCGCGCTGAAGGGCACGAGGGCGTTTCGCTGACGGTCGAGGGCGGGCGCATCGGCGCATTGCGGCCGGCGGCGCTGACGCGCGGCACGGTGGTGGAACTGCGCGATCTGTTCTTCGCCACGCCCGCGCGGCTGAAATTCCTGCGCACCGACCGGGCCGAGACGAGCGCGATTGCCGATGTGGTGAAACGGCTGGCACTGGCCGAACCGCATGTGGGGTTCACCCTGCGCGATGTGTCGGGCGGCGGCGAGGGGCGGGTGGTGTTTCGTGCCGACCCGGAGAACGGCGATTTCTTTGACGCGCTGCATGGCCGTCTGGCGCGGGTGATCGGCAGTGACTTCACCGATAATGCCCTGCGCATCGACCTGGACCGCGAGGGGCTGCGGCTGGTGGGCTATGCCGCCCTGCCCACCTATTCGCGCGGGTCATCGGTGGCGCAGTTCCTGTTCGTGAACGGTCGCCCGGTGCTGGACAAGCAATTGTTCGGCGCCCTGCGCGCGGCCTATATGGATGTGCTGTCGCGCGACCGGCATCCGGCGGCGGTGCTGAACCTGATCTGCGATCCCGAACGGGTGGATGTGAACGTGCATCCTGCCAAGGCCGAGGTGCGGTTCCGGGAACCGGCGCTGGTGCGCGGGCTGATCGTTTCGGGCCTGCGGCTTGCGCTGACCGGCGCGGGGCATCGGGCATCGAGCACCGTGGCCGAGGAAACGCTGGCGGCGTTTCGCGCCGAACCCACGCCGCAGGCCGCCCAGCCGCCGCGCGTGTATCAGATGGACAGGCCAAGCCAGCAAAGCCTGAGCCGGGCCTATGCCGCGCAGGCCCCGGCCGCCCCCTTCGGCTTTGCCGAAACGCCTTCGGCCCGGATGGAGCCGGTGGCGGAAACGCTGCCCGATCTGACGGCCCGCCCCTGGGGGCCGCCCGCGCGCAGCTGCATGAAAACTACATCATCGCGCAGACCGATCGCGGCATGGTGATCGTCGATCAGCACGCCGCGCATGAACGGCTGGTCTATGAACGGCTGAAGGCGCAGGCGGCAGCCAGCGGTATTGCCGCACAGGCGCTGCTGATCCCGGAAATCATCGAATTGTCAGAAGCGGATGCCGCCCGGCTGCTGGATCTGGCCGAAGATCTGGCGGGCCTCGGTCTGGGGATCGAGCCGTTCGGAGGCGGCGCCGTGGCCGTACGCGAGGTGCCCGCCGTGCTGGGCCAGGTGGATGCCGCCGCCCTGATCCGCGACATTCTGGATGATCTGGCCGATCTGGGCAGTTCTGACCGGCTGACAGGCCGGATCGACGCGGTGCTCAGCCGGATGGCCTGCCATGGCTCGGTCCGCTCTGGCCGCCAGATGCGGGCGGAAGAGATGAACGCCCTGCTGCGCGAAATGGAAGCCACCCCGATGTCGGGCCAGTGCAACCATGGCCGCCCGACCTATGTTGAACTCAAACTGGCCGATATCGAACGGCTGTTCGGACGCAGATGACCCCGCTTTCACAAATCGACCTGTCCAACCCGCTGATCCTGATCGCGGGTGGTGCCGTGGCGCTGATACTGCTGATGATGATCCTGATCCTGCGGGCCAGCGGTCGCACGCCGCCCGGCCTGTCGGAAGATCTGGGCTGGCTGGGCGACCGGGTGCAGCAGCTGGCCGAGGGGCAGGAACGGCTGGCCGGCGGGTTGCACCATGTGTCAGAGGCGCAGGCTGTCAGCCAGACCGCGATGCTGCAGGTGATGGAACAACGGCTGGCCGAGGTGCAGCGCCATATGGGCGAAAGCCTGCATGGCAGCTCGACCCGCACGGCGCGATCCCTGGGCGAGCTGCATCAGCGGCTGGAAACCATCGACAAGGCGCAGGCCAATATCGAGAAACTTTCCGGCAATGTGCTGAGCCTGCAGGATATCCTGTCGAACAAGCAGACGCGGGGCGCCTTTGGCGAAATTCAGCTGCATGACATCGTGCTGAAGGCGCTGCCGTCAGACAGCTATACGATGCAGGCCACGCTGTCGAACGGGCGGCGGGCGGATTGCCTGATCCATTTGCCCAACCCGCCGGGGCCCATCGTGGTGGACAGCAAATTCCCGCTGGAAGCCTATGAGGCGCTGCGCCGCGCGCAGACCCCACAGGATCTGGAGCTTGCGGCGCGGTCTTTGCGCGTGGCGGTGCGCAGCCACCTGAAGGCGATTGCGGAACGCTATATCCT
The DNA here is from genome assembly GCA_034519525.1 of Gemmobacter sp. Lineage (GTDB taxonomy): Bacteria > Pseudomonadota > Alphaproteobacteria > Rhodobacterales > Rhodobacteraceae > Gemmobacter. The sequence goes on along the minus strand of JAXHOJ010000034.1, from coordinate 63,811 downwards.
GGAGGGGGAAACTGCGGATGGGGCGCTGATGTTCCTGCCCTCGGAAGCGGTCTATGCGGAACTGCACGCCAATTTCCCCGAACTGGTGCGCGAAGGTTTCGCGCTGCGGGTCTGGATCGTGTCGCCCACCACCTGCATGGCCACGCTGAACACCATGCGCGCCGTGCTGAAGGATGCGCGGATGCGCGAACAGGCCGGGGCCATCCGCAAGGAACTGGCCGAGCTTTACAAGGATGTGCAGCGGCTGGGCGATCGGGTCGGCAATCTGGACCGGCACTTCGGTCAGGCCGCCAAGGATATCGAGGAAATCAAGATCAGCAGCGAAAAGGCAGGCAAACGCGCCCGGCGGCTGGATAATTTCGATTTCGAGGAACTGGCGCCGGAAACCCGCGCGATGATCGGCGAATAGCCCGGCTTCGGGCGGTGATCGCATAGCGCGCCTGCGGCGCAAGCCTTTTGTCTCGGCGACCGGCCTGTGGCCGGATCGCCTCGGGCCTGCCTCCGGCGGGGGTATTTGGGCCAAGAGGAACGGGCAGGAAAAAGCCCCGCGCGATGGCGGGGCTTTGACGGGGAAGGCGGGCCGGATCAGCCCTTTTTCAGGCAGCGGTTGCCCAGCACTTCGGCGATCTGCACGGCGTTCAGCGCAGCGCCCTTGCGCAGGTTATCGGACACGCACCAGAAGCTGAGGCCGTTTTCCACCGTGGAATCCTGCCGGATCCGGCTGACATAGGTGGCGTAATCGCCGACACATTCCACCGGGGTGATGTAGCCACCGGCCTCGCGCTTGTCGATCACCAGGATGCCTGGCGCCTCGCGCAGGATATCCTGGGCCTCCTGCCAGTCGATAGGCTCTTCGAATTCGACGTTGATCGCCTCGGAATGGCCGACGAAGACCGGCACGCGCACGCAGGTGGCGGTGAGCTTGATCGACTTGTCGAGGATCTTCTTCGTTTCCGCGACCATCTTCCATTCTTCCTTGGTGGAACCATCATCCAGGAAGACGTCGATATGCGGGATCACGTTGAAGGCGATCTGTTTCGGATAGACCTTGGGGGCCACTTCCTGACCGGGGACATACATGCCCTTGGTCTGGTTCCACAGTTCGTCAATGGCTTCCTTGCCGGTGCCGGACACGGATTGATAGGTGGCGACCACGACGCGCTTGATCTTGGCGCGATCATGCAGCGGCTTCAGCGCCACGACCATCTGCGCGGTGGAGCAGTTGGGGTTCGCGATGATGTTCTTCTTGGTATAGCCATAGATCGCATCGGCGTTCACCTCCGGCACGATCAGCGGCACATCGGGATCGTAGCGGTAGAGCGACGAATTGTCGATCACCACGCAGCCCTGGCTTGCGGCCTTGGGGGCGTAGATCTTCGTGGCATCCGACCCCACGGCGAAGAAGGCGATATCCCAGCCGGTGAAATCGAAATCGGCCAGATCCTTGGTCTTCAAAGTCTTGTCGCCAAAGCTGACTTCAGTACCCAGCGAATTGCGCGACGCCAGCGCCACGATTTCATCCACCGGAAACTCGCGCTCGGCGAGGATGTTCAGCATTTCTTTGCCCACGTTGCCCGTGGCGCCGACGACGACGACCTTGTAGCCCATCGGTTTTCCTCCTGAGAGTGTCAAAAGCGACGAGGCCAATTAGCGCATAGGGGGGGGGGGGAAGGGTTTCCTTGGCCGATTTCGCAAAGTCGCGCGCAAGGGCCAGCTTTGCGGCGAAAGCGTCACGGTCATGCCGGGGCGGGGCATCTGCCGGGGTGTCGAACCGCGGGTAATAGACATGGTCCAGCCAGGTGAGAAAGGCCGCCCGCAATGCCGCATCATAGGTCAATGCGCCGGGGCTGGCAAAAAGGCTGTTCAGCGCCTGCTGGTCGGCGGCGGGGGTGACAAGGCCGGGCAGGGCAAAGAAGGCCCGGCCAAGGGTGATCACCGGCTTGTCGTGAAAGAAGCTTTGCAGCCCCATCGAGGAATTGACGGTGACAACCCCGCGGCTGGCCGCGATCTGGGCGAAGCTGTCGGTGCCATTGTCCAGCACGGCGCGCCCGGTGGCCAGCAGGGGGGCCAGCAGCGGGGCCAGACTTGTCCGGGCCGAGGGATGTTCTTTCAGCCGCAGATGCCAGCCTTCGGGCAGATGCCGGGCAGCCTCGGTCATGGCGGCCAGAAAGCCGGCCATGCCGCCGCACCAGCCGGCAAACAGCGTCAGTTGGCTGTCATCGGGCACCTGCAGCGGGCAGAACAGGAACGGCGCATCGGGCAGTGCGCCCGCGCCTTGCCCCACATCCGCGCGGCGCGAGGCCCGCGCCACCAGCCCGGCACCGATGGCGCGCCAGCCTGTGGTATCGGTGGTTGTGGCATATTGGCGAAAGAACGCCGGGTCTTGCGGCACCGAGCCTTCGCCATTCACCCCGGCCGGATCAAGGGTGATGCGGCCGGGCAGCGGGGCCAGTTCGGCGTAAAGCCGGGGCGCCCCGGCATCCCGCGCGCCCTGCATGAAACACATGCGCGAGCCTGCAAGCCCGTTCCAGGCCAGCGCCAGATGATCGGGATGGCGGGTGAAATAGGCCCGCGCCCAGTTATACTGCCCGCGCAGCAGCTGTCGTTTCAGCCAGCGCGCCAGCGCGCCTTTCGGCTGGCGTTTCGCCCGGGCCAGGGCGGTGGTCACACGGGCAGGCGTTTCCGGCCAGTCCCGGAAGCTGAGCGGGATCACCGGCAGGCGACGGGCGCTGCCCTCGGCCTCTGCCAGGGCGGCAAAGACTGCAGCCTTGCGGGCATTGTATTCGGCGGGGAAAAGGATCATCGGCCTGCCTTTCTGTGCCGCAAGATAGGGGCAAGGGCGGCCAAGGGGAAGACGGGGAAGCGGCGGTTCAATCCACCCGGTCTTCGGCGCGCAGATAGATCAGGCACCCCAGCAGGATCACCAGGCCGAACACCAGAAACAGCGCCGCATAGGGCGTGGCAGGCGGATCGGCGGGCAGGGCCGCGTGTAGGCGCCCGGTCAGGAACTGTGCTATGCCCACCGCCCCGATGCCGAACAGGTTCAGCAGCGTGACACCGCGCCCCACCAGATGCGGCGGGATGAAGGCACGGCCATGGGCGATGACCATGGCGAAGGTGGCGCCAAAGAAGCCCACGGCCGACAAAAGGCCAAGCGTGATCCATCCGCCCGCTTCGGGCCGCAGGGCAAGGGCCAGCAGGGCAAGGGCCGACAGCACATTGCCCCAGAAGATCACCCATTTCCGGGTGTGGAACAGGCGGTCCAGCGGGCCATAGGCGAAATTGCCCGCCACCATCGCCAGCCCCATCACCAATGTGGCACGGCCTACCGTTTCGGTATCGGCGCCAAACACATCGGCATAATAAGGCCCGACCCACAGCCCGCGCAGCGCGCCTGCCGCCAGATAGCAGACCGCCATCATGGCAAAGACCGGCCAAAGTGCGCGCAGCCGCAGCAGATCCAGCAGCGACCCCCTGGCCCCGCCGGTCATCCGAACCGGATCGCGGGTGAAGATCAGCACCAGCGCCGCCACCGCCAGGGTGATTGCCGCCATCGCCCACAGCGTTTCACGCCAGCCGAACAGTTCGACCGCGCGGGCCAGCGGCAGGCTTCCGGCGATATTGCCCAGGCTGCCGATCCCCACGGTGGCCGATGCCAGCGTTGCAAAGACCGCAGGCGGAAACTGGCGCGCAAAGATGTAATAGGCCGCCATCAGCACAGGCGCGCAACCGACGCCGATCAATGCCATGGCAAAGGTGATGGCGCCCGGCGTCTGCGCCATGGCAAAGACCGCCGCCCCGCCCGCCCCGCCACAGGCCAGCAGCGCAACAGCGGTCAGCCTTGGCCCCACCCGGTCCAGCGCCCAGCCGACCGGCAGCTGCGCCGCCGCGAATGCCAGAAACCAGACGCCCGAGGCCGTCGCCAGATCTTCGGCCCCCACGCCCAGATCTGCTTTCAGCACCGGGGCCAGCACGGCCAGAAAAGCGCGGTAGAACTGGCTCAGCACATAGGCGGCCACCAGGCAGGCAATGCCGGTTTTCATCAGGCGGCCTGCGGTTTCGCGGCCCAGGGTGCCTCGCGGATCGGCAGGTGGACGATGGCGGAAAACGCGCCGACGCCAACGCCGATCCACCAGACCAGCGTGTAATCCCCGGTGATGTCATACATCTTGCCGCCCAGCCAGACGCCCAGAAAACCGCCGATCTGATGCGACAGGAAGACAAAGCCATAGAGCGTGCCCATGTAGCGCAGCCCGTAGATATGCGCGACAAGGCCAGAGGTCAGCGGCACGGTGGCCAGCCACAGCGACCCCATGGCGAGCGAGAACAGCAGCACGGTGGTCGGCGTCATCGGCAGCAGGATGAACAGCGCGGCGACCACGGTGCGCGCGGTATAGATCCCCGCCAGCAGGTATTTCTTGGTGTATTTCTTGCCCAGCATCCCGGCGGTGATGGTGCCCGCGATATTGGCCAGCCCGATCACCGCAATGGCCACCGCCCCCAGCGCCGATGTGCTGGAAATGCCCAGTGCCGCCAGCGGCCCGTTCGGGTCGATCGGGCCGCACATCTCGGTCACAAAGGCCGGGAAATGCGCGGTGATGAAGGCCAGCTGATAGCCGCAGGAAAAGAAACCCAGGAAGATCATGATGAAAGACGGGTCGCGGAAGGCCTTGTTCAGCACCGAGCCCAGGCTTTCCTCCAGCTCCTGCTTGCTGGCCAGCTGCGATGACCCAAGGAAGGGCAGCGCCAGCAGCGTGGCCATGATGATGCAGGCAAAGATCACGAAAACCGTCTGCCACGGATAGCTTTGCAGCAGCAGTTCCGCCAGCGGCGCGCCGATCACCTGCCCGGCCGAACCGGCGGCAGTGGCGATGCCCAGCGTCAGCGAACGGTGTTCCGGCGCCGCAGCCCGGCCCACCACGGCCAGAACCACGCCAAAGCCGGTGCCCGCGATGCCAAAGCCCACCAGCACCTCATACATCTGCATTTCCAGCGGTGTCATCGCATAGGCCGACAGCACCAGCCCCAGCGCATAAAGCACCGCCCCCGCAACGATGGCCCGCCGGTCGCCGAAACGTTCGGCAATGGCGCCGAACAGCGGCTGCCCGATGCCCCAGGCCAGATTCTGGATGGCAATTGCCAGCGAGAATTCGGCGCGCGGCCAGCCGAATTCTTCCCCGATCGGGATCTGGAACACACCAAAGCTCGCCCTCAGGGCAAAGTTCAGCAGCAGAATGGCACAACCCGCGATCAGGATCGGGGTGAAAAGGGGGGCCTTGGTCATGATGCGCGCTCCGGGTTATGGCGCAGGGTGCGGCGGCGGCCGGGCGGGGTCAATGTGATTATTGTGATGCGCACAATGCCGAAACGTGATGCAGGACCATGAATTTATGCCCATGCTTTGGCACCCTTGGCCGCCGCACCTGCCCCGCGCATCGCCGCGCCTGTCACCTCCCCGGCGGTCCATTGCAAAAGCTTTGTGAACCGCGCCAACCTGCCTTGCGGCAGCTGGCGATCCAGCACATCGTTACCGCAAACATTTCAGGGCAGACAGGCGGAGGATGGCATGGTTGGTGATTGGTGGCGGGGTGCGGTGGTCTATCAGATCTATCCCCGGTCGTTTCAGGATTCGGATGATGACGGCATCGGTGATCTGAAGGGCATCACCCACCGGCTGGATCATGTGGCCCGGCTGGGCGCCGATGCGATCTGGCTTTCGCCGGTGTTTCGCAGCCCGATGGCCGATATGGGCTATGACGTTTCCGATTACTGCGACATCGACCCGCTGTTCGGCACGCTGGAGGATTTTGATACGCTGGTGGCGCGGGCGCATGATCTGGGGCTGAAGGTCATCATTGATCAGGTCATCAGCCATTCCTCGGATCAGCACCCGTTCTTTGCCGACAGCCGCCGGTCGCGCGACAGTGCCAAGGCCGATTGGTATGTCTGGGCCGATGCCAAACCCGATGGCAGCCCGCCCAACAACTGGCTTTCCGTCTTTGGTGGCAGCGCCTGGGAATGGGATACGCGGCGGCGGCAGTATTACCTGCACAACTTCCTGCCTTCGCAGCCCGATCTGAACTTTCACAACCCCGAGGTGCAGGATTGGGCGCTTTCGGTGCTGCGCTTCTGGCTGGATCGCGGGGTGGATGGCTTCCGGCTGGATACGGTGAATTACTATTTCCACGATCCGAAGCTGCGTGACAACGGGCCGGAACCCACGGAAGACAACCTTCCGGCGGTGAACCCCTACGAGATGCAGGACCACGAATATTCCAAGACACGGCCGGAAAACCTGGATTTCCTGGCCCGGATGCGCGTCCTGCTGGATGAATACGACAATCGCACCATGGTGGGCGAGGTGGGCGACAATCCGCGCCGCGCGCTGAAGATCATGGAAGAATATACCAGCGATGGCCGCCTCCACATGGCCTACAGCTTTGATCTGCTGGGGCCGAAGTTCAGCCAGAGCCATTTCCGCAGCCGGGTGGAGGGCTTCTTCAAGGCCGCGCCCGATGGCTGGCCGATGTGGGCCTTTTCCAACCATGACGTGATCCGCCATGCGACGCGGTGGGAAAACTATGGCAGCACCGATGCCGTGGCCCGGCTGGCGGCGGCGCTGCTGCTGAGCTTTGAAGGCTCTATCTGTCTTTATCAGGGCGAGGAGCTGGGCCAGACCGAAACCGACATCGAGTTTCACGAGCTGACCGATCCGCCCGGCTTCAAGTTCTGGCCCGATTACAAGGGGCGCGACGGCTGCCGTACCCCGATGGTCTGGGATGGCACGGCGCAGGGCGGCTTTACCGGCGGCACGCCCTGGCTGCCGGTGAAGGCGCCGCAGCTGGCGCGCAATGTGATGGCGCAGGAGGGCGTGGCGGGATCGGTGCTGGAAACCTATCGTGCGCTGCTGGCCTGGCGCCGGGGATCGGCGCTGCGCGTGGGCCGCAGCACCTTCTTCGACGTGCCCGAACCGCTGCTGGCCTTCCGGCGCGATACGGCAGAAGGATCGGTTCTGTGCCTGTTCAACCTGTCCGACAAGGCGCAGGTGGTGCCGGTCGCCGGTCTGACGGCGCTGGACGGCCCGCAGGACGGCGCGACACTGGCCGCAGGCAAACTGGTGCTGGCGCCCTGCGGCTGGCTCTGGGCCAGCTGCGATGCCGAGGCAAAGGCGGGCTAAAGCGGCTTCATCATCCGGTGGCGGATATGGCGGCGCAGCCCCATCTCGGCCACCGGGAAGCTCTGCTCCACTGCAAACCCCTCGCGCTGCCAGAAAGCACGGCCCTTGGGGTTTGCCTCCAGCACCGCCAGCAGCAGCCGGGTGGCCCCCCGCTGGCGGGCGCGGTCTTCGATGCCGCGCAACAGGCGCGCACCATGGCCGGTGCCGCGCGCGGTCGCGGCAAACAGCATCAACCCGATATAGGCATCGCCTGCCGCGGGATAGCCAAAGGCCACCTCGGCCAGCCCTTCCAGCCGCCCCGCAGGGCCGAACAGCCCCAGTCGCAGGCTGGTGGCGGGGTCGATCCCCGGCGGGGCATCGGCAAAGAAATCGGCCGCCTGCGTGCCATCCACCGGCAGGCCGGTTTCCAGCGCGATATAATCGGCCGCCACCAGAAACAGCGCCTCGACCGCCGCGCGGTCGGTGACGGGATCAAGTTCGCGGATCATCAGGCAGGCCTATGTGCAGGATCTCCAGCGTCACGGCCCCGGATGGGCGGCGCCAGATCACCTGATCCCCCACCTCGGCCCCGATCAGGGCGCGGGCCAGCGGTGCATGGGGGGCAATGCGGCCCAGGCTTGCATCGGCTTCATCCTCGCCGGTGATCTCGTACCAGGCCTGCCGCCCTTCGGCATCCGCCACCGTCACCCGATGGCCAAAGGCCACGGCATCGCCCCTGTGGCTTGCCGGATCAATCGGGATGGCCGACCGCAGCCGCGCCTCCAGATAGCGGATGTCGCGCTCTGCCGCTGCCTCGGGCTGCTTGTCCAGCCGGTCAGGCCGGGCGCGCAAAGCGGCCAGCTCAGCCTGCACCGCCAGCAACCGCGCCTGCAGCGCCGCCAGCCCGCGCGGGGTGACGTAATTCGGATGCGGCGAAACCGGCAGGTCGGGCAGCGGCGCCAGATCGGTGCCATCTTCCTTGACGAAAGCCCGGCTCATCGCACGATCGGCTCCAGCGGGTCATAGAGGATGCCCTCGCCCCAGGCGGCGGAAGGCAGGCTGTCGGGCTTGAACCGGATGCGGCCCAGCTCGGCCCGGTTGAAGAACCGCCGCTCGGTCACAATGCCTTCTGGGTCACGCCAGTCATCGCGCAGCTGGCCTGCCGTGATGGTGCAGCGGAAATAGATATCCACCTGATGAAAGGTGCCATGCGGATCATGAAATTCATTGATCAGCGCAGGATCCCCCACCGCCACCGTCAGCCCGGTTTCCTCGAACACTTCGCGGGCCAGATTGGCGGGCAGGCCCCGGCCCCGCTCTACCCCGCCGCCGGGGGCGCACCACAGATCGGATTTGCCGATGGGAAAGGCATTGACCAGCAGCAAGCGGTCGTCCTGCAGGATCAGCGCGCGGGTGGCCAGGCGGGGGCTTTGAGGTTTCATGCCGCAAGGCTGTCGCAATGGCGCGCGCTTGTCCATGGGGCGCGAAGGCGGCAGACTGGTCCCATGTGGAAAATCCTCGCGGCGCTTCTGATTTTCGCTTTCGCCCCTCTGGCCGTGCAGGCCGGTTGCGTGGTGCTGCTGCACGGGCTGGCCCGCAGCGAAACCTCGCTGGTGGTGATGGAACTGGCGCTGGGGCGGCAGGGCTATACCGTGGTCAATCAGGGCTACCCCTCGACCGAGGCGCCGATCCGCGATCTGGTGGATGTGGTCGGGCAGGGCGTAGCGCAATGCCCGCCGGGGCCTGTGCATTTCGTGACCCATTCGATGGGCGGCATCCTGCTGCGGCTGTGGATGGCGGATCATCCGGGGGCGGCAGGCCGTGTGGTGATGCTGGGGCCGCCCAACCACGGATCGGAAATCGTGGATGCCTTCGGGCATCTGGGCGCCTTTGAATGGATCAACGGCCCGGCAGGGGTGCAGCTGGGCACCGGCGCCGGATCGGTGCCGCTGGCCCTGCCGCTGCCCGATTTCGAACTGGGCGTGATCGCAGGCGCCCGGTCGCTGAACCCGGTTTATTCCGCGATCCTGCCGGGCGCGGATGATGGCAAGGTGACCGTGCAATCCACCCGCGTGGCAGGCATGGCCGATCACATCACCCTGCCGGTGACCCATACGTTCATGATGATGGACCCGCAGGTGATTGCGCAGACCCTGCTGTTCCTGCGGACGGGGCGCTTTGATCCGGGGCTTAGCTTTGGCGCCGCCCTCAGGCTGGCCATCGGGCGAAGCGGCTGACGCCAAATTCCTTCAAAGGAATTTGCAAAAGTTTTCGAAAACTTTTGCCCGCCACCCTCTGGCCCGCCCGGCTCAGGGCTCGCGCGGTTCGGCGCCCAGATGCCGCTGCCCGCGCTGTTCGGCCAGCTGCATCTGATGCCTGCGTTCGCGGAACCGGGCCCGATCGGCGTCGCTGTATTCGTCCACGCAGCGATGGCACTGCACGCCATCCTCATATTCCGGGCGCTGGCGGTCTTCGGCGCTCACCGGGCGGCGGCAGGCGTGGCAGCTGCCGTAATCGCCGGGCTGCAGCCCATGGCCCACGCTGACACGCTGATCAAAGACATAGCACTGGCCATCCCACAGGCTTTCGCCCTCGGGCACCTCTTCCAGATATTTCAGGATGCCGCCCTGCAGGTGGTAAACCTCTGAAATCCCCTGACCCAGCAGGAAATTCGTCGATTTCTCGCAGCGGATGCCGCCGGTGCAGAACATGGCGATGCGCTTGTTGTGGAACCGCTCCTTGTTCGCCTCCCACCAGGCCGGGAATTCGCGGAACGAGGCGGTGCCAGGATCCACCGCGCCCTGAAACGTGCCGATCTGCACCTCGTAATCATTCCGCGTGTCGATCACCGCCACATCGGGCGCCGAGATCAGCGCGTTCCAGTCTGCCGGGGCCACATAATGGCCGACACGGGCGCGCGGGTCGACATCGGGCTGGCCCATGGTCACGATCTCACGCTTCAGCCGCACCTTCATCCGGCCAAAGGGCATGGCGTCGCTGAAACTTTCCTTATGCTCCAGCCCGGCGCAGCCCGGCAGGGCGCGGATATGGGCCAGCATGGCGTCGATGCCCGCGCGCGGCCCGGCGATGGTGCCATTGATCCCCTCCTGCGCCAGCAGAAGCGAGCCTTTCACGCCCTGCGCCTCGGCAAGCTGCTGCAACGGTGCGCGCAGCGCAGCCGGATCGGGAAAGCGGGTGAAGTGGTAAAGTGCGGCGATGGTGAACATGCCGCCATCTGCCGCGCGTCCGCGCGAAATGCAAGCGCGGCATTGACGCGGGGCCTCTGCCTGCTACCGATGGGGAACCTGCGACCCAAGCGGCAATTGGAACGGAGCCTGCCATGACCGAAGCCCTGATCGTGATCGACGTGCAGAATGATTTCTGCCCCGGCGGCGCGCTGGCCGTGGCCGAAGGCGATGCCATCATTCCCGGCATCAACGCCCTGCTGCGCGCGGCCCCGGTGCGGGTGCTGACACAGGACTGGCACCCTGCCAGCCATGCCAGCTTTGCCGCCAACCATCCCGGCGCCGCCCCGTTTTCGCAGGTAGACATGCCCTATGGCCCGCAGGTTCTGTGGCCCACCCATTGCGTGATCGGCAGCCAGGGTGCCGCCTTCCACCCGGATCTGAACGCCGATGCGGCGGATCTGGTGATCCGCAAGGGCTTTCGCCCCGGGATCGACAGCTATTCCGCCTTCTTTGAAAATGACCGCCGCACCCCCACCGGGCTGGAGGGCTATCTGCGCAACCGCGGCGTGACGGCGCTGGTGCTGGCCGGGCTCGCCACCGATTTCTGCGTGTCCTATTCGGCGCAGGATGCGGCCCGGCTGGGCTTTGCGGTGACGGTGCGGATGGATCTGTGCCGCGGCATCGACATGGGCGGCACGCTGGCCACCGCCTGCGATCAGATGCGCGCCGCCGGTGTGACACTTTCAGAAGCCGTGTGACACTTTCGTAAACCGTTTTGACCTTGATCGACATTCTGCCCTAGACAGAGGCGGAACAGGGAGGCGCCACCATGGTCGATATCGCCACGCGGGTCTGGAACCACAAATGGAAGATCGACCCGATCGTCCGGTCGCTGATCGACACCGATTTTTACAAGCTGTTGATGTGCCAGTCGATTTTCCGCAACAAGCCGGACACGAACGTGGTGTTCAGCCTGATCAACCGCACGAAATCGGTGCGGCTGGCCGATCTGATCGACGAGGGCGAGCTGCGCGAACAGCTCGATCATGTGCGCAGCCTCAGCCTCAGCCGCGGCGAAAGCACCTGGCTGCGCGGCAATATGTTCTATGGCAAGCGCCAGATGTTCCGCCCCGATTTCATGGAATGGTTCGAAGGCCTGCGCCTGCCGCCCTACCATCTGGAAAAGGTGGATGGGCAATATGAACTGACCTTCGAAGGCCGCTGGCCCGAGGTGATGCTGTGGGAAATCCCGGCGCTGGCCGTCCTGATGGAACTGCGCTCGCGCGCCGTGCTCAAGGGCATGGGCAAGTTCGAACTGCAGGTGCTTTATGCCCGCGCCATGACCCGGATCTGGGAAAAGATCGAACGCCTGCGCCAGATCGACGGGCTGAAGATCGCAGATTTCGGCACCCGCCGCCGCCACAGCTTTCTCTGGCAGGACTGGTGCGTGCAGGCGATGCAGGAAGGGTTGGGCGAGGCTTTCACCGGCACCTCGAACTGCCGCATCGCCATGAAGCGTGATATCGAGGCCATCGGCACCAATGCCCATGAACTGCCGATGGTCTATGCCGCGCTGGCCGACAGCGATGCCGAGCTGGAGCAGGCGCCCTACCGTGTTCTGGCCGACTGGCACGAAGAACATGACGGCAATCTGCGCATCATCCTGCCCGATACCTATGGCACCGCAGGCTTCCTGCGCAACGCGCCCGACTGGCTGGCCAGCTGGACTGGGATGCGCATCGACCGGGCGATCCGGCGACGGGGGCCGAGATTGCGATCCGCTGGTGGCGCGACCGGGGCGAAGATCCGGCGCGCAAGCTGGTGATCTTTTCCGACGGGCTGGATGTGGACAAGATCGAGGAACTGCACGCCCGGTTCGCGGGCCGGGTCAAGGTCTCCTTCGGCTGGGGCACGCTGCTGACCAATGATTTCCGCGGTCTGGCGGGCGACGCGCTGGCGCCGTTCAGTCTGGTCTGCAAGGCCGTCAGCGCCAATGGCCGCCCCACGGTCAAGCTGTCGGACAATCCGAACAAGGCCATGGGGCCCGGCGGATGAGGTGGCGCGCTACAAGCGCGTCTTCGGCGTGGGCGCCCAGCAGGCGGCCGAGGTGATCGTGTAATCAGCCGCCGCCCGCCATCACATGCCGCGCCCACATCAGGGCGCGGGCGATGTGGCTGCGATGCACCGGATGATCCAGCGGCAGCCGGGGCGCCGCCCAGCCAACCGAGGCCAGCACCCGCGCCAGCGTGAACACCGGCACCATGGCCGCATCCAGCGGGCGCAGGCTGGCATAGCCCTCCACCAGCGCCGCCTGCAAAGCCGGGCGCTGCGGCTCATACAGATCCTGGCTCAGCACCGTGCCCAGATCATACAGGCGGAAGCCGAAACCGCTGTCGTCAAAGTCGATCAGCGACAGGCCGCCCGGCGCCACCAGCACGTTTTCCCGCAGCACATCCGCATGTACCAGCCCCAGCGCCGCGCCGCGCGCATGATCCGCCAGCCGTTCGCGCAGAAAATCGCGGGCCTGGCACAGCGTGGCGGCGGCTTCGGCATCCAGCAGCGGATGATCCCAGAACCGGCCCCAGAACGGTGTCTCGCCCACCAGCCCCGCAATATCCCAGCGCGGGCGGCTGAAATCCGCAGGCAGCGCCAGCCGGTCCGTCGCCTCATGCACCTCTGCCAGCAGCCGCCCCAGCGCACGGTGCCGGGCCTGCTGTTCTGTCGGCGTGCCCGGCAGCGGCACCCCGGCCTCGCCCAGCGGATCGCCGGCCACCCAACCCACAACAGAGGCGCGCCGCCCGCTGGACAGCGCAGGCAGCAGATCGCCACCCGCCGTGGGCACCGGGGCGGGCACCGGCAACCCCTGTGCCGCCAGCTCCCCGCACCACCACAGCTCTGACCGGATCGCGGCTTCGGTCTGATAGCCCAGCCGGTGCAGCCGCAGCGCGGCCTTGGCGCCATCGGGCAGGCGGATGGCGTAAACCGCATTCTCGCGGTTGCGCAGTTCGGCCAGCAGGGTGGCGCTCCACAGGCCCGCCGCCTCGGTTGCTTCGGTCATTCGTCATCCACCTTGCCGCGCAGCGGCCTTCACCTCGCCGCGCTGGGTCTTGGCGGCCAGCCTGCGCCGCTGGCTGCCCAGCGTCGGCTTGGTGGCAATCCGCCGCTTCGGCGCAACCAGCGCGGCTGGATCATCTCCACCAGCCGCTGTTCCGCCAGTTCGCGGTTGCGCGCCTGACTGCGGGTTTCCTCGGCCCGGATCACGATCGCGCCCTCGGTCGTCCAGCGGCGCCCGGCCAGCTTCTTCAGCCGGGCCTTTACCGCAGGTGTCAGATGCGGCGAACGTTCGGCCTCGAACCGCAGTTCGACGGCCGTTTCCACCTTGTTCACATTCTGCCCGCCCGGCCCCGAAGAGCGCGAGAAGTTTTCAGACAGTTCCCAGTCGGCGAGGATGACAGTATCGGAAATACGCAGCATGGGCAGACATTACCGTGAACCGCCGCCAGAGGAAATGGGGCAGCGAAAGTGCAGCAAGATCAGGTATTCATAAACTGTTCATATTTTAAGCGCAGTTCCGACAATGTTTTAAGGATGCCATTTTCAAACCATCCATCATTCTCAAACGAGAAAGGGTTGCCGCAAAGCGGCAACCCTTTCCGAGTTCCAAGGAGATGGGCCAGTTAGGTTTCAAGCCCAATCAGAGTATTGATTTCCAAGGGGTTGCCCTTAGAAATCACGCCTCCTGACTGTCCCGACACCTCTCTCCAATATCACTCTAGACACTGGATCACCTCCTTTCAAATGGTTGCCGATAAGGTAAGGTGACACAGATTTTGTGTTTGTCAAAAGTTTTTACGCCAGCGCTGCGGTAAACTTTGCGGCAATCAGACGGAATGGCACAAGTGCAACAGCTGCCAGTCCCAGCTTCACCAGCCAGTCGGCAAGGCCCAGCGAAACCCAAAGCGGCGCCATCGGGCCAAAGCCCAGCAGCGGCAATACTTCATTGGCCCAGCTGACGTCATTGCCCGGTTCGATCCAGATCAGGCTGGCGGAAAAGGCGATGCTGAAGAACAGCGCCGTATCCAGCGAAGACCCGACAAGGGTGGATACCAGCGGTGCCTTCCACCAGCTGCCGGCGCGCAGCCGGTCGAACACGGCGATATCGGCCATCTGGGCGCAGAGGAAGGCCAGGCCGGAGGCCAGCGCCACCCGCAGCGTCACCAGCGGGCCGAATTCGCCCATGATCTGCGTGCCGATCAGCGAACAGGCAATGCCCACGGCAAAGCCCACCAGCACCACGCGCCGCGCCGCCGCAGCGCCCTGCAGGCGGTTGGTCAGATCGGTCACCAGAAACGCGATGGGATAGGTCAGTGCCCCCCAGGTCAGCCAGGGGCCAAGCAGGTATTGCACGAGGATGTTGGAAGCCACGACAGTGGCCGCCATGGCAAGGATGCCAGGCAGAAGCGATTTCGACATTTGCATTCCGTTTTTTACAAGGTCGCGGAGACTTGGCCGGAAACCCTCATGGCTCCGGCAGGCAGGGCGCGGCATTACGCGCCCCGCGGCGCTCTGTCAACTGTCAGGGGGCTGCCAGAACAGCGGCGCATTGCTTTGGCAGATCGGCCATCGTGTATTCGCGCGGGCCGCGCACACGGGGCGCCGGCTCTTTCGGCTTTTTGGTGGCCTTGGGCGGGTTCAGGTAATCCGTCACCCACCAGGCCAGCGTATCGTCACAGCCATTGCCGCCCTTCGACAGCTCATCCACCGTCGGCGTCTGGGTCTGGCAGGCGCTGGCGCCCTTGGGGCATTTCAGCCGCACATGGAAATGCGTGTCATGCCCGGCCACCGGGCGGATCTTCTGCAGCCAGGCGGTATCGCGGCGCTTGGCGGTCTTGCACATCTCGATCTTCACGGCGGCCGCCACGAAGATGCGATCCACCCGCGGGTCCGATGCCGCCGCCCGCAGCAGTGCATGATGCGAGGCCGTCCAGTTCTTCGTGACGCTGCGCTGATCCGCAGACCGCACCGGGATGGAAGAGATATTCTCGCGCTCGCTCCGCGTCAGGTTCACCCGCGCGGGCGGCAGCATCCAGATATCGGCATCCAGCCCGATCTGGTGGCTGGCATGGCCCGAGGTCATCGGCCCGCCGCGCGGCTGGCTGATATCACCGATATAAAGCCCGGCCCAGCCGACCTTGGTGGCCGCAACCGACAGGTCGGCCAGAAACTGCACCATCTCCGGCTGGCCCCAGTTGCGGTTGCGCGACAGGCGCATCGCCTGCCAGGTCGGCCCGGTTTCCGGCAGCTGCACCAGCCCGGCCGCGCAGCCCTTGGCATAAGATCCGATCGGCATCGGCGGCTGTTGCGAGGCCACGTCAAACGCCCCGAACAGCGCGTTTGCGCGGGTTTCGGCCGCGGCGGGCAGCGGCAGGCCAGCACACAGCGGACAGCGGCAAGCATCAGCGCGCGCATCATCGGATGTCCTGCTCTCCATAGGGTTTGACCCAGATTAGCAGAACAAGCCCGACGAGAAACAGCCCGATCAGCGGCGCCACGCCGATGCGCTGTGATCCGCTGATGTCCGATGCCACGGCGATGGCAAAAGGCGCGATAAAGGCTGTGGCCTTGCCCGAAAGGGCAAACAGTCCAAAGGCCTCGGTCGCGCGGTCGGGGGTGGTGTGGCGCACCATCATCGTGCGCGAGGCCGCCTGCACCGTGCCGCCCGCCGCCCCGATCAGCGCCCCGCAGACATACAAGATCGATATCCGGCAGGCGCCGAGTCCTGCGGTCCAGCGCGATGCCCCAAAATCTGCTCGCGCGACATGCCGACGATCACGGCAGATACCGCGATCAGCACCCAGATCGACCCCTTGATCACCGGCTTCGGCCCGCGCGCCGCATCCATCTTGCCGCCGATCCAGGTGGCCAGCGCCGCCGATATCGCCCCGAGGATCCCGAAGATGCCGATCTGCGTCACGCTCCACCCCAGCACGCCCGAGGCATAGACGCCGCCGAACCCGTAAAGCGCATTCAGCGAATCGCGGTAGAACATCGAAGACATCAGATAGGCGAACAGGCTCTGCCGTGTGGGCAGCGATTTCAGCAACCGCCCCAGATCGGCCAGCGCAGGCCCCAGCTTCAGCCCCGTGCCCATGCCGCGGGGTTCCTTCACCCACAGGAAGAACGGCACCATGAACAGCGCATACCAGATCGCGGTAAACGGCCCCACCGCCCGCGTGCCTTCGCGCAGATCCGGATCAAGGCCGAAGATCGGCTTGATCCCGATCAGCGTCTTGCCCGTCACCCCGCTTTCGGCAAACAGCAGCAGCATCACCACCAGCGACACGATCCCGCCGGTATAGCCAAAGGCAAAACCCGAACCGGAAATCTTGCCCATCTCCTCTGCCCCGGCCAGTGAAGGCATCAGCGAATTGGTAAAGATCGTGGCGAATTCCATCCCGATCAGCCCGATCCCGAAACACAGCATCGCCAGCGTCAGATTGGGCGCAGTGGGCAGCAGATACCACAACCCGAAGGCGCCGATCACATAACAGGCCGAAAACGCCCAGATCCACACCATGCGCCGCCCCGATCCATCGGCAATCGCGCCCAGGATCGGCGCCAGCACCGCAATGGCGATTCCCGCCAGCGTCTGGCCATAGCCCCAGGTCGCCTGCGCCTGCGCCGCCGCCGCATCGGGCGCCATGCCAAGGCTGGCGTAATGCGCCCGCGCCACCTCGGCGAAATAGGGGCCAAAGATGAAGGTCAGCAGCAGGGTATTGTAGGGCTGGCTGGCCCAATCGAAGAAATACCAGCCCCAGATGCGTTTGCGATCCATGCGCAGCCCTCCTGTTCCGGGTGATGAAGCCCGAAACATGCTGCAGGTGCAAGCGCCGCTTTACCGCGCGGGGGGCCAGATCCTCCCGGCATCCGCCGCGATCCAGCCCTGCACCCAGTCGGGCAGCGCCGGGCTTTCCACATTCTGCCCCATCGCCGCCATCACCCTGTCCGGTGGCACGATCCCCTGGCGCGAGGTGACGGCAGACCGCGCCAGCATCTGGCTGCTGCACTCGCCATCCCGCCACATCGTCTGGTCGATATAGATGAACCGCGCATCCCAGCCGATGCAGCGCGACCGCATCTCGAACCGCTGAAAGGCCGTCACCCTTTTGCGATAGCGCGTCGAATTGCCCGCAACCGTCATGCCCCAGCCCATCCGCTGCACCGTGGCCGCAAGCCCGGTGCGGATCCCCAGCGGCACCCGGCCCAGATCATACAGCGTCAGGGTGCGGCCGTTGTTCAGCTCCATCCAGGGGTCGATATCCCAGGGCCAGCAGACATGCCCGCTCACATGGGTATCGAACAGCCCCAGCTGCGGGGCACGGCGGGCATTCAGGATTTCTTTCAACAGCCGGGCATAAGGATACATGGCGGCACCTCCGGCCCCTTCGCTGCCGCTGCCTGCCCTTGCCGTCAAGCAAAACGCTGCGGAAACGGTTGTGCTTTTGGGGGCTTCGCGCTACCTGAAACACAACCAAAAATGAGGGCTCCATGATCTCGATCCTGCAAATCCTGCTGATGCTGCTTGGCATCGCGCAGTTCATCATCATCGCCCATATCATCCTCAGCTGGCTGATCAACTTTCAGGTGCTGAACCTGCGCCAGCCGCTGGTGGCCCAGATCTGGGATGGCCTGAACCGCCTGCTGGAACCGGTCTATGGCCGCCTGCGCTCTGTCCTGCCCAATCTGGGCGGCATCGACCTTGCGCCGCTGGTGGCCCTGCTGGCGATCTATGCCCTGCGCATCCTGATCGTGAACAACATGCCGATGTTCTACTGACCGATGCAGCATCCCCGCGCGCTTCTGGCCTCGGTCTTCGGCTATGGCGCTTTCCGCCCCGGCCAGGAAGAGATCGTGGAGGCCGTGCTGGCCGGGCGCGACACGCTGGCCATCATGCCCACGGGCGGTGGCAAATCCCTGTGCTTCCAGCTGCCCGCCTTGTGCCGCGAAGGGGTGACGGTGGTGATCTCGCCGCTCATCGCCCTGATGCGCGATCAGGTGCGGTCCTTGCGCGAAGCGGGGGTAGAGGCCGGGGCGCTGACCTCCGGCAATACCGATGAAGAAACCGAGGCGGTGTTTCAGGCGCTGGATGAAGGCCGCCTGAAACTGCTGTATATGGCACCGGAACGGTTGGCCTCGGGCAATACCACCGCCCTGCTGCGCCGCATCAATACCAGCCTGATCGCCGTGGACGAGGCGCATTGCGTCAGCCAGTGGGGCCATGATTTCCGCCCCGATTACCTGCGCATCGGTGAACTGCGCCGCGCGCTGGGCGTGCCGCTGGCCGCCTTTACCGCCACGGCGGATGAAGAAACCCGCGCCGAAATCGTCACCCGCCTGTTCGAGGGGGTGGAGCCTGCCACCTTCCTGCGCGGCTTCGACCGGCCGAACATCCACCTCGCCTTTGCCGTCAAGGACAACCCGCGCCGCCAGATCCTCGATTTTGCCGCCGCGCGCAAGGGCCAGTCCGGGATCGTCTATTGCGGCACGCGGGCCAAAACCGAGGTGCTGGCCCAGGCCCTGCGCGATGCGGGCCATTCCGCCTGCCACTACCACGGCGGGATGGAGGCCGGGGACCGCCGCGATGTCGAGGTCCGGTTTCAGCAGGAAGACGGGCTGATCGTCTGTGCCACCATCGCCTTCGGCATGGGGATCGACAAACCCGACATCCGCTGGGTCGCCCATGCCGATCTGTCGAAAAGCATCGAGGCCTATTATCAGGAAATCGGCCGCGCCGGCCGTGACGGCGCGCCTGCCGAAACGCTGACGCTCTATGGCCCCGATGATATCCGCCTGCGCCGCAGCCAGATCGACGAAGGCGCTGGCGCCGGTGGAACGCAAACAGGCCGATCACGCCCGGCTGAATGCCCTGCTGGGTCTGGCCGAGGCGTGGCCTGCCGCCGTCAGGTGCTGCTGGGCTATTTCGGCGAAGCCTCCGAACCCTGCGGCAACTGCGATCTCTGCGACCGCCCGGCGCAGCTGTTTGATGCCACCGATGCCGTGCGCAAGGCGCTGTCGGCCACCCTGCGCACGGGCGAATGGTTCGGCGCGGGGCATCTGATTGATATCCTGACCGGAAATGCCACCGCCAAGGTGCGCGAAAAGGGCCATGACCAGCTGCCCACCTTCGGCGTCGGGCGGGATCTTTCGAAAACCGGCTGGGGCGCGGTGTTCCGCCAGATGATGGGCCGTGATCTGTTCCGCCCTGATCCCGACCGTTTCGGCGCCCTGCGCATGACGGATGCCGCCCGCCCGATCCTGCGGGGCGAGGAAAGCATCACGCTGCGGCGCGACACGATCCAGACCGCCGGGCGCCCGGTGGTCAAGGCGCTGGTCGCGGAAGAGGATGCGCCGCTGCTGTCCGCCCTGAAAGCCAAGCGCCGCGCCCTGGCCGAGGCCGCGCGCGTGCCCGCCTATGTGATCTTCCCCGACCGCACGCTGATCGAAATGGCCGAACGCCGCCCCGCAACGCTCGATCAGATGGCGCAGGTCAGCGGGGTGGGGGCCAAAAAGCTGGAAAGCTATGGCGCGGCCTTCCTGGCCGTCATCACCGGCGCCGCCGAAAGCCTGCATCCGCAGCGGATGCGCCTTGCGGGGCGGCCTGCGGGCGAGATCTTCGACCGCCTTGCCGAAGCCCAGCTGCGGCTGATGCGGGGCGAAGATGGCATCGGCAAGCCGCTGTCGCTGTCGCAATCCGCCCTGCGCAAGATCGCAGAGGCGCGGCCCACCACCCTGTCCGATCTGGATCGCGCGGGTGATCTTGGCCCGGCCAAGCTGGAACGGTTCGGTGACGCGTTTCTGGCAATCTGTCGCGGCGACTGATCTTGCCTTCGCCGCCCGGACCTATAGTCAGGCCGGGAAGGAGACTGCCATGCTGACCGTGATTTCCCCCGCCAAACGGCTGGAACCCGCGCCCCGCGCCCTGCCCGAAGGCATCCACCCCACCGCCCCGGCCTTTCCCGCCGATACCGACCTGCTGGTGGAAACGGCGCGCGGGCTGACGGCCGCCGATCTGCGCAGGCTGATGGATATCTCGCCCGCGCTGGCGCAGCTGAACGCCGATCGCTTCGCCGCCTTCGGCACGCAGCCCGCCGCACCGGCGGGCCTGCTGTTCGCGGGCGATACCTATTCCGGGCTGGAGGCAAAAACGATGGAGGCTGACGCCTGGCTTTGGGCCGCGCGCCATCTGCGCATCCTGTCCGGCCTTTACGGCCTGCTGCGCCCCACTGATGTGATCGAGCCCTACCGGCTGGAAATGGGCTCGCGCCTCGCCAATCCGCGCGGGGGCGATCTTTACGCCTTCTGGGGCGACCGGATCGCGCAGGCGCTGAATACGGCGGCAGCGGATACCGGGGCCGAAGTGCTGGTGAACTGTGCCTCGGGCGAATATTTCGGCGCGGTGGATCTGGCGGCGCTGAAGCTGCGGGTCATCACCCCGGTGTTCCTCGATGAAAAGGACGGCACCGAAAAGGTGATCAGCTTCTGGGCCAAGAAGGCCCGCGGCGCCATGGCCCGCTTTATCGCCGACCACCGGCGGACAGATCCGCTGGCGATCCGTGATTTCGATATCGGCGGTTACAGGTTCAGCGAGGCGCAGGGCGACCGCTGGCTGTTCCGCCGCAGCCTGTGATCCGTCACGCCGCATTGCCCTGCACCTGTGATGTGCCGGGCAACCTGCCCGGCGCATAGGCTTCCAGCACCTCGCAGATCGCGGATTTGCGCAGCGGTTTCGTCAGATAGCGGTCCATCCCGATGGCCAGAAGCTCGGCCCCGTCGCCTTCGATGGTGTGGGCCGTCAGCGCGATGATCGGCACATGGCCGCCGCCAGTATGGTCAGCCCCCGCCTCCAGCGCGCGGATGGCCTGCGTCGCCGCACGCCCGTCCATTTCCGGCATGGAAATATCCATGAAGATCAGATCGGGGGCAAAGCTGGAAAACAGCTCCACCGCTTCGCGCCCGTTGCCCGCAAAAACCAGATCCAGATCCAGATCGCGCACCATCTTGCGGAACACCAGCTGATTGGTCCGGTTGTCCTCTGCGGCCAGCACCCGCAGGCAGGCGCGGCGCGCGGGCGGGCGATGGGCGGGCGCGGCGCCAGGTCCTGCAGGCGCCGGTACAGATCGGCGCGCAGCAGCGGTGTCTGCAACAGGGCCTGCACCGCATCGGCCCCCGGCAGTTCCCGCGCCGTGACCGGGCTGGAGGACATCAGCAGAACCGGCGCCGCCACGCCCGCCCCGCGCAGCGCCTGCACAAAGGCCAGCCCGTCCATGTCCGGCATGTCATGATCCACCAGAATCACGTCAAAATCCGCATCGTCCTGCAACAGCGCCAGCGCCTCGGCGCCAGACCGGCACAGCACCGCCTGCATCCCGCAGGTCTGCAGCTGGCGGTCCAGGATGGTGCGGTTGATATATTGATCATCCACCACCAGCCCGCGTTTCAGCGTCACCGTGGCGGGATGCCCCCCGGCATCTTCCGCCACCGGCAGCGACAGGCGAAAGCCGAAACATGATCCGCGGCCCGGCTCGCTGTCCACCCAGACGGCGCCGCCCATCCGGTCCACCAGCCGCCGGGTGATGGCCAGCCCCAGCCCCGTGCCCTCGAACCGGCGGTTCGCCGCGTTATCCACCTGATTGAACTCGCCAAAGATCAGATCCAGATTTTCGGCGGCGATGCCGATTCCGGTATCCTCCACCGTCACATGCAGCTGCTGCGCGCCCGGTTCGGCGGCAATCCCCACCACCCGGATCAGCACATGGCCCGCCGCGGTGAATTTCACCGCATTGCCCACCAGATTGGTCAGCACCTGCCGCAGCCGCCCCGGATCACCGACATAGCGGGTGGGCAGGAACATGTCGAAATCAATCATCAGATCCACGCCCTTGGCCCTGGCCTGCGGTTGCAGCAGCATCGCCACCTCATGGATCACCCGTTCCAGATCAAAGGGCTCGGGGTTCAGGGTCAGCCGCTCGGCCTCGATCTTCGAATAATCCAGAATGTCGTTGATGATGACCAGCAGCGCCTCGCCCGAAGACCGGATGGTATCGGCAAACAGCCGCTGTTCCTCGGTCAGGGGCGTGTCGCACAGCAGTTCGGCCATCCCCACGACACCATTCATCGGGGTGCGGATTTCGTGGCTCATATTCGCCAGAAAGGCCGATTTCGCCCGCACCGCCGCCTCGGCGGTTTCACGGGCGGCCTCCAGCGCTGCCTGCTGTTCCCGCGCCCGGGTGATATCCACCCGCAGGCCGACGCGGCCACCATCCGGGGTTTCCTGGTCGATCACCCGCAGCCAGCGGCCCCCCGCCAGTTCCTGTTCGAAATCGGCGCCCGGTTCTTCGCGCAAGCGAAGCCGGTCTGCGATCCAGTCATCTTCGCGCCCCAGCGCATCGGCATATTGGCCATGTGTCAGGCCGAAGCGCAGGATGGATTCAAAGCTTGCCCCCGCAAGCATGGCGGGGGCGCTTTCGGGGTAAAGCTCGCGGTAACGCTGGTTGCAGGTCATCAGCCTGTCCTCCCTGTCGAACAGCACGAAACCATCGGGGATCGCCTCGATCGCGGCCCAGATGCGCTTGTGATCGGTGATATCCAGCGCCAGGCTGACCATGTCGCCATCCCGCGCCCGCCGGTCGGTCAGCCGCACCCAGCTGCCCCCGGAAAACTGCAGCTCCACCGCCGGGATCGGGTCGGCCTCCCACCGGGCGAGCATCTGTGCGCACCAGGCCTCTGGCGGGGTATCCCCGATGTCGATCAGCCCGGTTTCCGCCACCCGGCGCAGGATGGTGGCATAGGGCGTGCCCGGCGCGAAATCCTCGCCATCAAAGGCGGCCAGCCAGGCGCGGTTGGCCGTCACCAGCCGCAGGCCAGAATCGAACACGGCAAAGCCGTCGGGAATGGTGTTGACCGAATCCCACAGCCGCCGTTCCGCCATCACCGCCGTGGTATGCGCCCGTTCCAGATCCGACAGAAAGCGCAGGTTCTGGCCCTTCAGTGCCTCTGCCTCTGACAGGGCAGAGCGCATGACCTGCCGCTGTTCCACGATCTGATCCGACAGCGCGCGGGCGTGCAGTGCCAGCTTTTCATTGGCGGCCTGCAATTCGCGGCTTTTGTGCTCCAGCAGCCGTTCGGCGGCCAGCCGCGCCCGCCGTTCCTTCGCCAGCCGTTCCGAAAGATCCATGCGATTCCCGTTCATCCGCCACTTGGGCCGCCTGAACCCGAGGCTGGGGTAACAAGATGAAACAAGCCTTAACGCCTGCAGCGCGATTGCACGGCGGGGGCTTTGGTGGCAGCATCCGCCCAACTCTTGAGGGGGGATTTCAGATGCGTGCCATTGCCCGGATCATTCTTGCCGGTGTTTTCTGCGCAGGTGCAGCCGTCGCACAGGGGCAGGATATCGTGCCACCCAAGCGATTCGTCGTCAGCGCCGATGCCGATCTGCCGGGGGGCGACCGCGCCACCCTGTTCGACACCACGCTGGAGGCCTGCGAACGCGCCTGCACCGCAGATACCGCCTGCACGCATTTCACCTATAACACCCGCAATGGCTCGTGCTTCGTGAAGGCCAATCCGGGGGCCGAGGCGTTTTATCAGGGCGCCTTCTCGGGCCGTGTGGTGGTGGCTGGTCCGGCAAAGCTGGAAACCGCCGCCGCGCGCCGCGCCGATCTGGCCTTTCTGCGCGAAGATGATGTCGCCATGGCGCTGGATCAGGCGCGCGGGCTGGGCGGCCGCCATACCTCGGGCCAGTGGACCGAGGCGGAGCATCTGCAATCCGCCCGCGATCTGGAATCGCAGGGCGATTATCTCGCTGCCAGCGATTTTGCCGGGGCTGCGGTGAATGTCGAGGATACCGCCGCCACCTGGGTGGAATATGCCCGCCTGATGACCGCCGCTGCCGATGCCGGGCAGGGGGATGCGGGCGATCTGCGCAATCGCGCCGTCTGGGCCGCGATCAACGGCTATCTGCGCGCAGGCTCTGCCCCGGTGCGGCATAACGCCCTGGTGCAGCTGGCCGTCACGCTGGAACAGCAGGGCCGGGGCAGCGATATGGTCAAGGCGCTGCGGCTGGCGCAGCAGATCCAGCCGCGCGACGATACCGCGCTGATGCTGGAGGATGCGGCGGGCAAATACGGCTTCCGCGTGCTGGAAACCGATGTGCAGGCCAACAGCGCCCGGCCCCGCGTCTGCGTCAACCTGTCGGAAGATCTGGCCGAAACCGGGGTGGATTACGCGCCCTTCGTGCAGCTGCCCGATGCGGGCATGAGCGTGGCCCCCGGCGGCTGGCGCCAGCTTTGCATCGAAGGGGTGCAGCACGGCCAGCGCTATCAGTTCACCCTGCGCGAAGGCCTGCCTGCCGCCGATGGCCAGGTTCTGGCGAAATCGGTCGCGCTTTCGGCCTATGTGCGCGACCGCCAGCCCGGCGTCCGCTTCCACGGCCGGGCCTATGTGCTGCCGAAAACCGGCGCGCCCGCGCTGCCGGTGGAAACGGTGAACACCGAAACGCTGGATCTTACGCTGTTCCGCGTCTCGGATCGCAACCTGCTGCGCGCGGTGCAGAACAATTATCTTCGGCAGAACCGATGCGCGATTATCACGAATATGACTTTCGGCCGGCAGCGTGGGCGAGGAATTGTGGAAAGGCAGCGCCACGGTGGCGATGCAGGTCAACAAGGATGTGACCACCCGCCTGCCGATGGCAGAGGCGCTGAAAGATCTGCCCGCCGGGATCTACGCGCTTGAGGCCGCGGTGCCGGGGGTCGATCCCTACACCGTCCCTTCGGGCTGGCAGTGGTTTGTGGTGTCTGATCTGGGGCTGACCACTATGTCGGGCGTGGACGGCTTGCATGTGTTTGTGCAGGGCCTTGGCGATGCCGGGGCCAAGGCCGGGGTGACGGTTGAACTGCTCAGCCGCGCCAATGCCGTGCTGGGCAGCGCCACGACGGATGCGCAGGGCTATGCCCGCTTCGATGCCGGTCTGGCCCGTGGCACCGGCGGGGCGGCCCCCGCCATGGTGGTGGCGCGCGAGGGGGAGGACGATCTGGCCTTCCTGTCGCTGACCGACCCGGAATTTGATCTGTCGGATCGCGGGGTAGAGGGGCGCGAGGCCGCGCCACCGGTGGATGTGTTCCTGACCACGGACCGCGGCGCCTATCGCGCGGGCGAGACGATCTATGCGACGGCCCTGGTGCGCGATGCCGCAGGTGACGGCGGTTGAAGGCCTGCCGCTGACCGCCGTGCTGAACCGCCCCGATGGCGTGGAATACAGCCGCCAGCTGGTGCAGGATGCGGGCAAGGGCGGCCATGTCTTTGCCCTGCCGGTCGCAGGCAATGCCCCGCGCGGGGTGTGGCGGCTGTCGGTGCTGGCCGATCTTGAGGCAGGCGCGCTGGCCACGCAGACAGTACTGGTCGAGGATTTCCTGCCGGAACGGATTGATTTCGACCTGTCCTTTGGTGAAGGCCCGATCCGTCTGGGCGATGCGCCGCAACTGACCATCGATGCGCGCTATCTGTTTGGCGCGCCGGGGGCGGATCTGGCGATTGAAGGCGAGGTTGCGCTGCGCGCAGCGCAAGGGGCTGGAGGGCTTTCCGGGCTACCGCTTTGGCCGCCATGACGCGCCGTTTGATGCGCGTTGATCGATCCGCTCTGATGGTGTCCGTCACGGATGCGAGCGGGCCAGGCGCGATCGCCGCTGGCCTCTGCCTGCAGGTCGACGACCCCGGCGTGCCGCTGCGAGATGCGGGTCGACCGTGCGGGTGGCCGAAGGCTCGGGCCGCCCGGTGGAACGCGCGCGATAACCGCGACGCTGGCGCCGGCAGCGGCGACATGATCGGGATCAAGCCGCTGTTTGACGATGTGGTGCCGGAAGGCGGCGAGGCGCGGTTTCAACCTGATCGGCGTCGGCGCCGGACTGCAGACCCGATGCCGATGGAGGTGACATGGCGCGCTGACGCGGATCGAAACCGACTATCAGTGGTATCACGCAGGACGGCAACTGGACGTGGGAACCGGTGATCTCGCGCACGCCTGATCACCGAAGGCAAGGCGACCTTGGCGGCCAGGCCGACCGAGGATCACGGCGCCGGTGTGAATGGGGCGAATATGAACTGGTGGTCGAGCGCGACGAGGGGCATGCGAAACCGCCACGTCGATGACGTTCTATGCGGGCTGGTATGCCCCTGCGGATGCCAGCGACACGCCCGACACGCTGGAACTGTCGCTGGACAAACCGGCCTATCTGCCGGGCGAAACGGCGACCCTGCGGGTGGTGCCGCGTGCGGCGGGCACGGCGCTGGTGACGGTGCTGTCAAACCGGCTGGTGGCGATGCAGGCGGTGGAGGTGACGGAAGGCGAGAACCTGATCCCCCTGCCGGTGACCGATGAATGGGGCGCGGGCGTCTATGTGACGGTGTCGGTCGTCCGGCCGATGGATGTGGCGGCGGGGCGCAACCCGGCGCGGGCGATGGGGCTGTCTTATGCAGCTGTCGCCCCCGGCGAACGCCAATTGGGCGTGGCGATTGAAACGGCGGCAGAGGCCGCCCCGCGCGGCCCGATGGAGGTGGCGGTCAAGGTGGACGGCGTGGCGGCGGGCGATCAGGCCTATGTCACCATCGCCGCCGTCGATGTGGGCATTCTGAACCTGACGGGCTTTGAAGCGCCTGATCCCGCAGGCCATTACTTTGGCCAGCGCAAGCTGGGGGTGGGCATCCGCGATGTCTATGGCCGCCTGATTGACGGGCTGAACGGCGCGCAAGGCACCGTGCGGTCGGGCGGCGATGCGGAGGCGCAGGCCGGGCCTGCAAGGCCCGCCGCCCACCGAACAGCTGGTGGCCTTCTTCACCGGCCCTGTGGCCGTGGGGGCCGATGGCTATGCCCGGGCCAGTTTCGATCTGCCCGTCGTTCAACGGCACGGTCCGGGTGATGGCGGTGGCCTGGTCTGCCACGGGCGTGGGGCAGGCCGAGGCGGATGTGCTGGTGCGCGATCCGGTGGTGGTGACGGCTTGCGCTGCCGCGCTTCATGGCGCCGGGCGATGAAAGCCGGCTGCTGCTGGAAATCGTTCATGCCACCGGGCCTGCGGGGCGCGATGGGGCTGGAGGTCGACGGCGACGGGCGTGACGCTGGGCGAAGTGCCTTCGGCGCTTTGATCTGGCCGACAAGGGCAAACCGGTGTTCGCGGTGCCGGTCACGGCCGGGTGCGGTGGGCAATCCAGACGATCACCGTCAGCGCTGACCACGCCCGATGGCAAGCGTTCTGACGAAGGACCTGACCCTGCCGGTGCAGGTCAACGACCCGGAGGTGGCCGCAGGTCAGCCGCTTGATCTGGCGCAGGGGCAGACCTTTACCTTTGATCAGCCGATGTCTTTGCCGGGCTGGTGCCCGGGCTCGGGCCGGGCCACGCTGGCGGTTGGCCCCATCGCCCGGCTGAACGCGCCCGGGCTGCTGGCGGCGCTGGACCGCTATCCCTATGGCTGCACCGAACAGATCACCTCCAAGGCGCTGCCGCTGCTCTACTTCGATCAGGTGGCGCAGGCGATGCAGCTGAAAGGCGCCGAAAACATCGGCCTGCGCATCGAACAGGCCGATCGCGAGATCCTGCAGAACCAGACCGCCGAAGGTGCCTTTGGCCTGTGGGGGCCGGCGCAGGGCGATATGTGGCTGGATGCCTATGTCACCGATTTCCTGAGCCGCGCGCGGGCCGCAGGGCCATGCGGTGCCGGATCAGGCCTTCCGCAACGCCTTGGACAACCTGCGCAATCAGGTGAACTACCAGCCCGATTTCGACGAAGGCGGCGAGGCACTGGCCTATGCGCTGATGGTGCTGGCGCGCGAAGGGGCGGCGGCGGTGGGCGATCTGCGCTATTACGCCGATGTGAAGGGCGATGCCTTTTGCACCGCGCTGGCGCAGGCGCAGCTGGGGGCGGCGCTGGCGACCTATGGCGACCAGCCGCGCGCCGATGCCATGTTCCGCAGGGCCGCGGCGCGGCTGGACGCCGTGGCGCGGACGCGGAACCGAACAGATCTTCCGCGCCGATTACGGCACCAACTACCGCGATGCGGCGGCGGTGCTGACGCTGGCGGTCGAGGCCGGGAGCCAACGCGGTGGACCGCGAGGCGCTGACCGAACCGGCATCGCCGCGCGGGTCGACGGTCTTGTCGACGCAAGAGAGCGACGTGGACGCTGCTGGCGGCCAATGCGCTGCTCGACGGGCCGGGGCGGCGGGCGTCACCATGGACGGCGCAGCCGGTCGACGGGCCGCTGGTGCGGGTGGCCAATGATGCCTCGGCGCCAGCGGTGGTGCAGAACAATGGCGCGAAAACCCAAATCACCGTAACCACTTACGGCATCCCGGCTGAGCCGGTGGCGGCGGGTGGCAATGGCTATGGCATCAGCCGCAGCTATTACACGCTGGAAGGGGAGCCGGTCACGCTGGATACCGTGAAGGTGGGCACGCGGCTGGTGACCGTGCTGGAGGTGACGCCGTTCGGCCGCGGCGAGGCGCGGCTGATGGTGGCCGATCCGCTGCCCGCCGGGTTCGAGATCGACAACCCGAACCTGATGAGCGGCGGCAGCATTGCCGCGCTGGATTGGCTGGGGCTGCAAACCGATGTGGCGCATAGCGAATTCCGGCAGGACCGGTTCCTGACGGCGGTGGACCGCTATGACAACTGCAGCTTCCGGCTGGCCTATGTCGTGCGGGCGGTGTCGCCGGGCAGCTTCCGGCATCCGGCGGCTTCGGTCGAGGATATGTATCGCCCGGATTACCGCGCCCGCAGCGAAACCGGCCGCGTGACCGTGGCGGAGTGATGCGCGCCCGCTGGCCCCTTGCGCTGGCCCTTGCCCTTTGGGCGGGGGCCGCTGCCATGGATGCGGGGCGCGACTGGGTGGCGGCGACGGTGCTGCCGCCGGTCACGCTGCAAACCTCGGTCGAAGTGGTTGATCGCAATGGGATTCTGCTGCGCGCCTATACGGTGGCCGATGGTCGCTGGCGCATGGCGGTGGTGCCCGAAGATGTCGATGCCGATTACATCGACATGCTGGTGGGCTATGAGGACAAAAGGTTCTGGACCCATCACGGGGTGGACTGGATCGGGGTGGCCCGTGCGGGCTTACAGGCATTGCGGCATGGGCGGGTGGTTTCCGGCGGATCGACGCTGACCATGCAGGTGGCGCGGCTGCTGGAAAACAGCGGCACCGGGGCGCTGGCGGGCAAGCTGCGGCAGGCCCGTGTGGCGCTGGCATTGGAGACGCATTTCACGAAGCGTGAAATTCTACAGCTTTATCTGCACCTTGCGCCCTTTGGTGGCAATCTGGAGGGGGTGCGGGCGGCCTCTCTGGCCTATTTCGGCAAAGAGCCAAAGCGGCTGACCCCGGCCGAAGCGGCGCTGTTGGTGGCCATTCCGCAGGCGCCGGAATCGCGGCGGCCGGACCGGCATCTGCAACGCGCGGTGGCGGCGCGGGACAGGGTTCTGGCGCGGGCGTTGCGCGACGGGGTGATTTCGGCGGAAGAGGCGCAGGAGGTGCGGGGCGAGGTGGTGCCGATGGCGCGGCAGCCGGTGCCGATGCTGGCGCCGCATCTGGCCGACCGTATGCGCCGCGAGGCGCCGGGGGCGCCACGCATCCAGCTGACGCTGGAGGCCGGGTTGCAGAAGGCCTTGGAATCCTTGGCGAAAGAGGTTGTCGCAGGGCAGGGCGATCAGCTGCAGATCGCCATTCTGGCTGCCGATCATACCTCGGGCGAGGTGCTGGCCTCTGTCGGATCGGCGGGGTTTCTGGCGGATCGGCGGCAGGGGTTTGTGGATATGACCCGGGCGCTGCGATCGCCCGGATCGACGCTGAAGCCCCTGGTCTACGGGCTGGCCTTTGACGAGGGGCTGGCGCATCCCGAAACGATGATCGAAGATAAGCCAGTGATTTTCGGTACTTACGCCCCGCAGAACTTTGACCGCGTCTTTCGCGGCACGGTGCGGATGCGCGAGGCGCTGCAGATGTCGCTGAACATTCCGGTGGTGCGGATCACCGAGGCGCTGGGGCCTGCCAAGCTGATTGCGGCGATGCGGCGGGCGGGGATGAACCCGGTGTTGCAGGGCGATGCGCCGGGGCTGGCGATCAGCCTGGGCGGGGTGGGGGTGACGCTGGAAGATCTGGTGCAGCTTTACGCTGCAATCGCGCGGGGCGGCGTGGCGCTGCCCCTGCGGTATGACGAAAAAGGCAAGGAAGGCCAAAGGGTTATGTCGGCCGTGGCGGCCTGGCAGGTGGCGGATGTGCTGGCCGGTTTGCCGCCGCCGCCGGGCGCGCCGGGCAACCGGCTGGCCTACAAGACCGGCACCAGCTATGGCCACCGCGATGCCTGGGCTGTGGGGTTTGACGGGCGGCATGTGGTGGGGGTCTGGATGGGCCGGGCCGATGGCACGCCGGTGCCGGGGGCCTTTGGCGCCGATCTGGCAGCGCCGGTGCTGTTTCAGGCCTTGGGGCGGATCAGCCGCAGCGCTGGACCCCAGCAGCCACCGCCGCCGCCCGCGCTACGCTGTTGCGTCCAATGCCGAACTGCCGCAGCCCCTGCAACGGTTCCGGTCGCGCACGGCGGCTTTTGAACAGGTTGACCCGCCGGTGGTGGCCTTTCCGCCCGATGGCGCGGTGGCTCGGCCGGCGGGCGGGCCTGACGGTGACAGCTGCGGGCCGACGGGCGGCGCCGGCCCTTCACCTGGCTGGCCGATGGCGCGCCGCTGCGTCGTGGGCCAGCGCGACCGCGAGACCGCGCTGGAGGCGCCCGGAGCGGGGTTTCCATGACGCTGTCGCGTGATCGACGCGGCGGGGCGGTCGGCGCGGGTGTCGGTCGTGCGTTGCGCTGGAGGGCGCGACAGCGTCTCGCGCCCCGCACCCGCTCGCGGGTATTTCTGAGCCAGATGAAGCGATCAGAGCCGTTCCATCGCCAGCGCGATGCCCTGACCGCCGCCGATGCACATGGTGATCAGCGCGCGGCGCCCGCCGGTGCGTTCCAGTTCGTACAGCGCCTTGACGATGAGGATGGCGCCGGTGGCCCCGACCGGATGGCCCAGCGCGATGGCGCCGCCGTTGGGGTTGACGCGGGCGGGATCAAGGCCCAGCGCCCGGTTGCCACGGCAAGGGCCTGTGCGGCAAAAGCCTCGTTCGATTCGATCACGTCGAAATCGGCCAGCGTCAGGCCGGTGCGGGCCAGCAGCGCCTGCACCGCCGGGACCGGGCCGATGCCCATCACCTGCGGGCGCACGCCGGCATGGGCATAGCCCAGCATACGCGCGCGCGGGTCAGGCCCGCCGCCTTGGCGGCGTCGGCCCGCGCCAGCACCAGCGCCGCGGCCCCGTCATTGATGCCCGAGGCATTGCCGCGGTGACGCGTGCCGTCCTTCTGGAACACCGGGCTTGCAGGCCCGGCCAGCGCCTCGCGGCGTGGTGGCCTTGGGGTGTTCGTCGGTGTCGAAGACCACCGTGCCCTTGCGGCGTGGTGATCTCGCACCGGGACGATCTGGTCGCGCGAAGCGGCCTTCGGCGATGGCGCGGGCGGCGCGGGTCTGGCTTTCCAGCGCGAAGGCATCCTGATCCGCGCGGCTGATGCCATGTTCGGCCGCGACGTTTTCCGCCGTGACGCCCATATGGCCGGTGCCGAAGGGGCAGGTCAGCGCGCCGGTCATCATGTCCAGCGCGCTTGTATCGCCCATCTTCTGGCCCCAGCGGACGGTGGACAGGATGTAGGGCGACCGGCTCATCACCTCGGCCCCGCCGGCCAGCGCGAAATCGGCGTCGCCCAGCATCAGCGCCTGCGCCGCCGAAACGATGGCCTGCACGCCGGAGCCGCACAGGCGGTTGACGTTCATCGCGGGCACGGTTTCGGGCACGCCCGCCTGCATGGCGGCGACGCGCGACAGATACATGTCGCGCGGTTCGGTGTTGATGACATGGCCAAAGACCGTGTGTGCCGATCTGCGCCGGGGGCGACGCCCGCCCGGTCAGCGCCGCCTTTGCGGCATGGGCGGCAAGGTCGATGGGGGCAAAGCCCGCGAGGCTGCCGCCAAAGCCGCCGATGGGGGTGCGTGCGCCGGAAAGGATGACGATGTCGCTCATGGAAAGGCCTTTCGTTCTGGTTGCGGGCAGAGTGGCGGGGATGCCGGTTGTGTGCGAGTGTGACGTTACGTCGGGGGAGCGTGCAACTGCGGCAATTGACTTCGCCCCAAGGTCAGCGGATTGGGGCGCGGCGCAGGGCCGGGGCAGATGGCTGATCCGGGAAGACGGGGACGGGAATGAGCGACGAGGCGAAGGGCCGGATGATCCTGCTGGCGGCAGGCATGGCCACCTATTTTCTGATGGGGGCGCTGCAGGCGGTTTACGGCCCGGCGCTGCCCGTGCTGTCGCGCGAGACGGGGCGGAGCATCAGCGAAGTGTCGATGCTGTTTTCCGTGCATTGGATTGGCAGTGCGGCGGGGGTGGCGGCGATGTTCGCGCTGGGCAACCGGATGACGCCACGGCTTTCGGTGCTGTCTCTGGCCTGCGGGGCGGGGCTGCTGGGCGCGGGGCTTGGCTGGTCGGTGACGCTGCTGGGCGCGGGGCTGGCGGGGCTGGGGCAGGGCTGTGCGGCGGTGGTGTTCAACCCCCGGCTGCTGGCGCTGTTCGGGCGGCGCGGGCCTGCGATGCTGAGCCTGATCAATGCGCTGTTCGGCGCCGGGGCCATTCTGGCGCCGCTGGCCTTTGTGGCGGTGGGCGGGGCTTACGGGCTGGTGTTTCTGGCGCTGGGGGCGGCGCTGCTGGTGGTGGTGCTGGGCGCGCAGGATGTGGGCGGGGCGCCGCCCGCGCAAAGCGCCAGCGCCCTGCGGCCGGATTGGGTGATCCTGGGGCTGGGCGCCTTTGGCATCGGGTTCGAGGCCAGCCTGATCGGGCTGGGGCCAACGGCGCTGATCCGGGCGGGCGCATCGGAGGCCCATGCGGCAGAGCTGCTGAGCGCGTTCTTCGTGGCATTTCTGCTGGCCCGGGTGGCGCTGACGCTGGGGGCGCATCTGATCGCGCCCTTCCTGCTGTATCTGATTTCGGTGGCCGGGGTGGCGGGCTGCATGGCGGCGGCGGTGGTGCTGCCGCCCGACTGGCTGTTCGTGCTGGCGGGTGCTTTTGCCGCCACGATCTTTCCGGGCTATTTCGTGGAAGGCATGGCGCGGATGGGCAATGGCGCGCGGGTGGCGCCGCTGGTGGTGGCCGGCGGGCTGGCGGGGGGCATTGTCATGCCCTGGGTGCTGGCGCGGCTGGTCGAGGATATGGGGCCGCGCGGCTTTTTTGCGGTGATGGCCGGGCTGGCGCTGGCGGTGACGCTGGCCGCCGGGCTGGTGCTGCTGTTGCGGGCGGCACCGGCGCGGCGGCGGGCCTGAGCGGGGTCAGGCGGGCAGCAGGTCAGGGCTTGGCAGGGGATCAGGCGGGCAGGATCGGCAGGCGGCCCTGCGGTGTCAGGTGAAAGGCCTGACGGCCTTCGATCACGGCGGCGGTCAGCGGGCCGCCATAGGCCGCGCCGCTGTCGAGGTTGAGGCGGTTGCCGTAATGGGTGGGGGCATCCAGCGCCGTATGGCCATGCACCACCAGCGCGCCATGGTCGCGCGGATCTGACAGGAACGGCTCGCGGATCCAGACCAGATCGGTTTCGCGCTGATCTGCGGGGGCAATGCCGGGGCGGATGCCTGCATGGACGAACAGCGCCTGATCCAGCCCGTGCCAGGTGGGGCGGTTGGCCAGCCAGTTGCGGTGGGCCAGCGACACGGCCTCTTGCGCTTCGTCCCAGACCGGGGCCACCGGGCGGTCGCCCGGCGCATGGATGCCATAGGAGGCCAGCGTGGTGGCACCGCCCAGACGCGGATGCAGCCAGGTATATTCGGGCTTCAGCCCTTCATCCTGGGCGCGGGCATCTTCGAGAAACATGGAAAACATGCGGTCGTGGTTGCCCTTGAGCACCACCCAGTCTTCGCCGCGGGCTTCGCCTGACAGCAGGAAATCGATCACGCCGCGGCTGTCGGGGCCGCGATCCACCAGATCACCTAGATGGATCACCGGCGCGGCGCCGTGGCGGGCCATGTCGGCGGCGATCAGGTCATGCGCCTGTTCCAGCAGGGACAGGTGACCATGGATGTCACCGATGGCATAGATGTGCATTCTGGCCTCGCAATGGTGGCAGCCCCGGGGCTCTGCCCCGGACCCCGGGGTATTTCGGCCAAGAGGAAGAGGCAAGGGGCGCGAAAAGACAGGAGTGGCGAAAAGACAGGGGGCGCGCGAAAAGACAAAGGGCCGGGAAACCCGGCCCTTCGGTTGGATGTGACGGTCAGGCCACGTCGAACTGCAGCGGCTTGACCTGCTGGAACAGGCCCGTGGCCTCCAGCGTGTCGACCACTTTCGGGTCGATGCGCTGATCGAGGTAGAGGATGGCGATCGCATCCTGCCCCACGCCCGAGCGGCCGAGGGTGAAGTTGGCGATGTTCACGCCGTTCTTGCCCATGGTCATGCCCAGAAGGCCGATGATGCCCGGCACGTCTTCGTTGGTGGTGTAGAGCATGTGGGCGCCCACTTCGGCGTCGATGTTGATGCCCTTGATCTGGATGAAGCGCGGTTTGCCATCGGCAAAGCAGGTGCCCGCGACCGAGCGTTCGCGCTTGTCCGTCACCATGGTGACCTTGATATAGGCATCAAAGGTGCCGGTCTTGTCCTGCTTGGTGGTGGAGACCTGGATCCCCCGCTCTTTCGCCACGATGGGGGCCGAGACGAGGTTCACATCGGGGTTGGAGGCCTTCATGACGCCTGCGATCACCGCCTGATTCAGGGCGGCCAGGTTCATGTCGGCCACGCGGCCATCATAGAGGATGTTGATCGCGCGGATCGGTTCATCCGTCATCTGGCCGATGAAGGCGCCCAGATGCGAGGCAAGCTTGATCCACGGGCCCATGACGGCGGCCTGTTCGGCGGTGACATTGGGCATGTTCAGCGCGTTCGACACGGCGCCGGTCAGCAGGTAATCCGACATCTGTTCGGCCACCTGCAGCGCCACGTTTTCTTGCGCTTCGGTGGTGGAGGCGCCCAGATGCGGGGTGCAGACCACGTTCGGATGGCCGAACAGCGGGTTTTCGGTGGCGGGCTCTACCTCGAACACGTCGAGCGCGGCGCCTGCGACATGGCCGGAATTCAGCGCATCGAGGAGGGCCGCCTCGTCCACCAGACCGCCGCGGGCGCAGTTGATGATGCGCACGCCCTTCTTGGTCTTGGCGAGGTTTTCGCGCCGACAGGATGTTGCGGGTCTTGTCGGTCAGCGGCACATGCAGGGTGATGAAATCGGCGCGGGCCAGCAGCTCGTCCAGTTCCACCTTGGTGACGCCCAGCTGTTTGGCGCGCTCTTCCGACAGGAAGGGATCATAGGCCACGACCTTCATCTTCAGGCCAACCGCGCGGTCGCAGACGATGCCGCCGATATTGCCGGCCCCGATCACGCCGAGGGTTTTGTTGAACAGCTCAACCCCCATGAATTTCGACTTTTCCCATTTGCCGGCATGGGTGGAGGCATTGGCCTCGGGCAGCTGGCGGGCGATGGCGAACATCATGGCGATGGCATGTTCGGCAGTGGTGACCGAATTGCCGAAAGGCGTGTTCATCACGATCACGCCTTTCTTGGAGGCGGCCGGGATGTCGACGTTATCGACACCGATGCCCGCGCGGCCCACGACCTTGAGGTTGGTGGCCGATTCCAGCAGCTTTTCGGTGACCTTGGTGGCCGAGCGGATGGCAAGGCCATCATACTGGCCGATCAGTTCGGCCAGCTTTTCCTTGTCCTTGCCGAGTTTCGGCATGTAATCGACCTCGACCCCACGGTCGCGGAAGATCTGGACGGCGGTTTCGGAAAGTTCATCAGAGACGAGAACGCGGGGCGCCATGGGTTTATCCTATGCGAATGTATGTTCACAGTGCAGTGCCGTTGGCACCGCAGGCGGAAGCAGGGGAAAGGGGGGCGGCGGGCGCCCCCGGCAGGATCAGGCGGCTTTGGCCAGGGCGGCGATTTCGGCCGCGAAGGCGAATTCGATCCAGGGCATCAGGGCGGCCACATCGGCGGTTTCCACCGTGGCGCCGCACCAGATGCGCAGGCCCGGAGGCGCATCGCGATAGGCGCCTGCATCCAGGGCAACGCCTTCTTTTTCCAGCCGTTTCGCCACGTTCTTGGCGAAGGTCGCGCCATCGGTGATGCGCGGATCGGTGAACTTCAGGCAGACCGAGGTGCAGGAGGCAATCTCGGGCCGTTCTGCCAGATTGGCGATCCAGTCCTTGCCCGCGATGAAATCGGCAATCGCCTTGGCATTGCCTTCGCTGCGGGCGATCAGGCCCTGCAGCCCGCCGATGGATTTGGCCCATTTCAGCGCGACGAGGTAATCTTCGACACAGAGCATCGAGGGCGTGTTGATGGTTTCACCGACGAAGATGCCTTCGATCAGCTTGCCCTTCGAGGTCAGGCGGAAGATTTTCGGCAGCGGCCAGGCGGGGGTATAGCTTTCCAGCCGTTCCACCGCGCGGGGCGACAGGATCAGCACGCCATGGCCGCCTTCGCCGCCCAGCACCTTCTGCCAGGAGAAGGTGGTGACATCGAGCTTGTCCCACGGCAGATCCATCGCGAAGGCGGCGCTGGTCGCGTCGCAGATCGTGAGGCCCGCGCGGGTCGCCGGGATCGCATCGCCATTCGGCAGGCGGCAGCCCGAGGTGGTGCCGTTCCAGGTGAAGACCACATCACGGTCGAAATCGACGGTGGCGAAATCGACGATCTCGCCATAGGGGGCCTTTTTCACCGCGGCGTCGAGTTTCAGCTGT
This sequence comes from Gemmobacter sp., assembly GCA_034519525.1. Lineage (GTDB taxonomy): Bacteria > Pseudomonadota > Alphaproteobacteria > Rhodobacterales > Rhodobacteraceae > Gemmobacter. The sequence continues at coordinate 26,569 of JAXHOJ010000034.1, read as the reverse complement.
TTCACCACATCGGTGACCCAGCCTTCGCCGAAGGATTCCCAGGCCAGCATTTCCACCGGGCGGGCGCCCAGCAGCGACCACATCGCCATTTCCACGGCGCCGGTGTCAGAGGCGGGCACGATGCCGATGCGGTAATCGGCAGGCACGCCCAGAATTTCGCGGGTAAGATCAATCGCCTCTTTCAGCTTCGCCTTGCCCACGGCAGCACGGTGCGAGCGGCCCAGAGGCGCATCAGCAAGCATGTCGAGGGTGAAGCCGGGAAGCTTGGCGCAGGGGCCAGACGAAAAGCGCGGGTTAGCCGGGCGCTGTGCCGGGGCGATCAGATCAGCCATGGTATCCTTCCAGATATGAGCCTCTCGTTGGGGAGAGGTGTCCCGCTGCGGGCATTACGAAACCCCTGAGAGTCTTGCAAGCGGAAATGTCGTTTCCGATGGGAAACAGGTCGCAAGGGCCGTGTGGTTTCTGTGATTCAGAGCGCCGCGCTGCCGGGCCTGCGTGGAGGTCCGGGGCGCGGAAGACCGGCGGCGAGCTGGGATGGGGCGCAGAACGCCATTGGTGATGCCTGTAACATGCGGGGGTGTGGGCGCGCTGTCATCAAGCAGACAAGCCTGCGGGGTAAGCTGTGATGGTGGCCGGGCTGTCATGAAAGCTTCACTTGGCAATTCCTTCAGATTCTATTATTCCTGAATTATGGAAATAACTACTGCAACCCAGGCCTTCGCGGCCCTTGGCCATCCGGGCCGCCTGTCGGTCTATCGCATGATCATGCGCATGGCCCCGCAGGGCGCCCGCCCGACCGAGATCGCCGAAGCGCTGGGGATGAAGCAGAACACATTGTCGCACTACCTGTCGGATCTGGAATCCGCCGGGTTGATCTGCAGCGCGCGGCAGGGCCGGTCGCTGTTCTATTCTGCCGATCTGGGCCGGATGGGGGCCCTTGCCGGCTATCTGATCGCAGATTGCTGCCGGGGTCGCCCTGATCTTTGCAGCGCCTTCAACATGCCAGCTTTGGGACGTGCCATGGACCAGAAAACCTTCAACGTGCTGTTCATCTGCTCGGGCAACTCGGCCCGGTCGATCTTTGCCGAGGCCATCCTGCGGGATCTGGGCGGCGCCATGTTCCACGCCTATTCGGCGGGCACCCGGCCGAATACCGAACTGAACCCCTTCGCGCTGGATGTGCTGGCGCGCAACGGCCATGACATCGGCACTCTGCGATCCAAGCATCTGTCGGAGTTTCAGGGTGAAGGTGCGCCGGTGATGGATTTCGTCTTCACCGTCTGTGATACGGCGGCGGCAGAGGAATGTCCGCCCTGGCCCGGCCAGCCGATCAGCGGCCATTGGGGCCTGCCGGACCCGGTCAAGGCGGCGGGCACGGATGCCGAAAAGGCGCTGGTCTTCGCCCAGACCTATGGCGCGCTGCGCCGTCGGATCGCCGCTTTCACCGCACTGCCCTTTGCCCAGCTGGACCGGATCGCGCTGCAGCGCGGGGTCGATGCCATCGCCCTTGACCTCGACTGAAGGAGAATACCATGCCCCGTATCGCGCTCAACGGCCTTGGCCGCATCGGAAAACTTGCGCTGCGTGATCTGATCGACAGCGGCGCCGGTGGCGAGATCGTGCTGATCAACGATCCGGTCGGCACGCCGGAACAGCATGCCCTGCTGATGGAGTTCGATTCGGTGCATGGCCGCTGGAAGGCCGATATCCACCATGATGACAGCAGCCTGACGCTGAACGGCCAGACCATCCGCCTGACCGCCGCGAAACGGATCGAGGATCTGCCGCTGGCCGAGATGGGGATTGATCTGGTGGTGGATTGCACCGGCGTGTTCAAGACTGGCGCCAAGGTGCAGCCCTATTTCGACGCAGGCGTGCAGAAGGTGGTGGTCTCTGCCCCGGTCAAGGATGGCGGCGCGCTGAACATCGTCTATGGCGTCAACCATGCGGCCTATGATCCGGCGCAGCACCATCTGGTCACGGCGGCCAGCTGCACCACCAATTGCCTGGCGCCGGTGGTGAAGGTCATTCACGAAAACCTCGGGATCCGTCATGGTTCGATCACCACGATCCATGACGTGACCAATACCCAGACCATCGTGGACCGCCCGGCCAAGGACATGCGCCGCGCCCGGTCGGCGCTGATGAACCTGATCCCCACCACCACCGGATCGGCCACGGCCATCACCCTGATCTATCCCGAACTGAAGGGTCGGCTGAACGGCCATGCCGTGCGGGTGCCGCTGCTGAATGCCTCGCTCACCGATTGCGTTTTCGAGGTGGAGCGGGCGACCACGGCCGAAGAGGTGAACGCCCTGTTCAAGGCGGCGGCAGAGGGTCCGTTGCAGGGCATCCTGGGCTATGAAACCCGGCCGCTGGTGTCTTGCGATTTCACCAATGATCCGCGGTCGTCCATCATCGACGCGCCCTCCACCATGGTCATCAATGGTACCCAGGTGAAGATCTATGCCTGGTATGACAATGAATGGGGCTATGCCTGCCGCCTGGCTGATATTGCCCGCATGGTGGCGCAAAACCTCTGATCCCTTCCCGTTGTCCAAATATCCTCGGGGGGTGCGGGGGGCAGACAGCCCCCCGCCCGGCCCGGGCAGGAGACTGCCGTGACCGCTGCAAACCCCCTTCGTGCCTATATGGCGGTCACCGCCGCCTATTGGTCCTTCATGCTGTCCGACGGCGCGCTGCGGATGCTGGTGCTGTTGCATTTCAACGGGCTGGGGTTCAGCCCGATCCAGCTGGCTTGGCTGTTCCTGCTGTACGAGCTGGCGGGCATCATTACCAATCTTGCGGCGGGCTGGATCGCGGCGCGCTTCGGGCTGGCCTCGACGCTTTATGCCGGGCTTGGGCTGCAGATCGCGGCGCTGGCGGCGCTGGCGCAGCTGGATCCTGCCTGGGGCGTGGCGGCCTCGGTCGCTTTCGTGATGGCGGTGCAGGGCGTCAGCGGCGTGGCCAAGGATCTGGCCAAGATGTCGTCGAAATCGGCGGTGAAGCATCTGGCGCCCAAGGGCGATGGCACGCTGTTCCGCTGGGTGGCGCTGTTGACCGGGTCAAAGAATGCGGTGAAGGGCGCGGGGTTCTTCATCGGCGCGGCGCTGCTGGCGTTGGCCGGGTTCGAGGCTGCTGTCTGGGGCATGGCGGCGGTGCTGGCGGTGATCCTGATCGCCATCGCGCTGTTCCTGCCAGCGGGCCTGCCTGCGGGCAAGAAGGCGGCAAAGATTTCCGCCATCTGGTCGACCGATACGCGGATCAACCGGCTGTCTCTGGCGCGGATGTTCCTGTTCGGCGCGCGGGATGTGTGGTTCGTGGTGGGCATCCCGGTCTATTTCCAGTCTGTGCTGTCGGATGGCACGCCCGATGGCCGCCGCGCCGCGTTCTTTCTGATCGGTGGCTTCATGGCGCTGTGGATCATCGCCTATGGCGCGGTGCAGGCGGCGGCACCCCGGCTGCTGGATGCACGGGGGCGGCCGGAATCCGAAATCGTGGGCAAGGCCATTGCCTGGGCGGGCTGGCTGGTGCCCATTCCTTTCGCACTGGCGGCGGCGGCCTTTCTGGCCGGGGCGCCTGCGCTGTGGCTCAGCCTGGTGATCCTTGTCGGGCTCTTGCTGTTCGGCTTTGTCTTTGCGGTGAATTCGGCGGTTCATTCCTACCTGATCCTGGCGTTTGCCGGGGAAGACCGGGTGACGATGGATGTGGGCTTCTACTACATGGCCAATGCGGCGGGGCGGCTGCTGGGCACGCTGCTGTCCGGGGTCAGCTATCAGCTGGGTGGGCTGCCGCTGTGTCTGGCGACGGCCGGGGTGATGGCCGCGCTCAGCTGGATCGGGGCGCGGCGGCTGCGCGGCGTCTGACCTGCCGGGGTAGCGCCGCCCTGCAAATTGCCTTATGCGGCAGGGCAGCTGATTTTTGCGACACCCTGCCCCTATCGGAACCCTGCTGATGTTCATTGCCACGCTGCTGACCGCCCCTGACCGCCCCGTGCTGGACCGTGCCGCCGCCGAATCCCTGCGCCGCGACTGGCGCGGCGAGGCTTTGCGCTGGCTTGACCCCGGTGTGGCGGTGGAATTCGCGCTGGCGGCGCTGCCCTCGGATCGCTGGGCGGCGTGGGAGGATCTGCAGGCGCAGGGTGTGGATCTGGTGCTGCAACCGACCGAGGGGCGGCGCAAGCAGCTGTTGCTGGCCGATATGGACAGCACGATGATCCAGCAGGAATGTATTGACGAGCTGGCCGACGAGGCCGGGGTGGGCGCCTATGTCGCCGACATTACCGCCCGCGCCATGAATGGCGAGCTGGATTTCGAAGCCGCGCTGCGCGAGCGTGTGGGCCTGCTGAAAGGCCTGCCCGAGGCGGTGATCGACAGTGTCTGGCGTGACCGCATCACCTTCATGCCGGGGGGGAAGGCGCTTCTGGCCACGATGAAGGCGCATGGTGCCTATGCCGCGCTGGTGTCTGGCGGGTTCACAGCCTTCACCGGGCGGGTGGCGGCGGCGCTGGGCTTTGATGAAAACCGCGCCAATACGCTTCATGCGGTGGATGGCAGGCTGACCGGCACGGTGGGCGAGCCTATTCTGGGCAAACAGGCCAAGCTGGATGCGCTGGAAGAGATCGCGGCGCGGCTGGGGCTGGATATGGCGCAGACCATGGCGGTGGGCGATGGCGCCAATGATCTGGCGATGCTGAACCGCTCGGGCGCGGGGGTGGCGTTGCACGCCAAACCTTCGGTCGCGGCGCAATGCGATATCCGGGTGAACCATGGCGATCTGACCGCGCTGCTGTTCATCCAGGGCTATGCGCGCGAGGATTTCGCGGCATGAACCTGCGCCCGGCCACCCCTGCCGATGCACCTGCCATGGCCGATCTGCTGAACCGCATCATCGCCATCGGTTGCACCACCGCGCATGAGCTGCCGTTCAGTGCCGCGCAGGTGGATCACCACTACATCAGCGGCGCAAGTGTGGTCTGCTGCCATCTGGCCGAAGATGCGGCGGGGCTGATCGGCTTTCAGGCGGTGGAGCTTTATCCGGGCCGTGCGGGCTGGGGCGATATCGGCAGTTTCGTCGATCCCGACCGGCAGCGCAGCGGCGCCGGGGCCACGCTGTTCGCCGCGACCGAAGCCGCCTGCCGGGCGGCGGGCCTTTCGGCGATCAATGCCACCATCCGTGCCGATAATGCGCCGGGGCTTGGCTATTACGCCCGGCGCGGTTTTGTCGATTATGCGCAAGACCCGGAATATGCGCTGAAATCGGGCCGGATCGTGGGCCGCATCTCGCGCCGTTTCGATCTGTGATCCCTTTACTTTCCCGGCGCCGCCGGGGAAGACGGCGCAAAAGGGGCGCCCATGTTCGAAGTTTCCCATGATCTTGTGGCGATGCTGGTCTTCGCCGCCTTTCTGGCCGGGTTTGTCGACAGCATTGCCGGGGGCGGCGGGCTGATCACCCTGCCTGCGCTGCTGCTGGCGGGGGCCAACCCGGTAGAGGCGCTGTCGACCAACAAGGTGCAGGGCACCTTTGGCGCGGCGACGGCGGCCTATTCCTATGCGCGGGCGGGCCATGTGGATCTGCGCCACCAGATCGGCGCCGCAGCGCTGGCTTTTGCGGCGGGCTGTGCCGGGGCGCTGGCTGTCAGCGTGATTCCGACCGAGGGGTTGCGCTATGCCCTGCCGGTGATCCTGATCGGCATCGCGCTGTTCTTCGCGCTGAAACCCGGGCTGAGCGATGAGGATCGGCTGGCCCGGCTGACGCCCGCCACCTTTACCGCCTGTGTGGTGCCCTTTGTCGCCTTTTATGACGGGCTGATCGGGCCGGGGGCGGGGGCCTTCTACATGATCGGCTTCGTGCTGCTGGCGGGCTATGGCGTCTTGAAGGCCACGGCGCATACCAAGCTGCTGAACCTCGCCTCCAATCTGGGCGGGCTGGCGGTGTTTGCCGCACAGGGCGCGCCGTGGTGGGCCATGGGGCTGGCGATGGGGGTGGCGCAGATCGCGGGCGCGCGGATCGGATCGCGGCTGGCGATGCGGATCGGCGCCAGGGTCATCAAGCCGCTTCTGGTTGTCACCTCGACGGCGCTGGCGCTGCGGCTGATCTGGCAGATGATCTGATCGCCACACGCCCGCGTCACGCAATCTTTATGCAAAGGGCAGGGTGGCATGGCTGGCCCCGGCTGCGCCCCGCCGCTAGGATACCCCAAAGCACAGGAGCGGCGCCGCATGGCGGAAGAAGGTGAAAGTTACGGCTGGAACCGCAAAGGGCGGCGGATGCGCGGCTTTGAACCGGCATCAGGCCTGCTGAAAGACCGCATCCGCACGGCAGGCGAAAGCCGTGGCTTTGCCGTGACCCGCCTGCTGACCCATTGGCCCGAAGTGGTGGGCGAAGAGATCGCGCGCATCACCCGGCCGGTGAAGGTGGGTTATTCCAAGGGCGCTTTTGGCGCCACGCTGACCGTGCTGGTGAAACCCACCGATGCGCCCATGGTGCAGATGCAGCTGCCCCGCATCCATGAACGGGTGAATGCCTGTTACGGCTATGCCGCCATTTCGCGCGTGCTGCTGACGCAGACCGCACCCATGGGTTTTGCCGACGGGCAGGCGCTGTTTTCCCCCGCCCCGCCTGCCGAGCCCGTGGCCATGCCGCCTGAAATCATCGCCCAGGCCCGGGAAACCGCGGACGGGGTGCATGACGAAGGGCTGCGCAATGCGCTTGAAACCCTGGCGCAGAACATCTTAACTCGCCGCAGCAAGAAAGAGGCTGAAGAATGATCGAACTGACCCGGCGCCGCCTGATGGCCCTTGGCCTGACCACGGCCCTTGTCTCCGCCCTTGGCCTGCCCGCTTTCGCACAGGAAGAGGCGCTGCCTGCCGTGCCGGAACTGGTGCTGGGCAGCGCGGATGCCAAGGTGACCATCACCGAATATGCCTCGTATACCTGCCCGCATTGCGCAACCTTCCATACGGCGGTCTTCAAGCCGCTGAAGGCCGAATATATTGATACCGGCAAGGTGCGCTTCATCTACCGCGAGGTGTATTTTGATCGCTATGGCCTGTGGGGCGCCATGCTGGCGCGCTGCGGTGGCGACATGCGTTATTTCGGGATCAGCGGCATCCTGTTTGAAAAACAGCAGGAATGGGCGGCTTCCGATGATCCGGGCGTGGTGATCGAAAACCTCAAGGCCATCGGCCGCAGCGCCGGTCTGTCGAACGAACAGCTGGACGCCTGCTATGCCGACCAGAAGATGGCCGAGGCCATGGTGGCAGACTTCCAGAAAAACATGGAAGCCGATGATGTGCAGGGCACGCCCACGCTGTTCATCAATGGCACCAAACATTCGAACATGTCTTACGCAGATCTCAAGGCGTTGATCGACGCCGAACTGGCGAAGTAAATGCCCGCCCCGCTGGAAGGCATCAAGGTGATCGAACTGGCCCGGATTCTGGCCGGCCCCTGGGCCGGGCAGACACTGGCCGATCTGGGCGCCGAGGTGATCAAGGTCGAGGCGCCCGAGGGCGATGATACCCGCCGCTGGGGCCCCCCCTTCATTGATCGCGAGGGTGACAGGTCGGCCGCCTATTTCCATGCCACCAACCGCGGCAAACGCTCTGTCACCTGTGATTTCCGCACGGCGGAAGGGCAGGAAACCGTGCGCCGTCTGGTGGCCGATGCCGATGTGGTGATCGAGAATTTCAAGGTGGGCGGTCTGGCGAAATACGGGCTGGATTACGAAAGCCTGCGCGCCGTCAATCCCCGGCTGATCTATTGTTCGATCACCGGCTTTGGTCAGACCGGGCCTTATGCCCATCGGGCGGGCTATGATTTCATCATCCAGGGCATGGCCGGGCTGATGAGCGTGACCGGCGAGGCGGCGGGCCAGCCGCAGAAGGTGGGCGTGGCGGTGACCGATGTGTTCACCGGCGTCTATGCCGCCACGGCCATTCTGGCGGCGCTGGTGCAGCGCGGCCGCACCGGCGAGGGCCAGCAGATCGACATGGCGCTGATGGATGTGGCGAGCGCGATCATGGCCAATCAAGCGATGAACTATCTGGCCACCGGCACGGCGCCGCAGAAGATGGGCAATGCCCATCCCAATCTGGCCCCCTATGCGGTGTTCGATTGCGCCGATGGCTGGATCATCCTCGCCACCGGCAATGACGGGCAGTATCAGCGGCTCTGCGCCCTTCTGGGCCTGCCTGACATGGCAACCGCACGCGAATTCCTGACCAATGCCGACCGCGTGACGAACCGCGCCGAACTGACACGCCGGTTGACCGAAGCCACCCGCCGCTTCACCAAAGCCGATCTTCTGGCCGCCTGCGAGGCGCAGGGCGTGCCCGCAGGCCCGATCAACGATATGGCCGAGGTTTTTGCCGACCCGCAGGTGGTGGCGCGGGGGATGCAGATCATGGCGGATGGCGTGCCGGGCGTCCGGTCGCCCTTCACCTTTTCGGGCGCCGATCTGGCACTGGGCAAAGCTGCCCCCAAACTGGGCGAACATCAGGCCGAAGTGCTGGGCAAGGGCTGACCGGCTTTCCCTTCCCGCCGCCATGGGTTAGCGTGGCTGCAGTTGCAGAACGGAGTCTGGCACATGGCGCAGCGTCTTCACCTCGTCTTTGGCGGGGAATTGGTAAGCCCTTCGAAAAACGTCTTCAAGGACGTGTCGAACATCCACATGGTTGGCATGTTCCCCGATTACCAAAGCGCGTTTTCGGCCTGGAAGGCCGAGGCGCAGCGCACGGTGGATGATGCGCATATGCGCTATTTCATCGCCCATATTCACCGCCTGCGCGATGAGGCGCAGCCCGCCTCGCCCACCGAAGAACTGGGCGCCTGATAGGCCGGTATCCCATGGCAGGCCTTGGCCTGAAACTTTACGCCCTCGCCGTCCGCGCCCCTGATGTCGCGGCAGAGCCGCCCCCGCCCAGACCGGCAGGGCGGCTCGTCTGGTTGCATCTGGCACCCGGGATGCAGACGAAAGGCGTGGCCGAACTGGCCCGCCGCATCGGCGCGGAAGATGGCCATGCCGTGCTGCTGACCGGGGGGGATGCACCCGCCGCAATGGGCGATGCGATCTGGCAGCCGCCGCCGGTGGATCGCGCGGCGCCGGTGCGGGCCTTTCTGGATCACTGGCGCCCCGATGCCGTGTTTCTGGCCGGGGGCGAGCTGCGGCCCGTCGCGCTGACAGAACTGAAGCGCCGGGCGGTGCCGGTGGCGATGATCGAATGTGGCGCGCCCTGCCTGCCCGATGGCCGCGAACGCTGGTTCCCCGGTCTGGTGCGTGCCGGGCTGGATCAGATGCACGCCATTCATGCGGTGGATGGGGCGGCGGCGCGGGCACTGCTGCGGGCCGGGTCGGATGCCATCGTGACCGGGCGGATGGAAGAACCCAGCGCCGCGCTGCCCTGTAACGAGGCGGAGCGTGCCGCGCTGGCCCACCTGCTGGCCACCCGCCCGGTCTGGCTGGCCGCCGGTCTGCCCGAGGCCGAACTGCCCGCCATTCTGGCTGCGCATCGTGCCTGCCTGCGTCTGGCCCATCGGCTGTTGCTGATCGTGGTGCCCGAAGATCCGGCCCGGTCGGATGCGGTGGCGGCGCAGATCGCGGCGGACGAAGGCTGGATCACCGCCCGGCGCAGCGCCGAAGAAGACCCGGATGCCGAGGTTGAGGTGTATTTCGTCGATTCCGCCGAAATGGGCCTGTGGTATCGGCTGGCCCCCATCACCTATCTGGGCGGCACGCTGGCGGGCCCCGGCGCGCTGCGCGACCCGATGGAGGCGGCGGCGCTGGGCTCTGCCCTGATGACGGGCCCGCGCACCGGCGATTGGGCCAAGGCGGTGGACAGGCTGGGTGCCGCCCGCGCCACCCGCCCCGTGGGCACCCCGGCAGAACTGGCCGAGGCATTGGGCGAACTTCTGGCCCCCGACCGCGCGGCCCGGCTGGCCCAGGCCGCCTGGAGCGTGTCTTCCGACGGGGCCGAGGCGACGGAACGCTGCCTGAACCTGATGCGCAACATGTTGGGGGAATCCTGATGCAACAACCCCGCTTCTGGTATCTGCCCCGCCCCAGCCTGCTGGCCCGGCTGCTGTCGCCGCTGGGGCGGTTTTATGCCACGGCCACGGCCCGCCGTCTGCGCCAGCCCGGCTATCGCGCGGGCGTGCCGGTGATCTGCATCGGCAATCTGTCGATCGGCGGCACCGGCAAGACCCCCACGGCGCTGGCGCTGCTGGAACGCTATGCCGGGTTGCATGTGGTGACGCGCGGCTATGGCGGGCGCCTGCCCGGCCCCCTGCGTGTCGAACCCCGGCATCTGGCCGAGGAGGTGGGCGATGAACCCCTGCTGCTGGCGCCCTTTGCCCCGGTCTGGGTGGCGAAGGATCGTGCCGCAGGTGTGCGAGCGGCCGAAGCGGCAGGGGCAAAGGCCATCCTGCTGGATGACGGCTTTCAGAACCCCGAGGTGGTCAAGGATCTGTCGATCCTGGTGGCCGATGCCGAACGTGGCTTTGGCAATGGCCTGTGCCTGCCCGCAGGCCCGCTGCGCGAGCCGGTGGCGGCGGGCCTCGCCCGCGCCGATTATGTGCTGACCATCGGCAGCCCGGATGCGCAGGAAGATTTCGATACGCGCTGGCCCATGACGCTGCCCCGCCTGCGCGGCCGACTGGAGCCGCTGCCGATGGGCATGGGCTGGCAGGGCGAACGGGTCTTTGCCTTTGCGGGCATCGGCCATCCTGCCAAATTCTTTGCCACCCTGCGGGCCGAAGGCGCCATTGTCGTGCGGGCCGAGGCGCTGGCCGATCATCAACCGCTGTCGCCCGCGCTGCTGACCCGGATTGAGACAGAGGCTCTGGCGCTGGGCGCCCAGCTGGTGACCACCGAAAAAGATGCCGTCCGCCTGCCCGCCGCCTTTCGCCCCCGCGTGCTGACGCTGCCGGTGCGGCTGCGGCTGCAGGGCTGGGCCGAACTCGATGCACGGCTGCAAGGATTGGGCCTGCTGCCTCAGCGATAGGCGAACAGATCGGCGTCGGGATCGGTGCTGCCCTCCAGCGTGGCGGCCACCACCTGCGCAGCAATCATCGCATAGGTGATACCATTGCCGCCAAAGCCCATCACTGCCTGCACCCGTTTCATACCCGGCACCGCCCCGATGATCGGCAACCCGTCCGAGGTTTCGCCAAAGGCCGCCGCCCAGACATAGGCCGGTTTGTCGATGCGGATGCCGGTCAGCTTGCGCAGCTTTTCGGCAATCGCACGGGCCTTGCGCCGCATCACGGCGGCATCGGTGTAAAGCGTTGCATCGCCCACATCCTCGCCCCCGGCCACGATCCGCCCGCCGGGCGCCGTGCGGAAATACAGATAGGGGTTCGCCGCTTCCCAGACCAGCATCCGGTTCAACCAGTCCGGCAGCTTCAGCCCCGCCTCCGACACCAGCGCCCAGGTCGAGGCGATGCGGTGGCGCGCGCTTTGCATCGCGGGCAGAAATTCATATCCGGTGCAGAACACCACAGCCCCTGCGGACAGAATCTTGCCATCGGCCAGGGCCAGCGCCACCCCATCCGAAAACTCCATGATATCCGTGACTTCGGCGGGGGATACGATCTCTGCCCCGCGCGCCTGCGCCACCGCCAGCAGCCCCGCCGCCAGCTGTGCCGGATTGGCCGAGGCGGAAATGTCAGACAATATCGCCCCGGTCCGGTCGATGCCGAACCTGTGCTGCAACGCCGCCGCATCCAGATAATCGGCGGCAATCCCGGCCTGCTGCCGGGCCTCTGCCTCCATCATCATGGCGCGGTGGCCCATGTCATCGCCCGCCAGATACAGCGCCTGCTTGCGTTCCATCCGGCAGTCGATCTTCAATTCTGCCGTCAGCGCCAGCAGATCCTCCACAGCACGCGCAGACCGCCGCCAGGCCCGCCCGGCATCCGCGGCTCCGATCTGCCGGGCCAGCCGGTGCAGCGGAACGTCGATCTCGTGCTGGATCATCGCGGTCGAGGCCAGCGTGGACCCGCGCAGCGGCTGCCGCCGGTCCAGCAGCAGCACCCGCTGCTTTTTGCGCGTCAGCGCCTCGGCCAGCAGGGCGCCGCCGATCCCGGTGCCCACGATGATGACATCCCAGCCGCGCTGCGATGGCGCAGGCAGGCACGGGGCCGAGATATTGGGCGTCTCGGCCCAGAAGGGGGTGCCGATGCGCAGGCTGCGCGACCGGGGCGGGGCGGTGAAATCTGGCTGGTTCATGCTGGACCCTGCAATGGATACCGCACAACGCCGGGCTTCAGGCGCGGTTCCCCAGCCTGCCGACCCCCGCCTTGCAACAGGATGGCGGAACCAGCAGCAAAGGGCGGCGTTGCCTTCTGCGCCCAGACACCCCAACCACAACACGCCGCAACCGGACCAGAACCCCGCCATGACAGATCCGATCCTGCCCTTTGATCTTGGGCGCCTGCTGCACAGCGTGCTGGTGATGTGCTCCGCCGCTGTTCACCGGCGGGAAACTCCTGCTGCGCACCCTGGTGATCTACAGCTTTGCCCTGCTGATGCTGCGGCTGATCGGCGGGCGCAGTGTGGCGCAGATGTCCATCGTGGAATTCCTGCTGGTGATCGCGCTCGGGTCGGCGGTGGGCGATGGCATGTTCTACCCCGATGTGCCGCTGCTGCATTGTCTGGCTGTGGTGGCGATCATCGTAGGCCTGTCGAAACTGCTGGATGATCTGACCCTGCGCTTCCGCCGGGCCAAGCGCCTGCTGGATGGCCGCCCGGTGCAGGTGATCTCTGACGGTCGCATCCTGACCGGCGGGCTGCGCCAGCGCGACATGGGGCCGACGGAGCTTGCCGCTTTCCTGCGCCTGCACGGCATCCGCAATCTGGGCGAGTTGCGCGCGGTCTATCTGGAGCCGATGGGCCAGCTGTCGGTCTTTCGCGCCGATCCGCCCCGCCCCGGTCTGCGCATCGAACCCCCATGCGAGCTGCAGCCGCTGCCCCCCGCCGATGGCGATTCCGCCTGCTGTGCCTTCTGCGGCGCCCTGTCTCCCGTGCCGCCGCCGCCCGCCTGCCCGCATTGCGCCCGCACCGATTGGGTTGCCCCCGAACTGCCCTGACCCGAACAGCCCTGACCCGAAACACCCTGATCCGGCTTGCCCCACAGCCCCTTTCCGGCATAGGTGGGCGCCAGTAGCAGGAGATCCGCATGGGCAGCGATGAAAGCAAGGTGAAACGGCCGCAGCAGGTGTTCACGCTGGTGGTCGAGGTGGGTCGCAAGACCGGCGACGGCCTGCCCGACAAGGCCACCGGCGCCGCGCTGATGATCTATGCCTCTGGCGTCGACGAGGCCGAGGCCGTACGCGAAACCGTGGCCATCCTGAAACAGGCCGATCTCGCCCCGCTTGATGTGTCAGGCTATGGCACGCTGGACGAACGCGAAGCCGCAGGCGACGAGATCGACCCCGAAGAACGCGAGCTGATGCAGCGGGCGCTGGATGAAAACTCGGTCATCGTCGCCCAGATGACGCCCTTCTACGACTGACGGCCCGGCTTGCAGGCGCCCGCCCCGCCCCTTATGCCTGTGCCATCAGGGAAGGAGCCCGCCATGCACCCCGTCGATCCCGTCGCGCTGACCGCCGATCTGATCCGCTGCAATTCCGTCACCCCCGCCGAAGGCGGCGCGCTGCAACTGCTGGACCGGCTGCTGACGGATGCGGGTTTCACCTGCACCCGTGTCGATCGCGGCGGTATCGCCAATCTCTATGCCCGCTGGGGCGCCCGGGGCGCCAACCGCAGCTTCGGCTTCAACGGGCATACCGATGTGGTGCCGGTGGGCGATGCAGGCGCCTGGACGCATGACCCGTTCGGCGGCGGCGGTGGTCGACGGCTGGATGTATGGGCGCGGCGCCACCGACATGAAATCGGGCGTCGCCGCCTTTGCCGCGGCGGCCGTCGATTTCGTGACGCAGACCCCGCCGGATGGTGCCGTGATCCTCGCCATCACCGGCGATGAGGAAGGCGATGCCGAACATGGCACGGTGGCGCTGCTGGACTGGATGGCGCAGCAGGGCGAAACCATGTCGCATTGTCTGGTGGGCGAACCCACCTGCCCCAATGTGATGGGCGAGATGATGAAGATCGGCCGCCGCGGCAGCATGACCTGCTGGTTCACCGCCGAAGGCGTGCAGGGCCATTCGGCCTATCCGCACCGCGCGAAAAACCCGATGTCGGCGCTGGTCACCCTGCTCGCCCGGCTGGAGGCCGAACCGCTGGATCAGGGCACCGACCATTTCGATGCCTCCACCCTGGCCATCACCACCATTGATTGCGGCAACCCCGCCACCAATGTCATTCCGGCCAAGGGCCGCGCCACCGTCAACATCCGCTTCAACGATGCCCATTCCGGCGCCAGCCTCACGGAATGGCTGCAGGCCCATGCGCAGGCGGTGCAGGCCGAAACCGGCGTGACCATCAGCACCCGCATCCAGATTTCCGGCGAAAGCTTCGTCACCCCGCCCGGCGCATTTTCCGCCCTGATCGCCCGCGCCGTGCAGGCCGAAACCGGCCGCAGCCCCGAACTCTCCACCTCGGGCGGTACCTCGGATGCGCGCTTCGTCAAGAACCACTGCCCGGTGGTTGAATTCGGCCTGGTCGGCAAGACCATGCACCAGGTCGATGAACGGATCGAGGTGGAACAGATCCATCAGCTGAAGGCGATCTATACCCGCATCCTGCAGGATTACTTCGCATGACCCCGATCATTGCCGCCACCGATGATATCGCCGCCTGCGTGGCCCTGCGCCACCGGGTCTTCATCGAGGAGCAGGGCATTGCCGAAGCCGACGAGATCGACGATCTGGATGCCGAGGCGATCCACCTGCTCGCCACGCTCGATGGTCGGCCGGTGGGCACCGCCCGCCTGTTGCACCGGGGGGATACCGGCAAGATCGGCCGCGTCTGTGTCCTGCCCGAAATGCGCGGCATGGGCCTTGGCGCCGAGCTGATCCGCGCGGGCATCGCGCATTTCCGCCAGATGCCCGGCGTCACCCGCGCCCGGCTGGGCGCGCAATGCCATGCCATGGGCTTTTATGCCAAACTGGGCTTCACCCCGGTGGGCGAGATCTACGATGATGCGGGCATCCCGCATCAGGACATGATCCTGCCCTTCTGATTTCCTCTTGGCAAAAATACCCCGGGGTGAATGGGCCGCAGGCCCAGAGGGGCGGCGCCCCTCCCTTGCATCCCTCGCCACAACGTGAAACGGTCGGGCAAACGCCCGGACGCCCATGATCGCCATCCTTCTGAAAACCCTGCCCTTCTTCGCGCTGATCGGCCTTGGTTTCTGGGCCGGCCATCGCCGCATCTTCCCGCCCGAGGCGGTGGGATGGCTCACGAAATTCGTGTTCTACTTTGCGCTTTCGGCCATGCTGTTCCGCTTTGCCGCGAACCTGAGCCTGGCCGAGATTTTCGATCTGCCCTTCGTCCTGGCCTATCTCTCGGCCTCGCTGCTGCTTTATGTCACCGTCATGGCGCTGGCGCTCTGGCGCGGTACCCCGCTGGAAGAAGCCACGATGGAGGCGCAATGCGCCCAGTCCGGCAATACCGGCTTTCTGGGGGTGCCCATGCTGGTGGTGCTGCTGGGGCCTGCCGCCGCCGGGCCGGTGCTGATGGTGCTGACCGTGGATATGGTGGTGTTTTCCTCGCTCTTCACGCTCATCATCACCGGGGCGGCGCGGCGGGTCGCTCGGCCTCTCGACCTTCGGCGACTGCTGGCCCTGGGCTGGCTGCTGAAGAACCCCATGATCGTGTCGATCGTGCTGGGGCTGATCTGGTCGGGCGCCGCCCTGCCGCTGCCCGGCCCGGTGAACGAATTTCTGGCCATCCTCGGGGGCGCGGCCACCCCCGGCGCGCTGTTTGCCATCGGCGCCTCTCTGGCCGGGCGGGGGGCGCCGCGCCTTGGCAATGCCGTCTGGCTGTCCTTTGCCAAGCTGGTGCTGCATCCGGCGCTGGTGGCGGTTTCCGCGCTCTGGCTGTTCCGCATTGATCCGCAGCCTGCCGGGGTGATGATCGCCGCCGCCAGCCTTCCGGTCGCCGGGAATCTGTATATCCTTGCGCAACATTATGGCGTCGCGCCGCAGCGCGTATCGACCGCCATCCTGATTTCCACGGCGGCCAGTATCCTGACCGTCACAGCCGTCATAGCCTGGATCACGGGCTGAGGAGGATCACCGATGAAAACCATCTCCGAAAACCGTTGTTACGGTGGCGTGCAGGGCGTCTATACCCATGCCTCCGAATCCACCGGCTGCGACATGACCTTTGGCCTGTTCCTGCCCGCAGAGGCCGAAGATGGCCCGGTGCCGGTGCTGTGGTATCTGTCGGGCCTGACCTGCACCCATGAAAACGCGATGATCAAGTCCGGCGCGCAGGTCTGGGCGGCCGAACAGGGCATCGCGCTGGTCTTCCCCGACACCTCGCCGCGCGGGGCGTGGCCAATGACGAGGCCTATGATCTGGGGCAGGGCGCGGGCTTCTACGTGAACGCCACCGAAAAGCCGTGGTCCACCCATTTCCGCATGTGGGATTACGTCACCGATGAACTGCCCGACCTGCTGTTCAAAACCTTTCCCGTGGCCGAAGAACGGCAGGCGATCACCGGCCATTCGATGGGCGGCCATGGCGCGCTGACCATCGCCATGAGCTTTCCGGGCCGCTTCCGCTCGGTCTCGGCCTTTGCACCCATCGCCAACCCCACGGCCAGCGACTGGGGCCGCAAGCAGTTCACCGCCTATCTGGGCAAGGATGAGGCGAAATGGGCCCCGCATGATGCGACCCTTCTGATGAAGAAACGCGGCTTTGACGGCCCGATCCTGATTGATCAGGGCGGCTCGGATCAGTTTCTGGACCTGCTGAAACCCGAAGCCCTGGCCGAGGCCATGGCCGCGCGCCGTCAGGGCGGCATCTTCCGGATGCAGAAGGGCTATGACCACAGCTATTTCTTCGTCTCGACCTTCATCGAAGACCACATCGGCTTCCACGCCGCAGCGCTGTATGACTGATCCGGTCATCTACATCGACGCCGATGCCTGCCCGGTGAAGGCCGAGGCGGAAACTGTGGCCACCCGCCACCGCATCCGCATGGTGCTGGTGTCGAATGGCGGCATCCGGCCCTCGGCCAATCCGCTGGTCGACAGCGTCTTCGTTTCCGATGGCCCGGACGAGGCTGATAAATGGATCGCCGACCGCAGGCAGGCCCCCGCGATGTCGTGGTGACGGGGGATATTCCGCTGGCCGCGAA
Organism: Gemmobacter sp.; assembly: GCA_034519525.1. Taxonomy (GTDB): domain Bacteria; phylum Pseudomonadota; class Alphaproteobacteria; order Rhodobacterales; family Rhodobacteraceae; genus Gemmobacter. Next base: position 9,300 of record JAXHOJ010000034.1, on the reverse strand, counting down.
ATGCGTGGAATCCGGCGCGCAGGTGGTGAAACACAATGGCGAGGCGCTGACCCCGGCGAATATCGGCAATGTGCTGGCCACACGCGATCTGATGCAGGATCTGCGCAGCGCCGATCCCTTCCGCCAGGGCGGTGGCCGCCCGTTTTCCAAGGCCGACCGCTCGCGCTTTCTGGAAACGCTGGATCGCGCGGTCCGGGCGGCAAAGCTGCGCTGACCGCTGCACAGGCCCGTATCGCTTTTTTTTTTTGCCGATGCTGCGGCCTTCCCCAGGGCCATGTCGACAGACGAACAGAGCTCCCGCCCGGCGCGATCTTGCCCGCCATGATACGCGCGCAGCCCGGCCCCAGCCTCCGCTCCACCACCCTGATCGGCATCCTGCTGGCCATCACCGGCAGCGCCATCTTTTCCGTCAACGATCTGGCGATCAAGGCGCTGTCCACCGGCTATGCGCTGCATCAGGTGATCCTGACCCGCTCGCTCATCAGCCTGATCTTCGTTCTGGGTTTCATGTCGCTGACCGGCACCCGCCTGCGCCAGCTGCGCACCACCCGGCTGCGTGGCCACCTGCTGCGCGTGGGCTTTGTCATGCTGTCGAACATCGCCTATTTCCTGGGCCTTGCCGCCCTGCCGCTGGCCGATGCCGTGGCCATCGCCTTTGTCAGCCCGCTGGTCGTCACGCTGCTCTCCACACTGGTGCTGGGCGAACAGGTCGGCCCGCGCCGCTGGGCGGCGGTGGGCGTGGGCCTGCTGGGGGTGATCGTCATGATGCGCCCCGGCGCAGGCGCGCTGCAACCCGCCGCCATTCTTGTGCTGCTGTCGGCCTGCTCCTATGCCGCCACCCATATGATGACCCGCCGCATGAAGGATACCGAAAGCGCCGCCACGCTGAATTTCTATGTCCAGATCGGCTTCATCTGCGTCAGCTGTGCCTTCGGCCTGACGGTGGGCGACGGCCATCTGGCCGGATCGGCCAACCCCTCGCTCGCCTTCCTGTTCCGCCCCTGGATCTGGCCACCCATGGCCGACTGGCCGTGGTTTCTGGCCACCGGCCTTGCGGTGGCCATCGGCGGGCTGATGATCTCGCAGGCTTACCGGCTTTGCGCCGCCGCCGTCATCGCGCCCTTCGAATATGCCGCCATGCCGCTGGCCATCCTCTGGGGGGTGGTGATTTTCGGGCAATGGCCTGATCTTACCGCATGGATCGGGATTGCGCTGATCTGCGGGGCCGGGCTTTATACACTCTGGCGCGAAACGGTAATCAGGAAGCGGGCATGACCATCGAAGCCGTCGTTTTCGACATTGGCAATGTGCTGATCGAATGGAACCCGGAAGCGTTTTATGACTGCGCGCGATTGGCTGCGCCGCGCGCGCAACCCTGTTTGCCGAGGTCGATCTGCACGCCATGAACGAGGCGATCGACGCAGGCGCCCCCTTCCGCGATACGGTGATGGACTGGGCCGCCCGCCACCCCGACTGGGCAGATGAAATCCGCCTGTGGCACGATAACTGGATCGACATGGCCTCGCCCCGGATCGAAGGTTCCATCGCGCTGCTGCGCGCCCTGCGCCTGCGTGGCGTGCCGGTCTTCGCGCTCACGAATTTCGGCATCGGCACTTTCGATTTTGCGAAAACCCGTTACGATTTCCTGACGGAATTCGACATGGCCTTTGTATCGGGCCACCTGGGCGTCACCAAACCCGCCCCCCGGATCTACGAAATCGTCGAAACCGAATCGCGCGTCGCCCCGGAACGTCTGCTGTTTGCCGATGACCGGGCCGATAACATCGCCGCAGCACAGGTGCGCGGCTGGCATACCCATCTGTTTGACGGGTGGCAGGGCTGGGCCCGCCGCCTTGTCGCCGAAGGGTTGCTGACAGAAAAGGAAGCCGGATTATGACTGTCGAACTCATCGGGCCAGAGGCCGAATCCTGCCTGACCTGGCCCGCCCTCTGCGCCGCGCTGGAGGCCGGGCACCGCCTGCCGCGCGCCGAGATTGCCGATACCTTTCTGTATCGCGGCAAGGATACCCTGCTGAACCGCGCCGCCTGGATCGACGGGCTGGGCCAGCTGGTCAAATGCGCCACGGTCTTTCCGGGCAATGGCGCCCATGGCCTGCCCACGGTCAACGGCGCCGTCACCCTTTACGCCGATCAGACCGGCGTGCTGGAGGCGGTGGTGGATTTCCATCTGGTCACCAAATGGAAAACCGCTGGTGACAGCCTGCTGTCGGCCCGCCATCTGGCCCGGCCCGACAGCCGCAATATCCTGCTGGTGGGGGCGGGCACCGTCGCGCGGTCGATGGTGGCGGCCTATGGCTCCAGCTTTGCGGATGCCCGCTTCACCGTCTGGAACCGCAGCGCCCCCGCCGCGCAGGCCATGGCCCGTGATCTGGGCGTGGCCGTGGCCGATGATCTGGAAACGGCGGTGCGCGCGGCCGATATCATCTGCACCTGCACCATGTCTACCGAACCGCTGGTGCAGGGCGCCTGGCTGCGCCCGGGCCAGCATCTGGATCTGATCGGCGCCTATCGCCCCGACATGCGCGAGGTGGATGATACCGCGCTGACCCGTGCCAGCCTGTTCGTCGACAGCCGCGCCACCACCCTGCATCACATTGGCGAGCTGAAAGACCCGATTGCCCGTGGCGTGATCTCCGAAAGCGATGTGATCGCCGATTTCTACGATCTGCCGTCGGGCGCCTATCGCCGTCGGTCAGAGGATGAAATCACCATCGCCAAGAATGGTGGCGGCGCCCATCTCGATCTGATGACCGCCGGCTGGATTCTGGCCGCCTGGCGTGCCCGTCCGGCAGGCTGACCCCGGTTCTGCCGCCCCTTTGATCGGCTGCCCGCCCGGCGGGCGGCTGTCGGGACGCAGGCCATACAGCTGCGGGACGGCGGCGGGACGCCGTGCCTGCTGCGCATTTCCCTTGCACCCGGCCCCCGATCCCCTATCTTCACCGCCACCTCGGGGTGCCCGTCAGGGCTGAGACGCAATCGCGGACCCGTTGAACCTGAACCGGTTAGGACCGGCGGAGGGAAGGTGCGCGGGTCTGGTTCCCGTCTCCGTCTCCGCTCGTCGCAGATGGAGGAAGATGTTGAAATCTCTCATGTTTGCTGCGGGTTTCCTGTGTGCTTCTGCGCTTGCCGCGCAGGCGGAAACCCCTGTTCTTGACGTATATACCTACGACAGCTTCATTTCCGAATGGGGCCCCGGCCCGGCCATCGAACAGGCGTTCGAGGCCGAATGTGGCTGCGACCTGCGCTTCACCGCCGCAGGCGACGGCGCCGCCCTTCTGGCCCGGCTGCAGCTGGAAGGTGTTGATTCTCCAGCAGATATTCTGCTTGGCCTTGATACCAACCTCACCGCTGCCGCCCGCGCCACCGGCCTTTTCGCCCCGCATGGCCAAACCCCGGCGCTGTCCCTGCCGGTGGATTTCGCGGATGCCGATTTCCTGCCCTATGACTGGGGCTGGTTTGCCTTTGTCCACAACCGCAGCCTGCTTGCGCCCAAGAATCTTCAAGGACTTGGCCGCCTCTGACCTGAAGATCGTCATTCAGGATCCCGCGCTCTTCCACCCCCGGGCTGGGCCTGCTGATGTGGGTGAAGGCGGCCTATGGCGATGAGGCGTCAACGATCTGGAAAGATCTTGCGGACAACATCGTCACCGTCACCCCCGGCTGGTCCGAGGCTTATGGCATGTTCACCGAAGGCGAGGCGGATATGGTGCTCAGCTACACCACCTCGCCCGCCTATCACCTGATCGCGGAGGAGGATGACAGCAAGACCGCCGCTCTGTTCGACGAAGGCCATTACCTTCAGGTTGAGGTGATGGGAAAGCTCGCTGGCAGCGATCAGTCTGAATTGGCTGATAAATTCCTGGCCTTCATGCTGACCGATGCCGCGCAGACGGTGCTGCCGGTGACGAACTGGATGTATCCGGCCCATATCCCGGCGGCAGGTTTGCCCAAAGGGTTTGAAACCCTGATCCAGCCCGGAAAATCGCTGCTTCTGGGCGCGGATGAGGCTTTGGCGCTGCGCAATCCGGCGCTGGAAGAATGGCGCGCGGCGCTGGCGCGCTGATCGCCCGCACCACAGCTCTGGCCCTGGCCGCGTTGACGCTGGGGCCGGTGGCGGCGGTGCTGTGGCGCGCGGGGGGCGGGATGCCCGGTGCGGCCGATCTGGCCGCGCTGCGCTTTACTGTGCTGCAGGCGGCGCTTTCGGCGCTGGCCTCTGTGGTTTGCGCCATCCCGCTGGCCCGCGCGCTGGCCCGTCGCCGTTTTCCGGGCCGCGCCCTTGCCATTCCGGCGCTGGGCGCGCCCTTTCTGCTGCCGGTGATTGTGGCGGTGCTGGGCCTGCTGGCGATCTTTGGCCGGTCTGGAATCTTCAATACCGCTCTGCGGGATCTGGGTCTGCCGCAGGTTTCGATCTTCGGTCTGGGCGGTGTGGTGCTGGCGCATGTCTTCCTGAACATGCCGCTGGCCACAAGGATGATCCTGCAGGGCTGGCAGGCGATCCCGGCGGAACGGATCCGGCTGGCGGAAAGCCTTGGCTTCGGGCCAGCCCACATCTTGCGGCATATCGAACTTCCAATGCTACGGGATGTGGTGCCGGGCGCGGCTTTGGCAGTATTCGCCATCTGCCTGACCAGCTTTGCCGTCGTGCTGGTGCTGGGCGGCGGGCCTGCGGCGACCACGGTGGAACTGGCGATCTATCAGGCCGTGCGCTTTGAATTCGATCTGGCCCGCGCCGCCACTTTGGCGCTGATGCAGGTGGCTGCCTGTGGCGTTGCGGTGGCGCTGGCCTCGGCCTTTACCCTGCCCAGCGGCTTTGGCGCCGGGCTGGACCGGGGGCAGGTGCTGCCGCGCCCGGGCGGTTGGCGCAGGCTGGCCGATGCCGCCGCCATCACCTTGGCGGCGCTGTTCATCGGCGGGCCGATTCTGTCTGTGGTGCTGCGCGGCCTGCCCGGTCTGGCCGATCTGCCCGGCGCCGTCTGGCCTGCGCTGGGAAATTCGCTTCTGGTGGCGGGGCTGGCCGCCCCCATGGCGGTGGGCGGGGCGCTGGCTTTGGCCATGGGGCGGGCGCAGGGGCTGCGCGGGCTGGAGCCTTTGGCGATGCTGCCCATGGCCGGATCGGCGCTGGTTCTGGGCACAGGATTGTTTTTGCTGGTGTTTCCATTCGTCTCCCCCGCCGCTGTGGCGCTGCCGGTGACCGTGATCGTGACCGCCGTGATGGCGCTGCCCTTCGCCTATCGGATTCTGGTGCCAGAGGCCTTGCGCCTGGTGCAGGATCACGGACGTCTGGCGGTGGCGCTGGATCTGCGCGGCTTTGCGGCGCTGCGGCTGCTGATTCTGCCCCGCCTGCGCCGCCCCTTGGGCTTTGCGCTCGGGCTGACGGCGGCGCTGGCGGTCGGGGATCTGGGGGTGGTGGCGCTGTTCGCCGCGGAAAACGGGGCGACCCTGCCGCTGGTCATTCAAAGGCTGATGGGCGCCTACCGGATGGAGGCAGCGGCAGGGGCGGCGCTGCTGCTGGTGGGCGCGGCCTTCGCGCTGTTCTGGATCTGTGACCGATGGGGGCATGGTGGAACTGACACTTGAAGGGCTGCAAATCCAGCAGGATGACTTTCACCTGACCGCCGACTGGCGCGCCCAAAGTGGCGAGCGGATCGCGGTCATCGGGCCGTCAGGCGCTGGAAAATCCACGCTTCTCAATGCTTTGGCGGGGTTCGTGCCGCTGGCGGCCGGGGCCATTCTGTGGAATGGCGCGCGGATCGACGGGCTGCCACCGGGGCAGCGCCCGCTGTCGGTGCTGTTTCAGGACCAGAACCTGTTCCCGCATCTGACAGTGGCGCAGAACCTTGGCCTCGGGCTGGACCCGGGGTTGCGGCGGGTGGACTGGCGCGCCGTCGATGCCGCGCTGGAGCGGGTGGGGCTGTCCGGCTATGGCCCGCGCAAACCTGCCGCCCTTTCGGGCGGCGAACAGGGGCGGGCGGCACTGGCACGGGTGCTGTTGCGGGCGCGACCTATCCTGCTGCTGGATGAACCCTTTGCCGCGCTGGGGCCTGCGCTGAAATCCGACATGCTGGATCTGGTGGCCGAGGTGGCCGCAGGCGCGCTGGTGCTGATGGTGACACATGATCCGCAGGATGCCCGCCGTTTTGCGGGGCGCTGCGTTCTGGTGTCAGAGGGACGCGCAGCCCCGCCGGTGGAGACCACAGCGCTGTTTGCCAACCCGCCTGCCGCGCTGGCCGCCTATCTGGGATGAAGAAAAAGCCCCGCAGTTTCCTGCGGGGCTTTTGAATTCAACAGTTTGGCCCAGAATCAGGCGCCTTTATCAGGCGCCTTTATCAGGCGGCCGATTTCTTGCCCTTGATCCCTGCCCAAAGCCGCTTGTTCGTCAGATACAGCAGCACGGACAGGATGATGAGGAAGGTGACAGCCACAAAGCCCATGTGCTTGCGCGCCATCAGCTTGGGTTCTGCCGTCCACATCATGAAGGCAGCCACGTCTTCGGCCATGTGATGCACGGTGGCCGGGTGGCCATCGGCATAGGTCACCTGATCGTCGGACAGGGGCGGGGGCATCGAAATCCAACCGCCGGGGAAGGCGTGGTTTTCATAGAAGGTGGTGCCCGCCTCGACCTTTTCCTCGCCCGTATAACCGGACAGGACCGAAACGATATATTCCGGGCCGCCGATGCCGTTGATCAACTGGTTGATCCCGGTGCCATAGGGGCCGTGGAAACCGGCGCGGGCCTTGGCCATCAGGCTCAGGTCCGGGCCCATGCCTTCACCCGAACGGATCGGGAATTTGTCGGTCCATTCGCGCGGGCGTTCGGTGCCATCGGGCAGCACGACCGAATCAAGGCTTGCCGCATAGGCGCGGGCCTGATCGGCCGGAAGCTCTGGCCCGCCTTCATCGGCAAGGGTGCGGATGGGCACGAATTTCATGCCGTGGCAGCCCGAGCAGACCTCGGTGAAGACCTGAAGGCCGCGCTGCAGCTGGTTCTTGTCGAAGGTGCCAAACGGCCCTTCGAACGAGAAGGCAACATCTTCGACATGGCCTTCGCTGCCTGCGGCAAACGCGGCCCCGGTCATCAGCCCAAGGGCAGAGACGGCGCTGATTGCGATTTTGCGAAACATCTCAGTCAGTTCCTTTCTCTCACTCGGCCGCATGGGGGTAATGCGCCTTGAAGTCTTCCTCGATCGTTGCCGGTTGCGGCAGCGGTTTTTCGATCACGCCAAGCAGCGGCAGGATGACGAGGAAATAGGCGAACCAATAGGCCGAAGCGATGAGCGAGATCCAGTCATAGGGGAAATCGGTCGGCATGGCGCCCACCCACATCAGCACCATGAAGTCGACGCAGAGCAGGTAGAACCACCATTTGAACATCGGGCGATATTTGCCCGAACGGACCGAGGAGGTATCCAGCCAGGGTGCCAGCGCCATGATGGCGATCGCGCCGAACATGGCCAGCACGCCGAAGAACTTGGCGTCGATGATGCCGAAGGACAGGAAGTTGACCAGCTGCACCACCCAGACATCGGCGGTGAAGGCGCGCAGGATGGCGTAGAACGGCAGGAAGTACCATTCCGGCACAATATGTGCGGGCGTGGCCAGCGGGTTCGCCTCGATATAGTTGTCGGGGTGGCCCAGATAGTTCGGCATGAAGCCCACGATGGCGAAGAAGATCACCATGATGACGGCCAGCGCGAACAGATCCTTGATGACGAAATAGGGGAAGAAGGGAACAGTGTCCTTCTTGGCCTCTTCTTTCGAGGTGCGGCGCACTTCGACCCCGGTGGGGTTGTTGTTGCCGGTGGTGTGGAAGGCCCAGATATGCACGGCAACAAGGCCCGCAATCACGAAGGGCAGCAGATAATGCAGCGAGAAGAAGCGGTTGAGCGTGGCGTTATCCACGGCAGGGCCGCCCAGCAGCCAGGCTTGCAGCGGCTCGCCCACGCCGGGAATGGCGCCGAACAGGCCGGTGATGACGGTAGCACCCCAGAAGGACATCTGGCCCCAGGGCAGAACGTAACCCAGGAAGCCGGTTGCCATCATCATGAGATAGATCAGCATCCCGATGATCCAGGTCACTTCGCGCGGGGCTTTGTAGCTGCCGTAGAACAGGCCGCGGAAGATGTGCAGATAGACAGCCACGAAGAACAGCGAGGCGCCGTTGGCGTGCAGATAGCGCAGGGCAAAGCCGCCGTTCACATCCCGCATGATGTGTTCGACCGAGGCAAAGGCCAGATCGACATGCGGGGTGTAGTGCATGACCAGCACGATGCCGGTGATGATCTGCAGCGCCAGGCAGAAGGTCAGGACGATGCCCCAGATCCACATCCAGTTCAGGTTCTTGGGTGTGGGGATCATCAGTGTGTCATAGGCAAGCGCCACGATCGGCAGGCGCTTGTGCAGCCACTTTTCGATGCCCGTCTTGGGCTCGTAATGGTCGTGCGGAATTCCGGCCATCGGTTTCTCCCTCAGCCCAGCAGAATGGTCGTTGCGTCGGTGAACTGCGCCATGGGCACATCAAGATTGCGCGGGGCGGGCCCTTTGCGGATCCGGCCTGCGGTATCGTAATGCGAGCCATGGCAAGGGCAGAACCAGCCGCCGAACTCGCCCGAGCCATTGCCCAGGGGCACGCAGCCAAGGTGTGTGCAGACGCCCAGCATGACCAGCCATTCGCCGGCATCATCCAGGGTGCGGTTGGCATCCGAGGCATCAGCGCCCGGCTTGTTGGCGTTTTCGGCCTGGGTGTCGATCAGATCCGACAGCTGCACAGCGCGGGCGGCTTCGATTTCTTCCGGGGTGCGGCGGCGGATGAAGACCGGCTTGCCGCGCCACTTTACGGTGAGCTGCGAGCCGACGGCCACGCCCGACACATCGACATAGATCGAGGCAAGGGCGCGCACGTCGGCGGAGGCGTTCATCTGGTTGACGAGCGGCCAGACGGCAGCGCCGGTGGCCACGGCCCCGGCACCTGCGGTGGCAAAATACAGGAAATCCCTGCGGGTGCCTGCGTGATCTTCTGCGTGGGACACGAGATCTTCTCCCTCTCAAGGGTCGCCTCATTGCGACCCATGCAAAATCCGGGCGGCGGTTCCCCGCAGCCTTGATGGGCGGGTTTTAGCCAAGCTACCCCCTTACGTCCAGCGGTCAAAGGCGCGCAGGGGGCAAGGAGTTGCGGCATTTCCGCATCATTTTGCGGCCGTTGCAAGGATGCACAAGTTTCACGCTGTCGTGAGGGCCGCGTTACACAAGCCTGTCAGCGCTATCGCAGGGTCCGGCAGGAGAG
>JAXHOJ010000027.1:0-8478 GCA_034519525.1 Gemmobacter sp. | reverse complement strand
GCCCGAACGAGATATTGTCGGTGACCTTCACCAACAAGGCCGCGCGCGAGATGAAGGAAAGGGTGGGCCGCATCCTGGGCGGCGGGGTCGAGGGGATGCCCTGGATGGGCACCTTCCATTCGATCAGCGTCAAGATCCTGCGCCGCCATGCCGAACTGGCGGGGCTGAAATCCAACTTCACCATTCTGGACACCGACGACCAGCTCCGCCTGCTGAAACAGCTGATCGCGGCCGCCAACATCGACGAAAAGCGCTGGCCGGCCCGGATGCTGGCGGGAATCATCGACGGCTGGAAGAACCGCGCGCTGACGCCCGCAACGCGTGCCGGCGGCCGAGGCCGGCGGCCTTCAACAACCGCGGGCACCGAGCTTTACGCCGCCTATCAGGAGCGCCTGCGCACGCTGAATGCCGCCGATTTCGGCGACCTGCTGCTGCATATGGTGACGATCTTCCAGGCGCATCCCGATGTGCTGGCGCAGTATCAGCGCTGGTTGCGCTATATCCTGGTGGACGAGTATCAGGACACCAACGTCGCGCAGTATCTGTGGCTGCGGCTGCTGGCGCAGGCGCATCAGAACATCTGCTGCGTGGGCGATGACGACCAGTCGATCTATGGCTGGCGCGGGGCCGAGGTGGGCAACATCCTGCGGTTCGAAAAGGATTTTCCGGGCGCCACGGTGATCCGGCTGGAACAGAACTACCGCTCGACCGCGCATATCCTGGCCGCCGCCTCGGGCGTGATCGCGGCCAATCAGGGCCGGCTGGGCAAGACGCTGTGGACCGCGGCCGAGGGCGGCGAAAAGGTGCGCCTGATCGGCCATTGGGACGGCGAGGAAGAGGCGCGCTGGATCGGCGAGGAGGTCGAGGCGCTGCAGCGCGGCACGCGCGGGCTGGACCCCGTGGGGCTGGACGACATGGCGATTCTGGTGCGCGCCAGCCACCAGATGCGCGCGTTCGAGGACCGGTTCCTGACCATCGGCCTGCCCTACCGCGTGATCGGCGGGCCGCGGTTCTATGAACGGCTGGAAATCCGCGATGCGATGGCCTATTTCCGCCTCGCCGTCAGCCCGACGATGATCTGGCGTTTGAACGCATTGTCAACACGCCCAAGCGCGGGCTTGGGCGACAAGGCGCAGCAGGACGATCCAGCGCACGGCGCGCGCGCCAGGCGGCGCGCTGCTGGTCGGCGCGCGCGCGGCTGCTGGCGCGACGGGCGGCTGATCGGCGGCAAGGGCGGCGGCGCAGTCTGCGCTGGCGCTTGTCGATCGGGCGCTCGGACCGCTGGCGACGCTGATCGAGCTGGCGCCCGACGGGCGCGGATCAACCATGTCCGAACTGGCCGAGACAGATCCTGGACGAAAGCGGCTATACCGCGATGTGGCAGGCCGACAAGACGCCCGAGGCGCCGGGGCGGCTGGAGAACCTGAAGGAACTGGTCAAGGCGCTGGAACAGTTCGAGAACCTGCAAGGGTTCCTCGAACATGTCGCGCTCATCATGGACAATGACAGCGAAGATGCGGTCGAAAAGGTCAGCATCATGACCCTGCACGCCGCCAAGGGGCTGGAGTTCCCGGTGGTGTTCCTGCCGGGCTGGGAGGACGGGCTGTTCCCCAGCCAGCGCAGCATGGATGAAAGCGGCCAGAAGGGCCTGGAGGAAGAGCGCCGCCTGGCCTATGTCGGCATCACCCGCGCCGAACGGCTGTGCACCATCAGCTTTGCCGCCAACCGCCGGGTCTATGGCCAGTGGCAAAGCCAGCTGCCCTCGCGCTTCATCGACGAACTGCCGCCCGATCATGTCGATGTGCTGACCCCGCCGGGCCTTTACGGCGGTGGCTTCGGCGCGGCGGCCGTATCCAGCCAAAGCCGGATCGAGGAACGCGCCACCAAGGCCGATGTCTATAACTCGCCGGGCTGGAAGCGGATGCAGGACCGCGTCACCCAGCGCCCGGTGCGCCAGCCGCGCGAAGCGCGCAGCACCGGTGATCGACCTGCAGCGCGGTCTCCAGCTTCACGCTGGGCGACCGGGTGTTCCACCAGAAATTCGGCTATGGCGCGGTGACCGGGATCGAGGGCGACAAGCTGGACATCGCCTTTGACAAGGCCGGGGTGAAGAAGATTGTCGCCCGCTTTGTCGTCTCTGCCGAAGAGGCGGATGACGTGCCCTTCTGAAACCGGCCGCTGGTGCGGGCAAATTTCTTGGAAGAAATTTGCGCCTAGCGTTTCAGCCGGTCCACCAGATGAAAGGCGATGCCGGCCAGCAGCCCCCAGAAGGCGGCGCCAATCCCCAGCGCCGGGGTGCCTGCAGCCGTCACCGCCAGGGTGATCGCTGCGGGAAACCGGGTTTCGGCCACTGCGAAAGCCCCGGTTGCCGCCCCCATGAACGGCCCCAGCAGCGCCAGCGCCACAATCGCGGTAATCAGCGCCGCAGGCAGCGCCGCCAGCAGTGCCAGAATCAGCGGGCTCAGCAGGCCCAGCAGCACCCAGAACCCGGCATAGGCCAGCCCCACGCGCCAGCGCCGTTTCGGATCGAGTTCCACATCCGGGCCCAGACAGATGGCCGCAGTGATCGCCGCCATCGAGATGGTATGCGCCCCAAACAGCCCGATCACCGCCGAAATCCCGCCAGTCACCGTCAGCCCTGGCCGCACCGGCGGCTCAAAACCTGCGGCGCGGATGGTGGCAAAGCCCGGCAGGTTCTGCGACGCCATGGTGACAAGGTACAGTGGCAGCGCCAGCCCGATCACCACCGCCAGATCGAATTCGGGTGTGATGAAGGTCAGCTGCGGCAGCGGCAGTGCAAGCTCTGGCAGATGCGCAAGGCCCAGGGCAAAGGCCGCCACCACCCCCGCGCCAAGCGCCGCCAGCACCGCCATGGCCGGATTGCGCAGCCGCACCAGCGCGAAGATCACGATCAGCGGCAGCACCAGCACAGGCAGGGCCACCGTTGCCGCAGGCAGTTTCAGGCAGAAGGGCAGCAGCACCCCCGCCAGCATCCCCGCCGCAATCCCATCGGGGATCAGCGCGACAGCCCGGCCCAGCGGTTTTATCAGCCCGGTCAGCAGGATCATCGCCCCCGCCAGCACGAAGGCCCCCACGCCCTGCGCCATGGTCAGCCCCTCGGTCGCGGCAATCAGTGCGGCGCCGGGGGTGGACCAGGCCAGCACCACCGGAACCCGGCTTTGCCAGGACAGCAGCGCCGAACCCGCAGCCTTGCCCAGCGAAATCGCCAGAACCCAGGAGGCGGTCTGCGCGGGTGTGGCGCCAAGCGCCGCCGCTGCCGCCAGCACCAGCGCGATGGTCGAACCATAGCCGACAAGGGCGGCAACAAGGGCGGCAGAAATCAGCGAGGCGCGCATGGGATCATCCGGCAGGGAAATTGCCCGCGACGATGGCGCCGGGACAAGGCAGATGCAAGCACGGAATACCGGGCGCGGATTGTCGGGGGATTTGCGCAGTTCTTTGATTGCAAAAAGAAAACGGCGACACCCAGGGAGGAGGAGGGGTGCCGCCGTTCTGTTTGCTGCCACCCAGGGAGGAGGAGGGGCGGCGCAATCGGGTGCATCCGGCCCAGGGAGGAGGAGGGGCCTCGATGCGGTTACCTTGACCTGGGAGGAGGTAGGTCAGGGTTCGGTGTCAGGTCTTGCGACCCGGAATTGGAGCGCGGCGATCCCAGGGAGGAGGAGGGGATCGCCGCTGGTTCCAAGGCCCAGGGAGGAGGAGGGGCCAGGGATCCGTGGGTCCGAAGACCCGTATGAGACGCGGCGACCCCAGGGAGGAGCAGGGGGTCGCCGCTGGTTCCCGGCCCAGGGAGGAGGAGGGGCCAAGAACGGTGTCAGGCCTTTCAGCCCGAAGATTTGCGACGACCCAGGGAGGAGGAGGGGCCGCCGCTGATGCCCTGGCCCAGGGAGGAGGAGGGGCCGGACAAACCTTGTGGAAGCCGGGGCTTCCGAAGAAAGACGCGACGGCATCAGGGAGGAGGAGAGATGCCGCCGCTTTTGCTACAGACCCCGGGAGGAGGTGGGGTCTCGCAATAAACTCATTTGCCGTAGGCTGCTTCCTGCGCCAGACGGTGGATCATGGAGCGATGGATGCCCAGATCTGCCAGTTCCCGCGTCGAAAGTTTGTTCAGCTCACGCACCGTCTGCTTGAAGATCGCGCGGCGCACCAGAACAGTTTTCACAGCTTCCAGGCCGTCGATCATGCGGTCGATGATGCTCGCCGATGCGATATGCGTGGTATTTGCGTAAGCCATTTTCCGTCAGCCTTTGATCTTCTTCATCTGCGCTTCTGGATCATCTGCCGATCCGTCCGTCGCTTCGTTGAGATCAATTTGGGGTAATTGCTGCGTCTGCACAATCCCGGTTCGCCGCATTGCAGCTATGCGGCACCCGCATGGCTGCGGAAAAAGTTTTCCTAAGGTAAACAGGCGCTTCGCCCGAATATTGGGCGCTTTGTTCACCGGCCCTTGCGCTTTCCGCCCCGGTGAACAAGTTTCTTGCGTAAATAGCCGGAGGTTCGCGATGAATATAACTCGGGAAGAAGTGCTGGCAAGGCTGGCCCGGATTCCGCTGCCCACGGGCGGTGATCTCGTCTCGCGCGATTTGATTCGTGCGCTGAAGATCGACGCGGGCGCCGTGGCCTTCGTGATCGAGGCTGCCACGCCGGACGAGGCGCGCGCCCTTGCGCCCGTGCAGGCCGCCGCCGAAGAGGCGTTGCGCGCCATGCCCGGTGTCACGCGTGTGCAGGTGGTGATGACGGCGCATGGCCCGGCGCCGAAACCGGCCGCGCCCAGCCTCAAGATCGGCGGCCATCCCACGCCGCAGCAGGGCGGCCCAAAGAAGGTGAGCGGGATCGACCGCATCATCGCCGTTGGCTCGGGCAAGGGCGGTGTGGGCAAATCCACCGTCAGTTCCAACCTTGCGGTGGCGCTGGCCCGGCAGGGGCGGCGCGTGGGCCTGCTGGATGCCGATATCTACGGCCCCAGCCAGCCGCGCATGATGGGCGTGAACAAGCGCCCCGCCAGCCCCGATGGCAAGACCATCATCCCGCTGCAGGCGCATGGCGTCACGCTGATGTCGATGGGCTTCATGCTGAAAGAGGACGAGGCGGTGATCTGGCGCGGCCCGATGCTGATGGGTGCGCTGCAGCAGCTGATCGAACAGGTGGCCTGGGGCGAGCTGGATGTCCTGATGATCGACCTGCCGCCGGGCACTGGCGATGTGCAGCTGACCCTGTGCCAGCGGTCCCAGCTGACCGGGGCAATTGTGGTCAGCACGCCGCAGGATGTGGCGCTGCTGGATGCGCGCAAGGCGCTGGACATGTTCCGCAAGCTGAAGACCCCGGTGCTGGGGCTGATCGAAAACATGTCCACCTATATCTGCCCCAACTGCGGGCATGAGGCGCATATCTTCGGCCATGGCGGTGTCGCGGCCGAGGCGCAGGCGCTGGGTCTGCCGTTCCTGGGGGAATTGCCGCTGGATATCGCCACCCGGCTGGCGGGCGATGCAGGCACGCCCATCGCGGCCGAAGACGGGCCGGTGGGGCAGGCCTATGCCCGGCTTGCACAGCGGCTGATCGAAGGCGGCATGGCCTGATCCTTCCCATAGCCGATCTCTGATGCCGCCCGAAGGTCCGCCTTCGGGCGTTTTCATGCGCCCATGGCCCCATTCCGGGAAATCATGGGACGAAGCCGCACAACTTCTGCCGATTCCGGGATGCGATGGGATTTCGGGGCTCCGAATCACCAGTCTGTGATTTCTGGTGACTTTTTCAGCGGTTCTTCGTGAAAACTGTGTCTCTGCCGCAACGGTTCGGGGGCGATGTTTGCGGCTTTCAGCGGTTTTCCGGGAATTCATGGGCCACCCCATAGCCCTGCCATCCGCTATATCTTGTGTGTAGCGCGAAAGCGTTAAGCGACAGTTAGCGCCAGCAGTTCCCGGCTGCCACAGTTTCGCCACGATCTCCCGCGCAATCCCGTGTCTGCCGTTGTTGAGGGGCAAAATTTCCCGTTGCCTCCCATGATTTCCCGTGGCATCCCTTGTTTCACCGGATGACGGCGGGAAAGTGAAAAACATCGGGGCACCAAGACCCCAACAGGCGATAAGCAGGTTTCATACAGGCCCCTCCTTCATCCCAATACACGACCGGTGCGTGGGCGAGCAGACATCTCCCCCAGGTGGCACGCGTAAACCAGGTCGGCCCAGCAATGGGACAGTCGGCGGATCGGGCAGTGGCAGCCGCGCGATCCGCCGCTTTCATTTCTGGGGATACTGATTCGAGAATCATGCTCCGGCGCAGAATCCGGGGCAAGGAAAAAAAGAAGCCGAGGGGCAGCAGGTCGTGTCGGAGGCGTTCAGAGGCGAGTTCAACCAGAAGGTTGACGGAAAGGCGCGGGTCTCTATTCCCGCATCGTTCCGGCGTGTCCTCGAAGCTGGCGACCCTGCAGCTGCCGAAGGTGGCCGTCCGAAACTCGTGATGGTCTATGGTGGCCCGGACCGGCAGTTTGTCGAATGTTACACCATCGCCGAAATGAAACGGGTCGAAGCGCGCATCCGCCGCATCCCCACCGGCACCCCCCAGCGCCGCTTCATGGAACGCAACCTCGTCACCCTGTCGCAGACGGTCGAGGTCGATGACGATGGCCGAATCGTGCTGCCGCCCAAGGTGCGCGAAAAGATCGGCCTCGATGGCGACGATCTGAAAAGCGGTGCGGATGCGATCTTTGCGGGCACGTTGGAAACCTTTCAGATCTGGAAGCGCGAACGCTACGACGCCGAACTGGATGCCCAGGCCGAGATCGAGCTGACAGTCCTGCCCGATGGCATCGACATGCTGTCGCTGCTGCCCCCCGATCCGGAGGAATAAGCCTTGGCCGAACGCGATCAGCCGCAGGATCGCCAGCCGCATGTTCCGGTGCTTCTGCGCCCCTTGCTGGCCGCCTGCGCCCCCATCACCGGCGCCTGGCTGGATGGCACGTTCGGGGCAGGGGGCTACAGCCGTGGCCTGCTGGCGGCGGGGGCCGATCTGGTGATCGGCGTCGACCGTGATCCGCTGGCGCTGCAGATGGCACAGCCCTGGGCGGGCGAATATGGCAACCGGCTGCAGCTGGTGGCGGGCACGTTTTCGCAGCTCGATACCTATGCCGGGGCGCTGGATGGCGTGGTGCTGGATCTGGGTGTTTCCTCGATGCAGCTGGATCAGGCCGAACGCGGCTTTTCCTTCCTGCGGGATGGCCCGCTGGACATGCGGATGAGCCAGGCAGGCCAATCCGCCGCCGATCTGGTGAACGAAACCGAAGAATCGGTTCTGGCCGATATCCTGTATCTTTACGGCGAAGAACGCGCCTCGCGCCGCATCGCCAAGGCGATTGTCACCGCCCGCGCGCAAGAGCCGATCACCACCACCCTGCGGCTGGCGGAAATCGTGGCCCGCTGCCTACCGCGCCCGAAACCGGGGCAAAGCCACCCGGCCACCCGCAGCTTTCAGGCGATCCGCATCGCGGTGAATACCGAATTCGAAGAACTGGCCGAAGGTCTGGCCGCCGCCGAACGCGTGCTGAAACCCGGTGGCCGTCTGGCCGTCGTCACCTTCCACAGCCTTGAAGACCGTATCGTGAAACGGTTCTTCCAGACGCGCACCGTGGCCGCGCAGGGCAACCGCTATGCGCCGTCGCAGGATGGCCCAGTGCCCAGCTTTACCCCCGTCACCCGCCGCGCCGTCGGCCCGGATGATGACGAGCTGGCCGAAAACCCGCGGTCACGCTCGGCCAAGCTGCGCGTGGCCGCACGGACCGAGGCCCCGGCCCATAAACTGGACCTCGCAGCGCTGGATGTGCCGCTGCTGCGCCCGAAGAAAGGACACCGCTGATGCGCGCGCTGGCCTATATGCTCACCTTCCTTGCCGTGATCGGGCTTGGGTTCTGGGCCTATTCGGAAAACTATGAAACCCAGCAGGCGCTGAAGGATGTGGCCCGGCTGAATGCCGAGATTGCCGACCTGCGCGAGGCCCTGTCGATCCAGCGCGCCGAATGGGCCTATCTCAACCGCCCCGATCGCCTGCGCGAACTCTCCACCATCAATTTCGACAGGCTGGGTCTCTTGCCGATGCAGCCCGAACAGTTCGGCCATGCCAGCCAGATCGCCTTTCCGGTGGTCGAAGAAGAATTGCCGCTCATCATTGATCCGGTCGATGTGATGGGCGAACAGGAACCCGCCGATCAGGAGGTCACGCCATGAGCCGCACCCCGCTTCGTCCACTGGCGCGAATCCTGACGGCGCGGCAGCGGGCCGGCCTGCTGCTCGATGCCGGCCGGCACCATATAGGCCGGCATGCGCTTGCGGCATTCGGCCTGAAGTGCCGCCAGGTCTATCTCGCTGGCGCCTGCGGCGCGGCGTAATCCACCTGGATGGACTGTCCCAGGGCCTGCTTTGTCCACGCCAAGCGTCATCACGCATTCGCCCACCAGCTGGGTGGCGTAGG
>JAXHOJ010000026.1:0-8280 GCA_034519525.1 Gemmobacter sp. | reverse complement strand
AACATCACGCACACATCAGTGCCGCCATGGTGTGCGTGTCGCGGGATATGCAGGATCATCGCTCATCATCGCCATGTCGGGCGGCGCGACTTTCTGATCGGATGTACCTCGCCGATTCCAGATGCGCTGACCTTGCCGCTTTGCGCAGGCGCTGCCTGCTTCACTCATCACGAGCCGCATGAAGAGCCCTGGCATGGCCGAGCGACTTCCGCCGGAAGCGCCACCTGCGCTGCGCCACCAAGTATCGAGGCGAAGTTCGAGAGCCGCATGCAGAGGGCGCCCGGTGGCCACGCGATGGCCGCGGCATGGCCACCTGCGCCAGCCGCCGTTTCGTTACCGTGCATTGCCGTGGGCGACGATGTGAAACAGCTGGGCCATGCGTGGCCTGTCCAGGCCGTCGATGGTGATGGCGCGGTTACCCAGCCCGGATGGCAACCTGGTGATAGCCTGACGCTGCTCATGGCGGGCGTGATCCGTCGCTTCGCCACGGCGCGGCGTGCCTACTTCGCCTGGCATTCTGTTCTGCTGTCGAGGCCGCCGCCGTCAGCGCCTTCATCGCCTGCGGCTGGGGCGAGGTGTGATTTGCGTTACGCCATGCGCAACGCGATGCTGCTGCAAGCCATCACGATACCGTTTTCATCCTGACCAGCGAACAGATCCAGACCCTGCCGGCCAATACCTGGGGCAGCATCGGTCGCTGATCGTGATCCTGCTGTTCATCGGCATGGTGATGGAGCCTTTCGGCCATCAAAACAGGCGCTGCTGTATCCGGTGGCGAGGCGCTGGCATCATGGTGGTGAAGCCAGCGGTGGGTCTGTTCCTAGGCCATATCGACGAGGCTGCGCGCCTGCTCACGGCTTTGGTCTTCCTCAACAGACCCTGCCAGCTCCAAGTGTCGGTTCTTGCCGCATTATAGAGGCAGTTCTCGCCATGCGAAAGGCGGCCACGGCGGGGCTGTTGTAGCCCACCAGGCGATGGCGGTACAGCACCAAAAATGGCCTATACACCGCGGCCAGCGGGTTCTCCTTGATGTTCGCGCTGGGTCGTCGAAAGGTTTCGCGTTGGCCAGCTCGCGCGCTCGGATCTGCCCATGCTCCAGCGCCCTATCAGCGGTGTCAGCAAGCTCGGCGCGCGCGCGATTCGTAGCGGTCATCAGGCGCCGCCACTACGGCTGCGGCAGACCGCCCGCAAGCACAGGTGGCGGCGCCAGAGGTGCCCATGACCACGGCCATGCGCTAGGCGTCGCAGACAATGTCGTCATGACGAAACAACGTAGACGCCGCCGACTGACGCATCCGCAGCAGCAGGTCGAGCCTACGCATGCCGCCGCGCTGAAGATGCTGCCGCTGACCCGCTGGAGCAGGCCGCGCCCGCGGCGCTGACCTGGCCACTTCGACCTGCTCAGGCGGCATGGGCTTCGTGATCGGCGTCGGGGCAAGGTCGGCCAGCATGTCGGCTGGCTGCGCCACTGGGCCGATGTCGCCGCGAGGCCTCTGCGCCGCAGGCGCCGCCGATCGCGTGGGGTTTGGCGCGCGAGGCGAGGGCATTGCCGTCGCGCTGGCCATCGCCTGCAACATGCCTACTTCGAACAGCCGAGACCATGCGTCAGCTTTGCCGCCGACGAATGCCGCCACCCTACGAGCGCCGTGGCTGACGCCGACCGCACCGGCAAGGCGCAGCTGGGTCGTCCGGCTCGCCGGCGCCTGCCTGCTGCTCGCCACGGGCTGGTGCGGTGATGGCCGGTGCTGATGCCGGCGGCGCCGGGCGACATGCCATGTCGGGAAACTGCGCCGGGCTGGGCGGTGATGGCCGACTGCCAGCGTGCTCGGGCAAGATGGCCTGGCGGCGCACGTTCAGGGCCGTTGCTGCATGGGCGAATACGCTGACGCCGTCAAGGCCGGATTGAACCAACCAGTGCCATCGCCACCACGGGCGCCATCGCCGGCCACGCACCCGCGTCGCCAGCGCCAAAGGGCGCAGCAAGGTGCGGGCACGCAATCGACAAAAACAGCCAGCGCATCACGGTTGCTGAGCGGGCGGCCAGTTTGGGCGAGACTATCCACCGCGCCCGGAAAAAAGGGTACCTGCCGGTTGCCAGCACGGCATCAGCCGGTGCACCGCTATCATGCCGCATGTGCCGGTGACCGGCACGGGGGAAGCCACGCGCGCCCGGCATCTCATGTACATTGCGCGGCTATTTCCGTCTCAAAATAATTTCCAGAACAACTGAAGGTACAGGCCTCGTGCGCCCAGGAAACAGACCGTGCCGCCGGCACCATCACGCCCCGCGTGCTCGGCCGGCCATGGAAGGCATCGCCGGACAGCGAGTTCCACCGCCAGAGCGCAGGCCCACGCGGAACAGCCCGCCGCGGGCCGGCGCGGGCCAGCACCTCCTCGGGCAGGCAGCGAGCCCGGCGGCTACGCGGCGCCGACATCGCCGACGCAGCGCGCCGCGACGCGTTGCGCAGCGCGGCTGCTGCATGGGTCGGGCCAGCGCGACCACAGCACCGCGCCGCCGAGATGCCCAAGCCCTCACAGGCGGGCCTGCTCGCCAGCGGGAATCGCTTCGACGGCCGGTGGCGAACTGTCCAGAGCTCGTACTGGGCCAGGTTTCGATGCGCTCACCTCGGCAAGATGGATGACGACGCTTCCAACGCCTCGAGGTGCGGGATCGCCTGGATCTGCACGTTGGCCTGGGCCACGTCGCGCCCGGATCGACCTGGAACGCCGGGAGACAAGGCACGGGCGGCGAACACGCAGACACGAACTGCAGGCCGGGGCGCTGGATCCCGGCGATCTCGGTCGATCGCCACGCAGGCGTCTGGGCAGGCCGGCCGCCGATGACCATGGAAAGCCTGATGACAGCCGAGGGGAGCCGAGAGCAGGTAGACGGCCTCGACAGCCGCCCTGCTCGAACAGCTTGATATCAAGCTGATGCAGACCGGCAACGAGCGTGGCGCTAACGGGGCCTTGCGGCCCCGTTGGCATATCCGGGCCTGCCTCCCCGGTTCAGGGTGTCAGCACCGTCACACCGGGCAGAGTGGCGATATAGGCCATGTCGCGGTCATATTGCGCGGTCATGGCGGCCACCATTTCTGCCGTCCAGCCCGGCAGGGAAAAGCTGATATCCAGCTGTTCGGGCAGGGCGAACTTGTCCAGAAAGGCCGAAACCACGCGGCGGCGCTGCACTGGCGTCTGCGGGGGGTGGCTCGCCATATAGACCCGCATCCGGCGCATCCCTTCGGCTGTCATCAGGCTTTCCAGCAGATCGTCGCTGCCCTCCAGCGCCAGATCGGCCGAATGGCCCGATACGGCGCGCAGCACTTCGGGCCAGATCAGCGGGGTATCTTCATCTGCCCAGACGCAGATATCGGCCTGCGGGTTCTTTTCGATCAGGTTCACGATCAGATCCGACCAGCGCAGATCGCCGGGATCCGCCTCGCCGATGAAATCATCATAATCCCGGCCGCGCTGGCGGCGGTGCAGTTCCGGCAGATAGGTGGCGGGATTGCGCAATCCGATGTGAAATTCTGCCGCATGATCGGGGAAGATGCGGGTGATCGCCTGCATCCTTTCGCCGCCCGTGCGATACAGCGCCCCCCGCACCGCCCAGGCCGGAAAGGCCAGAAAATTCTCCCAGCTCAGGATCATGCGTTCGGGCGCCGTCGCATCCAGAATCTGATCCAGCAGGCTGTTCTGCAGCGCGGGATCGGCGGTGGCGCCTTTCAGCTGAATGGCGGTATCGCGGATCAGGTTGCGATAGCGGGCCGGGTCCGGCACCTCGATGCCCTCGGCCTCCAGACGTTCGGCATTGCGGAACAGGGTCCGCACCAGGCGGTCGTCATCCGTGCAATGGACGCCGAGGTGATAGGCAATACGCATCGGGGGCCTGTCTTTTGGCAATTCAAATGCTCTTGACCCCAAGTATACGAGCTTTTCTGGACAGTTAAACTGCTTTCCGGTAAGCCGCCGTCAATGAATGGCGAGCATGTGACACATTCCGGGCCGCTGGCGGAACAGCAGGCCCGCCAGCCCGCCCGGCGTGGATGGCGGGGGCTTGATCTCTGGGCCGTCGGCGCGGCGCTGATCGGGGTTATTGTGCTGGCGCCACTGGCTTCGGTGCTGTGGATCGCCTTCAACCCGACCGAGAATATCTGGCCGCATCTGATGGCAACCGTGCTGCCGCGCTATCTGCAGGCCACTCTGCTGCTGATGCTGGGGGTGGGCGTGCTGACGGCGCTGATGGGCACCGGCGCGGCCTGGCTGGTCACGATGTACCGCTTTCCCGGATCGCGGCTGCTGTCCTATGCGCTGCTGTTCCCGCTGGCGATCCCGGCCTATGTCGGCGCCTATGCGCTGGTGGATTTCTTCGATTATTCTGGCGCTTTGCAGATCGCGCCTGCGCGCAGTGACTTTGGCTGGAAGCCTCGCGCGGATTACTGGTTTCCCCCGGTGCGATCCGCCGGATCGGCGATCTTCGTGCTGTCGGCGGCGCTTTATCCCTATGTCTATCTGCTGGCCCGCGCCGCCTTCCGCGAACAATCGGGCGGCGCCTACGAGGTGGCCCGCGCGCTGGGCGCCGGGCCTTGGGGCGTGTTCTTCCGCGTGGGCCTGCCGCTGGCCCGCCCGGCCATCGCGGCAGGCGTGGCGCTGGCGCTGATGGAAACGGTGGCCGATTTCGGCACGGTTACCCATTTCGGGGTGCAGACGCTGACCACCGGCATCTTCACCACATGGCTGACGGCCGGCAATGCCGGGGGCGCGGCGCAGATCGCCGGGGTGGCCATGATGGTGATCGTGGTTCTGCTGTCGGTCGAACGGGCGGGGCGGCGCAATGCGCGGTTTCACGGCCGTCGCGGCCGGTCACGCGCCCGGTGGTGCCGCAGCGCTGGCAGGGCTGGCGCGGCTGGGCGGCGACTGGCGCTGTGCCTCGTGCCCTTTGCCTTCGGATTTGTTCTGCCGGTCTCGGTGATGGCCTCGCACGCCTTGTCCGATCCGTCCAGCTGGCTGGCGCCGGGGTTGGGGCAAGCCTTGGTCAATACGCTGGTCACCGGCGGGGCGGCGGCCGTGCTGACTGTGGGGGCTGCGCTGTTTCTCGTCTATGGGCTGCGGCAGGGCGCGCGTGGCCTTCCCCGCTGGGTGCTGCCGGTCACCGCTTTGGGCTATGCGGCGCCGGGGGCGGTTCTGGCCCTGGGTCTGCTTGTGCCCCTGGCCGCGCTGGATCACCGGCTGGCCGATGCCGTGCTGGCGATCACCGGCCATGATCCGGGGCTGCTGCTGACCGGCACGGCGGCGGCCATCGTGCTGGCCTATCTGGTGCGGTTCTTTGGCATTGCGCAGGGCGCGGTGGATTCGGCCTTTGGCCGCGTCTCGCCCAATCTGCCGCTGGCCGCCCGCTCATTGGGCCGGGGCGCGGGCGGGGTGCTGCGCGAGATCTACCTGCCGATGATGCGCGGGTCGGTGGGCACGGCGCTGCTGGTGGTCTTTGTCGATTGCGTCAAGGAACTGCCCGCGACCCTGCTGCTGCGCCCGTTCAACTTCAACACGCTGGCGACGCGGGTGCATGAGCTGGCCAGTCTGGAGCGGCTGGATGATGCCGCCCCCGCCGCCCTGCTGGTGATGGCCGTGGGGCTGGTGGCGGTGGCGGTCATGGCGCGGATGAACCTGCGCAGCTGATCAGATCCAGCCCAGCAGTTTCCACCACAGGTAATCCAGCGGCAGCAGGGCCAGCAGCGTCAGCGCCGCCAGCGGCAGGGTGATGCGCAGCAGATGGCCCAACCTTTCACCCGACATCTGCATCGCCACCAGCAGCGGCCCTACCTGATAGGGGAAGATCACGGTGGAAAAGCCGATCACCTGGGTCATCAGCACCGCCTGCAGGCTGAACCCGGTCTGCGCCGCCAGATCGGGGGCCATCGGCGTCAGCACGGCGGGCACGCCCGGCACGGTGGCCAGCAGCCCGGTCAGCCCGGCCATCACCGACAGCCCGGCAAAGTTCAGCGCATCGCGCCCCGGTTCCAGCGGCAGCAGCCATTCCAGCCCGGCACCGACCATGGCCCCCAGACCCGAGGCATTGACCACCGCCCCCAGCGCCAGCGCACCCGCCACAAACAGCAGCATCCCGAAATCCACCGAAGCGCGAAATCCCTGCGGATCCACCACACCAACCCGTGGCAACAGCAGCACCACGGCCGTGCCGATCCCCACCCAGGCCGGGTTGATGCCATGCAGGCTGTCGGTCATCCAAAGCGCCAGCGTGGCCAGCAGGATCAGCGCGACCCGCAGCTGCGCCTTGCCCTGCGGCGCGGCAGCCGGTGCGGCGGTTTCGGCCGGGCGGACCGTGTCGGGAAACAGCCACAGCACCAGCACCACCGCCAGCGCCGATTTCAGGATACCCAGCACGGGGTAATGCAGCAGCAGGTAATCGGTATAGCCAAAGCTGACACCATGGATGGTCTCGGACGCACCCGACAGGATCATGTTCGGGATGTTCGAGGGCAGGATAGCGAAACTGGGCATGTTGCAGGCAATGGCCAGACTGACGGCAATGCCGATCCGCCCGTTCGATCCGCGCGCAAAGCCCACGCGATCGGCCAGCGCCATGCCGATGGGCACCAGAACCACGGCGCGGCCCACCGATGACGGCATCAGGAAGCCCAGTGCCATGGCCGCCAGTGTCAGCCCGCCGATCAGCCGTGGATAGCTGCCGGTCAGCAGCGGCCCCAGCAGCCCGGCCAGCCTTGCCCCCAGCCCCGTGCTGCTGATCGCCGCGCCGATCACGAAGCCCGAAACGATCAGCCAGACCGCCGCCGAACCAAAGCCCTGAAACACCAGATCCGGCGGGGCCAGCCCGGGGATCAGCATCGCCGCGAAGAAGATCAGGCTCGCCAGATAGGGCGCCACGGCCCCGCTGCTCCATAATCCCAGGGTCAGCAGCACAGCGGCCAGCGTCTGCGCCTGCAGGCTGGTCATCCCGGCGGGCGGCCACAGCGCCAGCAGCAGCGCGCCGGGGATCAGCAGCGCCACCAACAGCTGCTTTGGCGAAAATATCTGTCTCGGGGATAGTCTGTCGGCCATGGCCATGATGCGCTCCTGCTTGCGGATGCGGTCAGTGTAGCGGCAGGCCGGGATCTGCGTTAGATTGCCATCATGACAACAGATATCGCTGACACGACAAGTTTCACCCCCAGCGCCACCGCCTTTGTCTGCGATCCGGCGCGCCCCGTTCTGGCGCATGGCCGTGTCCTGCGCATGGGCGCCTCTGTGGCGCCACACTGCCATCCGCGCGGGCAGTTGCTTTGGGCGATGCGCGGGGTGTTGCGGGTGGTCAGCGGCGCCTCGGTCTGGATCGTGCCGCCCAGCCATGCCGTCTGGATTCCCGGCGGCACCCTGCATCATGTGGTGACGGAATCCGAGGCCGACACCCGCAACCTTTATGTCGATCCGTCTTGCCCGGTGCGCGCCGGTGATCCGGGCTGCGCCGTCCTGCTGCTGACACCGCTGATGCGGGCGCTGATCCTGCGCATGGGCGAAGATCCGGGCGAGGCGCCCCATGATGCCCGCCGCCTGCGGCTTTGTGCCGTGGTGCTGGATGAAATCGCCGCATTGCCCGAAGCCCCGCTCAGCCTGCCGGGCGGGCACGACCCCCGGCTCGCGCGGCTGGCAGGCCATCTGGGGCAGAACCCGGCCGATCCCCGCCCGCTGACCGAACTGGCCGCCATCGCCGGTGCTAGCCCCCGCACCCTGGAACGGCTGTTCCGCGCCGAAACCGGGCTGACCTTCCGCCAGTGGCGCGCCCGCCTGCGCCTGCTGTCCGCCATCGAGCGGCTGGGACGGGGCGAAAGCAGCACCGCCATCGCCTGGTCGCTGGGCTACAGCAGCCCCTCTGCCTTCGTGGCCGCCTTTCGCCAGCAGTTCGGCTGCCCGCCGCAAAGCTATCTTCAGGCCGGCGGCTGAATGAAAAAGGGCCGGGTTTCCCCGGCCCCCTTTCTCACATCATGCCCATAAGCCTTGGAAGCAGCAGGGTTATCTCTGGTATATAGGTCACCAGACCCAGGAAGACCAAAGCCGTGAACAGCCAGGGCAGCGCGGCCTTCGTCACCTCTGTCAATCCCAGCTTCGATATGGCCGAGGCAACATAGAGGTTCAGACCCACAGGCGGCGTACACAGCCCGATCTCCATGTTCACCACCAGCATGATGCCGAAGTGCACAGGATCGACGCCCAGTTTCACCGCCACCGGATACAGGATCGGCGCCATGATGAGCACGATGGCCGAAG
>JAXHOJ010000016.1:0-6290 GCA_034519525.1 Gemmobacter sp. | reverse complement strand
CCGAAGAACATCAGCCGCCAGCGCGCCGTCACCACCGCCCAGCAGGCACCCGAAGCCGCGCGGCAGTCTTCGGCGCTGCCGGTGAACACCGCCTGCAGCAGCACCCATTGCAGCAGCGCCCAGCCGATCCACAGCGCCAGCGCAATGCCCGCCAGGCTGACAAGCCCGCTCAGCGGTGTGGGAAACAGGCTGCGGCGCAGCCGGGCCAGCCGGTCAATGCCCGGCTGCGGGGAAACAAGGGGAATATCCGCCATGGTCTGCCTCATATCCGCAGCTGGCTGCCGCGCAGGGCGATGCGGCGGTTGATGAAGTTCATGATGGCCGCCAGAAGGTTGTTGATGATCAGAAACCCGCCCATCAGGATCAGGATCAGCTCAAGGGTCTGGCCGCTCTGGTTGATCGCGGTCGAGATCACGAGGAAGAAATCCGAAAAGCCCACGGCAATGCCCAATGTGGTGGCCTTCAGCAGCCAGACATACTGGTTGGTCAGCGTGGGCAGCACCGCGCGCAGCGCCAGCGGCAGCCGCACCCGCGAAAACACTTGCCAGCCCCCCAGACCCAGCGCCTGCGCCGCCTCGATCTGGCCCCGGCTGACAGACATGAACCCGGCCCGGATGATCTCGCCCAGAAAGGCGCCGCCATAAAGGCTCATCGCGGTCAGCAGCGCGGCAAATTCGGGGGAAACCCGGATGCCACCGCGAAAGTTCAGGCCCTTCAGCTCGGCAAACTGCAGGAAGGTTTCGCCCGGCGTGCGTGCCAGCAGCAGCACCGCCACCGCAAGCCCGATGCCCCCCAGCAAGGCCCCGCGTGACATCTGCGGCAACAGCTCGCGCGCCCGCAGGGTGCGGCCCGGCCACAAGGCCAGCATCAGCGCCAGCACCAGCCCGGCCAGCAGCAGCCCCCCCGCCAGAAGCCCCGCCCCGGGCACCACGTTCAGCCCCGGCACGAAGATGCCGCGCGATGACAGGATGATGATCCCGCCCGCCTCTGCCGCAACCTTGGGCGGCGGCAGGTGGGTAAAGACGGCATACCAGAAAAACGCCTGCAGGATCAGCGGCACATTGCGGATCGCCTCGATATAGCAGGTGCCCAGAAAGGCCATCACCGGATTGGCCGAGGTGCGCAGCACCCCGATCAGAACCCCCAGAACCGTGGCCAGAACCAGCCCGATACTGCCCAGGAACAGCGTGTTCAGCACGCCGACAAGAATGACTTTCCAGTAGGGATCATTGATCGTGTATTCAATCAGGCTGAACCCCACATCCCAGCCGGTCGAGCGGTGCAGGAACTCGAAACCAGAGCTGATGCCCTGCCCTTCCAGCGATTGAAGGATCACCCGGATCAGCAACGCCCCCCCGATCAGAAGCAGCAGGCCCAGCACGGTCTGGATCAGAAAGGCTTTCCGCTTGCGCGAAGGCAACATGGCAGGATTCCCCGGTAACGGTCCGGTGGATGCGGCCCGCCATCCGGGCAGGCCGCATCGGTCAGATACAGGTCAGGCGCAGATCAGTCCAGTCAGGATCGGCCACAGCACGCCGCCGCTTTGCCACAGCGAATTCACGCCGCGTTCCAGCTTGTAGGGCGACCCAGAGCCGAGGTTGCGCTGCCAGACCTCATCATAATTGCCGATTTTCTTGATGATGTTATAGCCGAAATCGTCACTCAGCCCGACGCGTTCGCCATAGCCGGGGGTTGCACCCAGCATCTTGCCCACGCTCGGGGTCGGCGGATTGGCCTTCATCTCGTCGACATTGGCCGAGGTGACGCCGTTTTCTTCGGCGGCCAGCAGCGTGGTCAGCGTGAAGTTCAGGATATCCACCCAGCCATCATCGCCTTCGCGCGCCAGCATGGCCACGGGTTCGGCCGAAATCGCCTCGGGCAGGATCATGTGGTCATCCGGGTTTTCGGCCTTCAGCCGCAGAACCGCCAGCTGCACATCCCATTGCGCCGAAGCATCGCAGCGCCCCGACAGATAGGCCGCTTCACTTTCTTCGGTCTTTTCAGACACCACGAATTCCATCGTGATGCCGATCTTCTTCAGATACTCTGCCATCGACCGTTCCACCGATGTGCCCGCAGGCAGGCAGACAGAGCCGCCGTCCAGATCCGCAATCGAGGTGGCGCCCAGTTCCTTGCGCACCATGACCTGAATCGGCGCCATCAGGTAGAGGTTTGAAAACTGGAAGCCCAGTTCGGAATCGCGCCCCGTGGTCCAGGCCGAGGCCTTGATGATCACATCCAGTTCGCCCGATTGCAGCGAGGGCCAGCGTTGCGCCCAGCTGGTGGGCAGGATGTTCAGATGGCCCTCGTAATCCCCGAAGACCGCCGTTGCCACCGCGCGGCACAGGTCGATGTCAAAGCCCTTCCAGGCGCCCTTGTCATCCACCTCGGCCAGCCCGAGATAAGATCCGTTATGGCCCGAACAGGCCAGCGCGCCACGCGCCTTCACAGCGGCCAGCGTTTCGCCTTCGGCCGCCTGAACCGGAACAGCCGCCGCAGCCGCCAGGGCCGTGCCGCAGGCGAAACCGGCGAGGATTTTGGAAAATCTGGTCATGTTCACCTCTGTTGGACGTTCTTGTTGAGTGTCCCCGTCTTTGGCCTGCGGGGTATATTTGTTGTAACATGTTTCAAATAGAACGCAAGCCAAACCAGACTGTCGACACAATTGCATGACAGTTCCCCGCAGAAAACCCGTCCCTGCCCATCAAAGTGGCAAAACCCGGCGGAATCGGCATGGGAGGCGGGTGTCGCCCCGCACAGCGCGCTTACAGCGGCCGGGTTTCCAGCACATGGGTTGCAAAGAAATCCGAAAACGTCGCCACCCGCAGCGGCAGCCGGTCATAGGGCGGGTAATACAGCGTCAGCCAGATATCCGGCGCCTGCCACGCCTCCAGCACCGCTGCCAGACGCCCCGCGCGCAGGTCATCCTCCACGATGAACCGGGGCAGCAGCGCGATCCCCTCGCCCTGCACGGCCAGCTGTGCCAGCAGCTCGCCGTTATTCGCCTGAAACCGCCCCGCCGCCTGCACCACGCGCCGCTGCCCGCCCTGCCCCAGCAGCCAGCTTTCGCCGCCCGGCGCATCGCCATAGGCCAGCCGCGCATGATCGGCCAGATCCTCCGGCACCTCGGGCCTGCCGCGTGCCAGCAGATAGGACGGCGCCGCCACCAGCAGCCGGGGCACCCGGCAGATCTTGCGCCAGATCGTCGATTTATCCGCAGGCGGCCCCGAAATGCGGATCGCCAGATCAAAATCCTCGTCCACAATATCAATCAGCCGGTCCGTCAGGTTCAGAACCACCTCGGTCTGCGGATGGATGATGGCGAATTGCGACAGAACCGGCGGCAGGATCTTCATCCCCAGCGACAGCGGCGCGCTGATGCGGATACGGCCCGAAATGATGCCCTGATGCGCCCGCACCGCCTCGGTCGCCGCGCGCAGGCCCGCCGCCAACGGCGCCACCTCTGCCGCATAAACCGCCCCCGCCGAGGTCAGCGACACCTGCCGCGTCGTCCGCAACAGCAGCTGCACCCCCAGCCGGTCTTCCAGCGCCGCAATGCTGCGCGTCACGGCGGCGGGCGTCATGCCCAGCTCGCGCGCCGCCCCGGCAAAGCTGCGCAGCTGCGCCACGGTCAGAAAGGTCTGGATGGATTCAAGTTCGCCCATGCCGCCACTATTGCACCAGGTGCAACGATCAATGCAAGTTTATGCGTATTCCCGAAATGACCAACCTCCCCCATCTTGGCTGCAGAGAAAGGCACCACCCCAGGCTGCCGGAAAAGGGAAAAGACCATGCTGCACCAGATCAAGGGCCTGCATCACGTCACCTCGATGGCGGCCGATGCCCAACAGAACAACGATTTCTTCACCCAGAGCCTCGGCCTGCGCCGCGTGAAGAAAACCGTCAACTTCGATGCCCCCGATGTCTATCACCTGTATTACGGCGATGAAAAAGGCACCCCCGGTTCGGTGATGACCTATTTCCCCTTCGCCCATATGACGCGGGGCCGCCGGGGTGCGGGCGAAGTGGCCGAAACCCTGTTTTCGGTGCCCGAAGGCACGCTGGATTTCTGGCAGGCCCGGCTGGCGGGTGAAGGCGCGGACGGGCTGGAACGGCAGACGGTCTTTGGTGAAAACCGCCTGCGCTTCTTCGGCCCCGATGGCGATGGCTTCGCGCTGGTCGAACGCGCCGATGACAAGCGCGCGCCATTCGACGGCGGGCCGGTTGCCGCATCCGAAGGCGTGCATGGCTTCCATGGCGTCACCATGCGGCTGCGCGATGGCGGCGCCACGGATGAACTGCTGAAGTTCATGAACTATGATGTGGTGGATCGCAAAGGCGCGCTCACCCGCTATGCCGTCAAAGGCGGCAATGGCGCCGATGTCATCGACGTTGAATCGCTGCCCGGCGCCGCCCCGGCCCGTCAGGGCGCAGGCTCGGTGCATCACATCGCCTTTGCCGTGGAAAACCGCGCCGCACAGCTGGAGGTGCGCAAGGCCCTGCTGGATACCGGCTATCAGGTCACGCCGGTGATCGACCGCGATTATTTCTGGGCGATCTATTTCCGCACCCCCGGCGGCGTGCTGTTCGAAGTGGCCACCAACGAACCCGGCTTCGACCGCGATGAAGACACCGCCCACCTGGGCGAGGCGCTGAAGATCCCGGCGCAGCACGCCCATCTGCGCGACCGGATCGAGGCGCTGCTGCCGCCGCTGCGCAACTGATGCCTTCGGGCTCCAAGGGCCACCCCCCTGCCCTTCCGGCGGTCATCCGCCCGCCCAAGATCGGAGAAACGCCATGTCGCTCGACCTCTACACCCATATCTCCACGCCCCCTGCCCCGGGCGCGCCGCTGCTCTTTACCTTTCACGGCACTGGCGGCGATGAACATCAGTTCGCGGGCCTCATGCCGCAGATCCTGCCCGGCGCGGGTCTGGTCTCGCCGCGCGGCGATGTGTCGGAACATGGCGCCAACCGCTTTTTCCGCCGCACCGGCGAGGGCGTCTATGACATGGACGATCTGGCCCGCCGCACCGCGAAGATGGCCGCTTTCGTCGCCGCTCATCGTGCTGCCCATCCGGGCGCTGCGGTCTATGGGCTTGGCTATTCCAACGGTGCCAATATCCTGGCCTCGGTGCTGTTCCAGGCCCCTGATCTGTTCGACCGTGCGGCGCTGCTGCATCCGCTGATCCCCGCTCCCGCCGCCACAGCCGGGTCTTGCCGGGCGCCGCATCCTCATCACCGCCGGGCGGCGCGACCCGATCTGCCCGCTTCCCCTGACCGAGGCGCTGGCCAGCTGGTTCACCGTCCAAGGCGCGCAAACCGATCTGACGCTGCATCCCGGCGGGCACGAGGTTCGCCCGGAAGAAATCACCCGCATCAAAACCTTCCTGCAACAGGAAGGTAACGGAGGCCAGAATGCCCCTGATCCATGAATCGATGAACCGCGGGCGCAGCCGCACCGGCTGGCTTGACGCGTTTCACAGCTTCTCTTTCGGCAGTTTCCGCGATCCGACGCGCATGGGTTTTGGCCGGTTGCGGGTCTTGAACGAAGATCACATCGTGCCGGGCGCGGGCTTTCCCGCCCATGACCATGCCGGGATGGATATCCTGACCTATGTGCTGTCGGGCCGCCTGCGCCATCAGGACAATCTGGGCCATACCGCCGAGATCGCCGCGGGCGAGGTGCAGCTGATGTCCGCAGGCACCGGCATCACCCATGCCGAGATGAACGCCTCGCAAACCGACAGGGCGCATCTGCTGCAGATCTGGCTGATCCCCGATGATCCGGGCGGCGCGCCCTCCTATCACCAGCACGCCCTGCCCGCTGATGCCGGGCGCCATGGCCTGACCCGCATCGCAGGCGGCCCGCCCGGCCCCGGCATCCTGCCTCTGCGGTCGGATACCACGGTCTGGCTGGCCCGCCCGGCCATGGGCGAAACCACAAGCCTGCCACTGGAACCCGGGCGGCTTGGCTTCGTTCACCTTGTCAGCGGTCTGGCCACCGCCGAAGCCGAACCCTTGCGCGGCGGTGACGCCCTGCAAACCGATGGCGGCCCGCTGCCGGATTTGCTGTGGCAAACCGAAGGCGAGGCGCTTTACTTCGACATGCCCGCCCATTGACGCCCCCAGAACCCGGAGACCTTCTGATGACCCGAATCCTTGCCCTGTCCGGCAGCCTGCGCAAAGCCTCGTTCAACACCGGGCTTCTGCGCGCCGCCGTTACCGCAGCGCCCGCAGGTGTCACGATTGATGCCCATACCCTGCATGGCGTGCCGCTCTACGATGGCG
>JAXHOJ010000049.1:0-16603 GCA_034519525.1 Gemmobacter sp. | reverse complement strand
CAGTTACGTATTGCTGTGCCTGACTGTCCTCGCCGCCGCCCAGTTTCTGCGCCAGCGCTGCCAGACCGGCAAAGGGGCGCAGATCTTCGTCGCGCAGCGGGGCCACGCCGGGGGCTGCGAAAACCGCCTCGCCCAGTTCGACGCCTTTGGCACGGGGGTAAAGCGGCAGCGCCAGTTCCAGCGCCTCGATGGCCACGAAACCGGCATCCACCAGATCGGGCAGCGGCTCTTGCGTGTCATCCTCGGGCATTTCCACCTCTTCGCCCTCGGGTTCCGGCATTTCGGCCAGATAGCTGCGGCGCACAGATTCGGTGATCGAGGTCACCACCGGCGCCAGCGTGACCGAGCAGGGCTGTTCCACAACGGCCGTCAGCTGTGCCTCCAGCTCCCAGTCGCGGCGGCCCAGCGGGCGCAATTCGCCCTTGAAACGGAATTCCGGCAGGGCGGTCAGCCCAAGGCTGGTGGCCACGGCGGCGCGGGTGGCCGCATCGGGCTTCAGATCAAAGCGGGTGGGCTTGCGGGCGGCCAGGGCCGCGATCCGCAGGGGGTGGCTGAGTGGTAGATCAGAGCCTGTCATGGCAAACCTCGTTCGGCGGATGGCTTGTCCGGGGGCGTGCCGGCGTTCCATTCTTGAACTGAGGCCCGTCCTTCGGTAAGCCGATGCAGAGACCGCCGCGGCACAAGCCATTCGGGCGGCAGGAATTGAGACCGGGATAAGGGGCTTGCGCCGTGAAGGCAAGGCCGCTGCTTCCGGCCCAAGCGGGAGAGAGCATGACGCTTGCAGGCAAGGACAGACGCACTGGCACTGCGCAGGCAGGTGCCGGACGGCTGCGGCGGCTGGGTCTGTGGCTGTGCGGCGGACTTCTGGCGGTGAGCCTCGCGGCCTGTTCCGCCGTGTTCCGCGATCACGGCTATGTGCCGACGGAAGAGGAACTGGCGGCAATCGCCGTGGGGCAGGATACCCGCGAAAGCGTGGCAGAAAAGGTGGGCCGTCCGTCGGCTACCGGGCTGCTGAACGATGTGGGTTGGTTCTACGTCAAAAGCCGCTGGCGGCATTATGGCGCCATGGCCCCGCAGGAAATCGACCGGCAGGTTCTGGCGATCACCTTCACCGAAAGCGGGACGGTGCAGAACATCGAACGCTACGGGCTGGAGGATGGCCAGATCGTCAACCTGTCGCGCCGGGTGACGGATACCAATATCAAGGGGATCAGCTTCATCCGCCAGATCATGGGCAACCTTGGCCGGATGCGCGCGACGGATGTGATTCAGTAAGGCGCTGACCCGCCGGGTAGACGGGCGGGGCTGGAAATAATGGCGCGCGGGGCAGGGCCTCGCGCGCCTTTTTCATGCCGATATCAGCGCCGGGCGGCCGATCAGGCCTCTGGTTCGAAGCGCAGGGCCACCCCGTTGATGCAGTAACGCAGCCCGGTGGGGGCGGGGGCCATCGGGGAAGACATGGCCCAGATGGGCGGCGCAGCTGGCGCAATGCACCTCGACCCGGTGCATCCCGTGGCTGGTGTCTTCGGTCAGGCCCACCTGCTGCGGATCGGCGGGGGCGCTGAAGGCAGGCCAGCCACAGCCGCTTTCGAACTTCGCCTCCTGCTCGAACAGGGGCGCCCCACAGCAGATGCACAGGAAGGTGCCGGGCGCCTTGGGAAAGCCGGGATGCGAATAGGGTCGTTCGGTTGCGGCCCGGCGGGTGACCTGAAATTCCAGATCGGTCAGCTGGGCGCGCCATTCGGCATCGGTTTTTGCGATGCGGGCGGTCTGTTTGGTGTTTTCGGATTCGGTCATGGGGTCTCCGTCATCAGGCGGTCGCAAATCCGTGATGACTTGCGCCGGCGTGGGCCGGAGTTAGTATCTAGGTCACCGGGCGCGATGTGCCAAGGCGGGGCCAGTTGCGGCCCAAGGATCGGGAGAGACGCGTGCAGCCGCTGCGCAAAGGTCATTACCAAGCCCGACTGGCCGCTTCCGGCGCCGATCTTCAACGCGCCCAGGCATTGCGGCATCTGTGTTTCCGGGGGGCTGCGGCAGGGCCGGGGCTGGATTGCGACGGCTTTGATGATCTGTGCCGGCATGTGCTGGTCGAAGACATCCAGACCGGCGCGCTGGTCTGCTGTTACCGGCTGATGCCGCTGCAGGGGGGCGATGCGATCCTGAGCAGCTATTCGGCGCAGTTCTACGAGCTGTCGCAGCTGGCAGGCTTTCGTGGCCCGGCGCTGGAGCTGGGGCGATTCTGCATCCACCCCGAACGGCGCGACCCGGATATCCTGCGGCTGGCCTGGGGGGCGATGACCCGCATCGTGGATGATCTGCGGGCCGAGCTGCTGTTTGGCTGCGCGTCGTTCCATGGCACCGACAGCGCGGAATATGTGGAGGCGTTCACGATGCTGAAGGACAGGCATCTGGCGCCGCCGCGCTGGCTGCCGCGCGTCAAGGCGCCCCGGGTGTTCCGCTTTGCCCAGGCGCTGGCGGCGCGCAAACCAGATGCCAAGCGCGCCATGCTGACCATGCCGCCCCTGCTGCGCACTTATCTGATGATGGGGGGCTGGGTGTCGGATCATGCGGTGGTGGATGCCGAGATGAACACGCTGCATGTGTTCACCGGGGTGGAGATCGGCGCGATTCCGGCGGCACGGGCAAGGGCGTTGCGGCTGGTGGCGGCGGGCTGATCTGCCGCAAAGATAGGCTGCAGTGATTGGCCGCAATGATTGACCCGGTCGCCGGGGGCGCTTCGCCCCCGTCGCCGGTCGGGCTTGAACCGATGGCGCCAGACCGGCGACCCCCAGAGGATATTTGGACAACGGGAATTGGTGGGGAATATAGGGCGGGGGAAGTGAGGCAAAGGGCTGCGATTGCTTGACCGCGCGGCGCGGCACGGCTACCTCGGGCGCATCATGGCACGCGCACCCCTTCTCCAGCTTTCATCCATTTCGCTTACCTTTGGTGGCGATCCCATTTTTGACGGTCTTGACCTTGTGGTTCAGCAGAGCGACCGCGTCGCGCTGGTGGGGCGCAACGGATCGGGCAAATCCACCCTGATGAAGATCATGGCGGGCCTGATGGAGCCCGATGCGGGCACCCGTGTGGTGCCGCCCGGCGTGACCGTCGGCTATATGGAGCAGGATCCCGATCTGTCGGGCTTTGCGACATTGGGCGACTATGCCGCCAGCGGATTGCCCGAAGAGGAATCCTACAAGGTGGATGTGGTGGCCGAGGGGCTGAAGTTCCGCCCCGAAACGCCGGTCTCTGCCGCATCGGGCGGTGAAAAGCGCCGCGCCGCGCTGGCCAAGCTGATGGCCGAGGCGCCGGAGCTGATGCTGCTGGACGAACCGACCAACCATCTGGACATCGAGGCGATCCAGTGGCTGGAACGCGAATTGATGGAAACGCGGGCCGGCTTTCGTGCTCATCAGCCACGACCGCGCTTTCCTGCGGGCCTTGACGCGCGCTACGCTGTGGGTGGACCGCAGCGAGGTGCGGCGGCGCGAATCCGGCTTTGACGGGTTCGAGGAATGGCGCGAGCAGGTCTGGGCCGAAGAGGACGAGGCCCGCCACAAGCTGGATCGCAAGATCAAGGCCGAAGCCAAGTGGGCGGTGGAAGGCATCAGCGCGCGGCGCAAGCGCAATCAGGGCCGGGTGCGGGCGCTGCAGGATCTGCGCGCCGAACGCGCCGGGCAGATCCGCCGTCAGGGCACGGCCGCGATGGAATTCGACAGCGGGCCGACCTCGGGCAAGAAGGTGATCGAGGCGGTGGGGCTGAACAAATCCTACGGCGACCGTCAGATCATCCGCGATTTCGATTTGCGGGTGCTGCGAGGCGACAGGGTGGCCTTTGTCGGCCCCAATGGCGTGGGCAAGACCACGCTGCTGAAGATGCTGATCGGCACCGAACAGCCCGACAGCGGCACGGCGGTGCAGGGCACCAATCTGGCCATTGCGGTGTTCGACCAGACGCGCGCCCGGCTCGACCCCGAGGCGACGCTGTGGGACAATCTGGTGGGCGATCCGCTGATGGCGGTTTCGGGGGCATCGGATCAGGTGATGGTGCGGGGGCGGCCCAAGCATGTGGTGGCTTACCTCAAGGATTTCCTGTTCGACGAACGGCAGGCCCGCGCCCCGGTGAAAAGCCTTTCGGGCGGCGAGAAGGCGCGGCTGCTGTTGGCCAAGCTGATGGCGCAGGAATCGAACCTGCTGATCCTTGACGAACCGACCAACGATCTGGATGTGGAAACGCTGGATCTGCTGCAGGATCTGCTGGGCGAATATGACGGCACGGTGCTGCTGGTCAGCCACGACCGCGATTTCATCGACCGGGTCGCCACCACCACCATCGCGCTGGAAGGCGGCGGCAATGCCACCGTCTATGCCGGGGGCTGGACGGATTATCTGGCGCAGCGCCCTGCGGCACAGGAGGCTGCGGCGGCCAAGGCTGCGGCCGCCGCCCCGAAAGCCGCCCCCGCGCCGGTGAAACGATCCGATGGGTTGAGTTTCAGCGAGCGCAAGCGGCTGGAAGAGCTGCCCGGCGTGATCGACAAGCTGGAGCGCGAGATTGCCAAGCTGGCCGAGCTGCTGGAAAGCCCCGATCTGTTCACCAAGGAACCCGTGAAGTTACGCAAGGCGACCGAGATGATGGCGCAGCGTCAGGCGACGCTGACCGCCGCCGAGGAAGAATGGATGGGGCTTGAGGAAAAGGCGGGCTGAACAAGCCTTTTCACCGGTCATCAACGCGGCGTGAGACAGGGTTGCGCCGCATTCTCCGAAAGCCGAGATCGGCGGTGCCGCGATGCAGCAGTCATCGCGGCGTGGCAAAATGGAGAATAACATGAAACGCTATGCCGCAGCCCTTGTCGGAAGCATGATGCTGGCCGCACCGGCCCTTGCCGGTGGCCCGGCCACCCCGGTGGCAGAGGCCCCGGTTGCCGTGCCGGTGACGGTTGTTGCCCCCGCGCTGGGTGGTGACTGGGGCGGGGCCTATGTTGGTGGCCATCTGGGCTATGCCGATCTGGGCAGTTCGGGCAATGTGATCGAGGGTAATGGCGCGATCGGCGGTCTGCAGGCCGGTTATCGCTGGGATCTGGGCACCGCCGTTCTGGGCGCCGAACTGGATGCCAGCCTTGCCGATGTCGGATTTGACGGGGGCAATGGCAAGCTGGACAATGTGGCCCGGCTGAAGCTGCAGGCGGGCTACGACATGGGCCGCACGCTGGTCTATGCCACCGCGGGCGGCGCCTATGCCGATGCCAAGGTGAATGGCGCGAGCCTGAGCGATACCGGCTATTTCGGCGGTCTGGGCGTGGATTACGCCGTGAACGACAAATGGACGGTGGGCGGCGAGCTGCTGGCGCATAAGTTTAACGATTTCGATGGCAGCGGCGTCGATGCCGATGCCACCACGGCAACGATCCGGGCGAACTTCCGCTTCTGATCGCCCGCCTTGCAAACCGGAAAGCCGCGTGCAGGCAAATGCGCGCGGCTTTTCCATTGGTGGGGCGCTTCGCTGTTCCAATGCCGGGCCGAAACCGCTAATCCGCTGGCGGAAGATACCGGAAGGAGAGCGCCATGGTGGCCATCAGGCTCTACAATACCCGCACCCGCCAGGAGGAAGAGCTTGTGCCGCTCATCCCCGGCAAGCTGCGCATGTATGTCTGTGGCCCCACGGTTTACGACCGGGCGCATATCGGCAATGCGCGCCCCGTGGTGGTGTTCGACACGCTCTTCCGGCTGCTGCGCCATGTCTATGGCGAAGGGGCGGTGACCTATGTGCGCAACTTCACCGATGTGGATGACAAGATCAACGCCAAGGCGGCGCAGACTGGCCGCCCGATCCGCGATATCACCGATGAAACCATCGGCTGGTATCACGACGACATGGATGCGCTCGGCGCCCTGCGCCCGACGTTTGAACCCCGCGCCACCGAATATATCGGCGCCATGATCGCGATGATCGCGGATCTGATCGCGCGGGGCCATGCCTATGAGGCCGAAGGCCATGTGCTGTTCGATGTGCGCAGCTATGCCGAATATGGTCGGCTGTCGGGGCGCAGTGTCGATGACATGATCGCAGGCGCGCGGGTCGAGGTGGCACCCTACAAGCGCGATCCGATGGATTTCGTGCTGTGGAAACCGTCGGATGACAGCCTGCCTGGGTGGGAAAGCCCCTGGGGCTGGGGGCGGCCGGGCTGGCATATCGAATGTTCCGCCATGGCGAAGGAACTGCTGGGCGAGACCTTCGATATTCACGGCGGCGGCATCGACCTGCAGTTCCCGCATCACGAGAATGAAATCGCGCAAAGCTGCTGCGCCAGCCATTCCGGCCAGTTCGCCAATATCTGGATGCACAACGAGATGCTGCAGGTCGAGGGCAAGAAGATGTCCAAATCCTTGGGCAATTTCTTCACCGTGCGCGATCTGCTGGATCAGGGCTATCCGGGCGAGGTGATCCGCTTTGTCTATCTGGGCACGCATTATTCCAAGCCGATGGACTGGACGCATGAGAAGGCGGAACAGGCCGAGGCGACCCTGCGCAAATGGCGGGCGCTGGTGAAGGGGGCGGAGCCGGGTGTTCCGGCCGATGCCGTGGTGGCGGCGCTGGCGCAGGATGTGAATACTGCGGGCGCGATTGCCGAGCTGCATGCGCTGGCGTCAAGGGGCGATGCGGCGGGGCTGCTGGCTTCGGCGCAGCTGCTTGGCCTGCTGCTGCCCGGCATGGGGGATTGGGCCGAAGTGTCCTTTGATCTTGCGCCTTGGGTGAACCATCTGACCGGCATCCGGCTGGAAGCCATGGAAACCAAGAACTTCGCCACCGTCGATGCAATGAAAATGGCGCTGACGGCGGCAGGGGTAGAGGTGCGCATGTCCAAGGCCGGGGTGGAGCTGCTGCCGGGCGCGGGCTTCGATGCCAGCAAGCTGCCCGATCTGTCATGAAACCCCGCATCTACCTTGACTGGAACGCCACCACGCCGCTGCGCCCCGAGGCGCGGGCGGCGATGGTGGCGGCGATGGATCTGGTGGGCAATCCGTCTTCGGTTCATGCCGAAGGGCGGGCGGCGAAAAGCTTGCTGGAAAAGGCGCGGGGGCAGATTGCCGCCGCGCTTGGCGCCGATGGGGCGGATGTCGTCTTTACCTCGGGCGCGACCGAGGCGGCGGCGCTGGCCTGTGCCGGGCGCGGGCTGATGTGCGCGGATGTGGAACATGAGGCGGTCAGCGCCTGGTGCGATACCAGCTTGCACGTCGATCAGTCGGGCAGGGTGGCGGTGGACGATCCGGCCCGCACGGCGCTGCAGCTGGCCAATTCGGAAACCGGCATCCTGCAGGATCTGCCGCAGGGCCTTGCCGTCACCGATCTGACGCAGGGCTTTGGCAAGCTGGCCTTGGCCTTCAACTGGCTGGGCGCCGATATGGGGCTGGTCTCCGCGCACAAGCTGGGCGGGCCCAAGGGTATCGGCGCGCTGGTGATCCGGCAGGGGCTGGATGTGGCGGCGCAGCTGAAGGGCGGCGGGCAGGAGATGGGGCGGCGCGCGGGCACCGAAAATCTGATCGGCATCGCCGGATTTGCGGCCGCCGCCGTGGCCGCGCAGCGCGATCTGGCGGATGGCGTATGGGAGCGGGTGTCTGGAATTAGAAATATTCTAGAGTCAGCATTGTCAGCCGAAGCAAATGAGACTATTTCGGTCGGGAAAGGCGGCGCGCGGCTGCCCAACACGCTCTGCCTCGTGACGCCCGGCTGGAAGGGTGAAACGCAGGTGATGCAGATGGATCTGGCGGGGGTTGCGGTTTCGGCCGGCTCTGCCTGTTCCAGCGGCAAGGTGAAAGCCAGCCGCGTGCTGCGCGCCATGGGGTTTGATGATGTCGCGGCGGCCTCGGCCCTGCGGGTGTCGATCGGCCCCGACACGACGGAAGATGAGGTGCTGCGCTTTGCCGATGCCTGGGTAAAGCAGTATCGCAAGGCCCGCGCGCGGGCGTGAGAAGGGGAAAGCCATGACGGCACTGGACACCGAAGACCAGATCGAAGTGCGCGAGGGCGTGGATCGGGAAACCATCGAAACCGTGCAGGCCATGGCCGGCAAATACAAGCACGGCTGGGAAACCGACATCGAGATGGAATATGCGCCGAAAGGGCTGAGCGAGGATATCGTTCGCCTGATCAGCGAAAAGAACGGCGAGCCGGAATGGATGCTGGACTGGCGCCTTGCCGCCTATCGCCGCTGGGTGAAGATGGAAGAGCCCCGCTGGGCGATGCTGAACTACCCGGAAATCGACTATCAGGACCAGTATTACTACGCCAAGCCCAAAAGCATGGACGTAAAGCCCAAAAGCCTGGACGAGGTGGACCCGAAGCTGCTGGCCACCTATGAAAAGCTGGGCATCCCGCTGAAGGAACAGATGCTGCTGGCCGGTGTCGAAGGCGCAGACGAGCCGCGCAAGGTGGCGGTGGATGCGGTGTTCGACAGCGTGTCGGTGGGCACGACCTTCAAAGAGGAACTGCGCAAGGCGGGCGTGATCTTCTGTTCCATCTCGGAAGCCGTGCGCGAACATCCGGAACTGGTGAAGAAATATCTGGGCACCGTGGTGCCGCCTTCGGACAATTTCTTTGCCACGCTGAACTGCGCTGTCTTTTCGGATGGTTCGTTCGTCTATATTCCCGAAGGCGTACGCTGCCCGATGGAGCTGAGCACCTATTTCCGCATCAATGCCGAAAACACCGGGCAGTTCGAACGCACGCTGATCGTGGCCGAAAAGGGCTCTTACGTCAGCTATCTGGAAGGCTGCACGGCCCCCAAGCGCGATACCCATCAGCTGCACGCCGCTGTGGTTGAACTGGTGATCCTGGAAGATGCCGAGGTGAAATATTCCACCGTCCAGAACTGGTATCCGGGTGATGAAGAGGGCAAGGGCGGCATCTACAACTTCGTCACCAAGCGCGCCGATTGCCGGGGCGCACGGTCGAAGGTGATGTGGACGCAGGTAGAAACCGGATCGGCAATCACCTGGAAATACCCCTCCTGCATCCTGCGCGGCGATGACAGCCAGGGCGAATTCTATTCCATCGCCATCGCCAACAATGCCCAGCAGGCCGATACCGGCACCAAGATGATTCACCTGGGCAAGCGCACCAAATCGCGCATCGTGTCCAAGGGGATCAGCGCGGGCCGGGCGCAGAATACCTACCGCGGTCTGGTGTCGATGCACCCCAAGGCCACTGACAGCCGCAACTATACCCAATGCGACAGCCTGCTGATCGGCGACAAATGCGGGGCGCATACCGTGCCTTACATCGAGGTGAAGAACAATTCTTCGCGCGTCGAACACGAGGCCACCACCAGCAAGGTGGATGACGATCAGCTGTTCTACTGCCGCTCGCGCGGCATGGACGAGGAAGAGGCGGTCGCGCTGGTGGTGAACGGCTTCTGCAAGGAAGTGCTGCAGGCCCTGCCGATGGAATTCGCCATGGAAGCGCAGAGCCTGGTGGCGATTTCGCTGGAAGGTTCGGTCGGATGATCGTCACCACCACGCCGAATATCGAAGGCCACCGCATCACCGCCTATCACGGGCTGGTGGTGGGCGAGGCGATCATGGGCGCGAATTTCGTGCGCGATTTCTTCGCCTCGATCACCGATGTGATCGGCGGGCGGTCCGGCGCCTATGAGGCCAAACTGCAGGATGCCCGCGATGCGGCCACCCGCGAACTTGAAGACCGCGCCCGCAAGCTGGGCGCCAATGCCGTTGTCGGCGTCGATCTCGACTATGAAGTGGTCGGGGAATCCATGCTCATGGTGTCGATCTCCGGCACCGCCGTTACCATTGCCTGAGGACATCATGCTCGAAATCAAGAACCTGCACGTCAAGCTGGAAGAAGAGGACAAGGTGATCCTCAAGGGCGTGAACCTGACGGTGGAAGCCGGAAAGGTTCATGCGATCATGGGGCCGAACGGATCGGGTAAATCCACCCTGTCCTATGTTCTGTCGGGCCGCGACGGCTATGAGGTGACCGAAGGTTCGGCCACGCTGGAAGGCGTGGAACTGCTGGAGATGGAACCGGAAGAGCGCGCGGCGGCCGGCCTGTTCCTGGCCTTCCAGTATCCGGTGGAAATTCCGGGCGTCGGCAACATGACCTTCCTGCGCACCGCGGTGAACGCACAGCGCAAGGCACGCGGCGAAGAAGAAATGACCGCGGGCGAGTTTCTGAAGGTCGTGCGCGAAAAGGCCAAGCAGCTGAAGATCGACGCCGACATGATGAAGCGCCCGGTCAATGTGGGCTTTTCGGGCGGCGAGAAGAAGCGCAACGAAATCCTGCAGATGGCCATGCTGGAACCCAAGATGTGCATCCTGGACGAGACCGATTCCGGCCTTGACGTGGATGCGATGAAGCTGGTGGCCGATGGCGTGAATGCGCTGCGCGCCGAAGGCCGGGCTTTCCTTGTCATCACCCATTACCAGCGCCTGCTGGACCATATCAAACCGGATGTGGTGCAT
The DNA here is from genome assembly GCA_034519525.1 of Gemmobacter sp. Lineage (GTDB taxonomy): Bacteria > Pseudomonadota > Alphaproteobacteria > Rhodobacterales > Rhodobacteraceae > Gemmobacter. Next base: position 6,124 of record JAXHOJ010000049.1, on the reverse strand, counting down.
ATCATGGCCGATGGCCGCATCATCAAGACCGGCGGCCCTGAGCTGGCGCTGGAAGTGGAACACAACGGCTATGCCAACCTGCTGGCCGAGGTGCAGTGATGGCGGTCGCACAGGCGAAACTTGACGCGCTGGAGGCGCGGCTTGCCGTTCTGTCGCTGCCCGAAGGCGGCTGGACTGGCACCGCGCGGGATGAGGCGCTGGCACGGCTGCGTGCCATGGGCCTGCCGGGCAAGCGCGATGAATACTGGCGCTATACCAACCCTGAAAGCCTGACCTCGGCCATGCCCGCCAAGGCGGCGCTGTTCGATGCGGGCGGCGAAGCGCCGCTGTTCGATGGCATCGACCGGGTCAAGCTGGTGTTCGTGGATGGCGTATTCTCGGCTGACCTGTCGGATGATCCCGCTGCGGCGGGGGTGGAACTGCTGAGCCGCCAGAGCGCCGATATTCATTGGGCGCAGGGCCTGTATGGGGTGCTGGAAGCGCGGGGGCAGGTGCCGGTTGCGCGCCCGCTGGCCGCGCTGAACACCGCCGCTGCCGCCGAAGGTGTTCTGATCCGCGTGACGGAAAAGGCCGCAAAGCCCGTAAACCTGATCTACCTGCATCAATCAGAAACCTCTGACGCGATCCTGCATCACTGCATCAAGATCGAATCCGGTGCAGATCTGACCATTCTGGAAAACGGCCCGGGGGCAGCGCGTTTCAATGCGGTGATGGAGGTGGAGCTGGCCGATGGCGCCCGTTTCCATCACATCCGGGCGCAGGGGCGTGACCACGAATGTCGCGCCGTGACGCATATCTTTGCCCGTCTGGGTGCCGAGGCCTTGTTCAAAAGCTTCACGCTGACGGCGAATGGTGTGCTGACCCGGAACGAGGCTGTGCTGGAACTGACCGGCGATGATGCCATGGCCCATGTGGCCGGGGCTGCCGTGGGGGATGGCGATTTCCTGCATGATGACACAGTGTTCGTGACCCATGCGGCAGAACGCTGCGAAAGCCGCCAGGTGTTCAAGAAAGTGCTGAAGAACGGCGCCGTGGGCGTGTTCCAGGGCAAGATTCTGGTGAAACCCGGTGCGCAGAAGACCGATGGCTATCAGATCAGCCAGAGCCTGCTGCTGGACGAGGACAGCCAGTTCCTTGCCAAGCCGGAGCTGGAAATCTATGCCGATGACGTGAAATGTTCGCACGGGTCTACCTCGGGCGCGATCGACGACACGGCGCTTTACTATCTGCGCTCGCGCGGGGTGCCGTTGCGGCAGGCGCAATCGCTGCTGGTTCTGGCTTTCCTGGCCGAAGCGATCCAGGAAATCGAGGATGAGGCGATTGCTGAAGACATCCGCAGCCGACTGGAAGGCTGGCTGGCGCGGCACGGGCAGTAAGGGCAGGGCATGGCCGTCACAGCAGATATCGTTGAAAGCTGGCGACGGCCGCGCGCCGTCGTGCGGCGGCATATGGAGCGCGGAAGGTCGGAACCTTTCGCCTTCAGCTTGCTGGTGCTGTTTCTGATCCTGGCCTTGATCGCGCAATACCCGGCTGCGGCCCGGGTGACGATGCTGGACCCGGCAATTCCGGTTTCGCCGCAGCTGGTGGCCAAGGCGATGGGCCTTCTGGCGACAATCCCGTTCCTGTACGGGCTGGCCGCGCTGTCGCATCTGGTGGCGCGGGCCTTTGGCGGGCAGGGCGGCTGGTACGGGGCGCGGATTGCCCTGTTCTGGGCCTTGCTGGCCACCTCGCCACTGGTTCTGCTGGGCGGCATCGTGGCGGGGCTGATCGGGGCGGGGCCACAGCTGCTGCTGGTCGCCGGGCTGACCTTTGCCGGGTTTTTCTTCCAATGGGTGATCGCCCTGATCGAGGTCGAATCGCCGTCACCGGAGACTGAATGATGTTCGATGTGGCCAAGGTGCGTGCGGATTTCCCGATCCTGTCGCGGCAGGTGAACGGCAAGCCGCTGGTCTATCTGGACAATGGCGCCAGCGCGCAGAAGCCGCAGGTGGTGATTGATGCGATGACCACCGCCTATTCGATGGAATATGCCAATGTGCATCGCGGTCTGCATTACCTGTCGAACCTGGCCACCGAAAACTACGAGGCGGTGCGCGGCACCGTCGCCCGGTTCCTGAACGCCGGGTCGGAAGAAGAGATCGTGTTCACCACGGGCACCACCGAAGGGATCAATCTGATCTCTTACGCCTGGGCTGCCCCCCGGCTGCAGCCGGGCGACGAAATCGTGCTGTCGATCCTGGAACATCACGCCAATATCGTGCCCTGGCATTTTCTGCGCGAGCGGCAGGGCGTGGTGCTGAAATGGGTGGAATGTGACGCGACGGGCGATCTGGACCCGCAGGCGGTGATTGATGCCATCGGGCCGCGCACCAAACTGGTGGCCATCACCCAGATGTCGAATGTCACCGGCACCGTGGTCGATGTGGCGGCAATCTGCCATGCGGCGCGGGAAAAGGGCGTGCCGGTGCTGGTGGATGGGTCGCAGGGGGCGGTGCATATGCCCGTGGATGTGCAGGCCATGGGCTGCGATTTCTATGCCATCACCGGGCACAAGCTCTATGGCCCATCGGGGTCTGGCGCGATCTATATCCAGGCTGAACGCATGGCCGAGATGCGCCCCTTCCTGGGCGGCGGCGACATGATCCGCGAGGTGACGCGCGACGCGGTGACCTATAACGACCCGCCGATGAAGTTCGAGGCGGGCACGCCCGGCATCGTGCAGCAGATCGGCATGGGCGTGGCGCTGGACTACATGATGGCGCTGGGGATGGAGAATATTGCCGCCCATGAACGCAGCCTGCGTGACTATGCGCGCGCCCGTCTGGCCGGGCTGAACTGGCTGAATGTGCAGGGAGATTCCGCAGGCAAGGGGGCGATCTTTTCCTTCACCCTGGACGGCCCCGCCCATGCCCATGACATCTCGACCGTGCTGGACAAGCGCGGCGTCGCGGTGCGCGCGGGCACCCATTGCGCCATGCCGCTGATGGCGCATCTGGGGGTGAGGGCCACCTGCCGCGCCTCCTTTGCCATGTACAACACCGAAGCCGAGGTCGACAAACTGATCGAGGCGCTGGAGCTGTGCCACGAACTTTTCGCCTGACTTTCGTATTGCAGCCTGCAGCGGCATCGTCTATGCAGTCCGCAAGGCACCCATAGCTCAGCTGGATAGAGCGTTGCCCTCCGAAGGCAAAGGTCGCACGTTCGAATCGTGCTGGGTGCGCCAATTACATCAATAGCTTGATCGACAAATCGCCCTCAAGAAATTGAGGGATGTTTTTGTTTCGTCCGTTTGCGCTGACCTTGTGGCGCCTGCCGAACAGCGAAAACTGCCTGTGCCGCCGGCAAAAAGATCATCCTAGCGCGGGTTATACAGAAGCAGATGACTTGCAGGTGGCAGGGGATTTTATCGCCCAGCCGGCTAGTGTTGCGCGTACAGCGCGACCATCCGTTCGGGATATGTTGGCGATACCAGCCCGGATCGCTTTCGCCGTTAATATGCAAAACGAAATGCCGGGCCGCATCTTGGTGGGGTTCGGTCTGCAGCCTTTCCTCATGGTTCAGTTCAGGGGCGAAAACCGGACCTCAGCCGGAACAAGAGCGGTATTTCCGGGCGATAAGCGCTTGACGGCCAGATGGGAAAAATCTAATGAAGCCAAGGCTCCGGCGGGTTGGCGGAGAGGTTACGCAGCGGATTGCAAATCCGTGAAGACCGGTTCGATTCCGGTACCCGCCTCCAAATCTTTCCAGAAATTCTGCAGAAACCGTCACTCATCCGAGTGCGTTTTTGCCTTCGCGCATTTCAGATCGGATCACGCTGATCTAGTCGGGCTATCACAACCAAGGCATATTGACTGGGTGTAATATGCATTCAACTTCAATCACCTGGTCCCACTGTGCCTCCGTCTTTGCAGGACGCAATAGGCACGAACGACACATCACTTTCCACAGGCGCACGAGCCGGATGGCCTGCCCTGAAGGCCGCAGATCGCTGGGTGGGACGGGGCTGCCCCCGGACATCGCCGCTGTGGATATCCGGGGGGCTCAGCCTTCTCGGGCGACAAGGCGGGATTCAGAAAGCTGCACCAGCCCCTTCTGCAGAAGAATGAACAGCAGCAGCAACAGGCCGGTCACGATCTTGGTCCACCAGGAAGAAAGCGTGCCATCGAAGACGATATAGGTCTGGATCAATCCCATCGTCAGAACGCCGATCAGGGTGCCGAAGACATAGCCTGCCCCCCCGGTCAGCAGCGTGCCACCAATAACGACGGCGGCAATGGCCGTCAGTTCGGTTCCCACTGTGGCCAGGGAATAGCCCGATCCCGTGTAGACCGAAAACACGATCCCGGAAAGCCCGGCCATCAGCCCCGAAAAGGCATAGACCTTCACGGTTGTCCGCCCCTGCCGCACCCCCATGAGCGCGGCGGTCGCCTCGCCTCCGCCAATGGCATAGACGGATGCGCCGAACCGGGTCTTGTGCATCATGATCATGCCGACACAGAACGTAAACAGCATCAGCAAACCGATCAGCGTCAGGCGCCCCTTGCCCGGCATCAGCCAATAGGCGCTTTGCAGGCTTTGGTAGAACGGATGCGAAATCGGAACGGATTCAATCGACAGAAGATATGCCGCCCCGCGGGCCAGAAACATGCCGGCCAGGGTGACGATGAAGGCAGGCATGGCCAGCCTGTCGATCAGCCAGCCCATGGCCCCGCCGAAGGCCGTGGTCAGCGCCAGCAGGATGGCAAAGACGGCGAGTGGATGCAGGCCCGTATCGCGCAGCATCACCGCGATGAACACGCCGGAAAAGGCGATGACAGATCCCACCGAAAGGTCGATCCCGCCCGAGATGATCACGACGGTCATGCCAACGGCGACAATGCCCAGATAGGCGTTATCGGTCAGAAGATTTCCGACAACCCGTGTGGACAGCATATTTGGAAACTGGATCCAGCAGATCAGATAGGCCACCAGAAAGATGCCGATCGTCACATAAAGCGGAAGGGCACGCGTATTCATTTGGCAATCTTTCCTTCCCGCAGGCGCTTGAACTGCAGTTGCTGCCGCCAATAATGCCATTCGGTTCCAAAGCGCGGGGATTGCAGGACAAGGATCACCACGACAAGAACCGCCTTGATCAGCAGGTTGTATTCCGACGGAAAACCGGCAAGGCGGATGCCGATTGAAATGGTCTGGATGATCAGCGCGCCGATCACCGATGCCGCAATCGAAAACCGCCCGCCCAGCAGTGAATTGCCGCCGATCACCACGGCCAGGATGGCATCCAGTTCCAGCCACAGACCGGCGTTATTGGCGTCGGCCCCCCGGATATCGGCCGTGACCACCAGGCCCGCCAAAGCGGCACAGAAGCCCATGGCCATGTAAACCGCAATCAGCAGCACCACCGCATTCACCCCGGCCAGGGCGCTGGCCCGCCGGTTGATGCCGATGGCCTCGATCAGCAGGCCAAGGGCGGTGCGCCGCATCAGAAGCGTGGTCAGCACGGCAACGCAAATCCAGATCCATGTGGGCATCGGCAGGCCCAGCAGATTGCCAGAGCCCAGAAAGGCAAAAGCGGGGTCGGTGAAGGTCAGAATCCGCCCCTCGGTGATCAGTTGTGCAATGCCACGGCCGGCTGTCATCAGGATCAGCGTTGCGACAAAGGGCTGCACACCGACAATGGCCACCAGACAACCGTTCCACAGCCCTGCCAGCAGACCCGCGCCCATGGCCAGCAGCATGGCCACCGGCAATCCGTAGCCTGCGCTGACGGCATAGGCGGCCACTGCGCCGCAGATCGCCATGGTGGCACCCACCGAAAGGTCGATGCCACGCGTGGCGATCACCAGCGTCATGCCAACCGCCAGCAGGGCGACCGGCGCGCTGCGCTTGAGCACATCAACCACCGGCCCGACCAGCCGGCCGTCATTGACGGAAACCGAAAGGAAGCCGGGATAAAAGACCGACACCAGCGCAATCAGGGTGGCCAGCGCGATCAGCTGCGGGGCAAGACGTTTCAGCGTGCCGTGCATCATTCCACCTTTTCTTCCGTGCTGGCGATTGCCCGCATGATGCTTTCCCCGGAAATTTCGGGGCCGACCAGCTCGGCCACAGCAATACGTAACCT
>JAXHOJ010000060.1:0-22061 GCA_034519525.1 Gemmobacter sp. | reverse complement strand
CACTTCGGCCACGGCATCCGCTCCTTCCGGCCCCGGATCGGCGGGTGTCAGCTCGGTCACGAAAACCGCGCGCTCCATTTTCAGCGGGGCCAGTTCGGCTGCCATCGCCAGATCCAGCCGCCGCGCCGCCGCGCGCCGGGTTTCGGTGATCTGCGCCGCCGCCTCCAGATAGGCGGTTTCGGTCAGCATCACCTCGCGCGTCAGCGCCGCAATGTTCTTTGCCCCGCCATCCAGCGCCGCCAGCCGTGCCCGCAGCCCATCGGCAAAGCCGCCAAGATCATCGGGCAGGACGCCATGCTTGCGCGCCAGCGCCCGGATCGCGAACAGCCGCTCCTCCAGCGCTTCCAGCACTGACGGATCGAAATCCAGCCCGTCCAGACAGCGTTCCACCCCGTTCTGCGCCTCGCCCAGCTCCATCAGCGCCCGGTTCAGCGCGGCAATGCCCGCTTCCAGCGCGCCTTCGGCATGGCCTGCCGCATCTTCCAGCCGCCGCAGCGCCTCCAGCATCAGGCCCTCGGCGCCCTGTCGTCGGCCAGCGCCTGCGCGGCGCGGGCCACATCGGCGCGGATCTTTTCGGCCGCCTGCATGGACCGGCGCCGGATATCCAGCACCGCTTCCTCGCCCGGTTCGGGGTTCAGCTTGTCCAGCTCGGCCACAGCATGGCGCAGGAATTCCTCCTCGGCCCGCACGGCGGCCAATGCGCCTTCGGCCAAGGCCAGTTCTTTCTTCGCCGCGCCCCAGCGCGCCCAGGCCGCGCGCAGCGGCGCCAGGTCCAGCCCCGCGAAGGCATCCAGCATCTGCCGGTGCCCGCGCGGGTTCAGCAGCCCGCGGTCATCATGCTGGCCGTGCAGTTCGACCAGCCGTTCCGACAGTGCCCGCAGCACCTCGCCGGAAACCCGGCGGTCATTGACCCAGGCGGTCTTGCGGCCGTCGGCGTAGTTCACCCGGCGCAGGATCAGATCGCCCTCGGCCTCGATCCCGCTTCGTCCAGCACGGCATGGGCAGCATGGCCCGGCGGCAGGTCGAACACGGCCACCACCTCGCCCTTCTCGGCGCCGCCCCGCACCAGTTCGGCCCGGCCCCGCCAGCCCAGCACAAAGCCCAGGCAATCCAGCAGAATGGATTTGCCCGCCCCGGTTTCCCCGGTCAGCACGTTCAGCCCCGGCTGAAAGGCCAGCTCCAGCCGGTCGATGATCAGCATGTCGCGGATATCAAGTGCTGCGCAGCATCGGTCACGCCCACAGGGCAGCGCCACACGGCCCTACCGGCCCGCATTACAACCATTCGCCCTTGATGACCTGGCGATAGATGGCCGCCAGCCAGTTGTCGCCCGTGGCCTCGGGTTCCAGCCCCTGCCCGGTCAGCAGCGCGAAGCTGTCCTCGATACAACGGGCTCGGACTGGAAGTTATGGCCCAGAATCGCCGCCGCCGTCTGCGCCTCGTCCCGGAAGCCAAGCGCCAGATAGGATTCCACCAGCCGGTGCAGCGCCTCGGCCGTGTGGGTGGTGGTCTGGAAATCCTCCACCACCACGCGGAACCGGTTGATCGCCGCCGCATAATGGCCGCGCTTCAGGTAATAGCGCCCGATTTCCATTTCCTTGGCCGCCAGATGGTCAAAGGCCAGATCGAATTTCAGGATCGCCGAGCGCGCATATTCGCTGTCGGGATAGTCTTCGATCACCTCGCGCAGCGCCTGCAGGGCCTGAAAGGTCAGGCCCTGATCGCGGCCGACCTCGTCGATCTGATCATAATAGCTCAGCGCCATCAGATATTGGGCATAGGCCGCTTCTTCATCGCCGGGATAGTAATCCAGAAACCGCTGTGCGGCGGCGCGGGCCTCTTCATATTCCCGGTTCCGGTGATAGGCAAAGGCCTGCATGATCAGCGCGCGCTTGGCCCATTCGGAATAGGGATAAAGCCGCTCGACCTCGCGCAAAATAGAAAACGGCGCCTTCGGGCTTCGTTGCCGTCTTCCAGCTCAAATTCGCCCCGCTCGAAAGATCTGCTTCGGCGGTAAAGCGTCTCCAGAGCGCGGGTTCGGTGCTGGCACCCCCGCCACAACCGGCCAGAAATGCCACCAGAACAAGACCGCTCAGGATCTTCGCACCCGGTTTACCGCCTGTCATCTTCTGCACATTCGCCTCGTCATTTCCGGCCCTTGGCGGGCGCCAAGACCGGGCGCGCCACAGGCGCGGCGCCCTGTCCGATCTGTTCCGGCCAGCCCTGGCTTTGGCTTCTCCTAGCACAGAAAAATCCGGGGCGCAAAACGCCTTTGCGCCGCAACGCCGCGTCTTGACAGGACCCGTTCAGGCGACGGCGTGGCAGATCGCCGACGCAGACACCCGTGCCCGGGCAGTTTCGCCGCCGATCGCCGCGCCGCAATCGACATAGCGCCAGGCATCAGGCTGCGCGAACAATGTGCGCAGCAGCCGGTTGGTCAGCGCATGGCCCGCGCGCACGCCGGTATAGCGGCCCAGAAGCGGCCCACCGGCCAGCGCCAGATCGCCCAAGGCATCCAGCATCTTGTGGCGCACCGGTTCATCGGCGTGGCGCAGCCCGCCGGGGCTGAGCACCTGGCCATCTTCAAACACCACGGCATTTTCCAGCGTGCCGCCAAGCGCCAGACCATTGGCGCGCATGAAATCGACATCGGCCTGCAGGCAGAAGGTGCGGCTGTCGCACAGCTCGCGCACAAAGGCGCCATTGGCCATGTTCAGCGTCTTTTCCTGCCGACCGATCGCCTTCTCGGCAAAGTCGATGCGGAAGTCGATTTCCAGCATGTCCGAAGGCTCAAGCCGGGCCACAGCCTCGCCTTCGCGCACTTCCACCGGCTTCAGCACGCGCGATGCGCGCGCACTCGGCGCTGCCAGCACCGGCAGCCCGGCGGCCAGAAAGCCTTCGACGAACGGCACCGAGGACCCGTCAAGGATCGGCACTTCCGGCCCGTCAATCTCGATCAGCGCGTTGTGGATGGCACAGCCCGCCAGCGCCGCCATGATATGTTCGATGGTGGACACCGACACGCCCGAAGGATTGGCGATCAGCGTGCACAGCTTGGACGGCACGACCGTATCCCAGCGCGCGGCGATCATCACATCGCCATGGCCGATATCGGTACGGCGGAACCAGATGCCGAAATCGGCCGCGGCGGCAGGGCGCACCACCATGCGCACGGGTTCCCCGGAGTGGAGACCGAGCCCATCAAAGATCACAGCGGTTTTCAGCGTATTCTGCACGGCGTGCCTCCACCGACTTCGATGCTGACATGTTATCCACGATGCAGCCTTCGGTGCATTTTAGCTAATCACGCAGTGCGACGGAACTCAACTCACTCTTTGTAACCGAATGTAACAGTGGCGCCGAAGCCCTGCCACATTCCGCCAACCCAGCGACAAGCCATTGTCATATATAAGAAAAAGCCCGGCATTGCCGGGCTTTCCCTTCAGATCATGTTACCGCTGCCGTTGCGTCAGTTTGCCTGACGGCGCAGGAAGGCCGGGATCTCGATCCGCTCCTGATCCGCCGAAAGCTCCGGCTCGTCATCATAGGCGGGGGCCTGCTGCGCCTGGGCGCGCGGCGCCTGACGGGGTTCGGGGGCCGGTGCAGGCTCTGCCGCATGGCCCGCCATGCGGTTGATCAGCGATCCGATGCCAAAGCGCGGCTTTTCAGCAGCGCGGGCGGGGGCCGGTGCCGGGGCTGCCGCACGGGGGGCGGCGGCCTGCGGCTGCGGGCGCTGGCTGGTGGCGGGGTTCTTGGTCACAGCGGCCTGCAGCCGGGCCATCGCCTCGGGCGAGGGCTGGCCTGCGGTGCGGCGCGGCGCGACAAAGCTGCCTGCATCGCTGTCATGGGCGGCAAAGCTGCGCGACTGCGGCGCGGGCTGCGCGGCGGCAGGCTGCGGGCGATAGGCGGGCGGCGGCACGTCATCCACCGCCTCTTCGGCCTCGGTCATCGGCTTGAACGTCGGCTGCTGGCGCGGCGCGTCAAACAGCTCCGGCTGCGGGGGCACGGCGGCGCGGTGCCTGCGCAGCATGCAGCGGCTGCGGCGGGCGCGGCTTTTCATCCGCTGCTCCGGCGGGATCGCTGCATGGTCGGCAGCGGCGCTGCCCTGCGGGCGGCGGCTGGGCGTTTCGGCGCGGTTGGCGGCCGAAGCGTCGATGCCCGTGGCCACAACCGACACGCGCATCGCGCCATCCATCTCGGTGTCCAGGGTGGAGCCCACGATGATATTGGCGTCCGGGTCCACTTTTTCGCGGATGATGTTCGCGGCTTCGTCCAGTTCGAACAGGGTCAGGTCATAGCCGCCGGTGATGTTGATCAGCACGCCCTTGGCGCCATTCAGGCTGATCTCGTCCAGCAGCGGGTTGGCAATGGCCTTTTCGGCGGCCTGAACCGCGCGATCCTCGCCCGAGGCCTCGCCCGTGCCCATCATCGCCTTGCCCATCTCGTCCATCACCGCGCGCACGTCGGCGAAATCGAGGTTGATCAGACCGGGGCGCACCATCAGATCGGTCACACCCTTGACGCCCTGATACAGCACATCATCGGCCATGGCGAAGGCTTCGGTAAAGGTGGTGTTTTCATTGGCCAGCCGGAACAGGTTCTGGTTGGGGATGATGATCAGCGTATCGACAACCTTTTGCAGGGCCTCGATGCCCTCTTCGGCCTGACGCATCCGCTTGTTGCCCTCGAACTGGAAGGGCTTGGTCACAACACCCACGGTCAGCACGCCCAGCTCACGCGCGGCCTGCGCGATGATCGGGGCAGCGCCGGTGCCGGTGCCGCCGCCCATCCCGGCGGTGATGAAGCACATATGCGCCCCGGCCAGATGATCGACGATCTCTTCGATGGTTTCTTCGGCAGCGGCGGCACCGACAGACGGGCGCGCCCCGGCGCCCAGACCCTCGGTCACCTTCGGCCCCATCTGGATCTTGGCCAGCGCGCGGCTTTGCTGCAGCGCCTGCGCATCGGTATTGGCCACGACGAATTCCACGCCATCAAGCTGCTTTTCGATCATGTTGTTGACCGCATTGCCGCCCGCGCCGCCCACACCGAAAACGGTGATGCGGGGCTTCAGCTCTTCGCCCTGGGAAGTCATCGAGAGATTAAGTGCCATTGCCAATCCGCCTGTTCTTATTGTGGGCGCCGCCATGTCGCTTCGTCCGTTTCAGATGTCTTTCACGCACCTGTCCCGAGCCCGTGACATCTGTGTTATCCTCGATTCTATCCACAGACACGGTCGGCGTCACCCAAAAACCGCGCAATATCGCACAAAATATGGGCGGATATATCGCCACTTATCTCAGCGGGATTTCGCGCATCTGACGCCGCGATGTATGCGGGTCTACCAGTTGTCCTTGAACCATTTGATGGCCCGTTTCAGCGACCGCGCCGGATAGCGTTCGGCCGGAATGTCGAAATCCCACCATTCATCCTGCGGATGGGCGGCAAACAGGCACAGCCCGACCGCGGAGGAAAACGCAGGTCCGGTGGCCGCCTGCGGCAGGCCCTGCACGCGCAGCGGGCGGCCCAGCCGCACCCTTTGCCCCAGAATCCGCGAAGCCAGCCCGTCCAGCCCCGGAATCTGGCTGCCGCCGCCCGTCAGCACGATCTGCTGGCTGGGCAGGTGTTCAAACCCGGCCGCATCCAGCACGGAACGCGCACTTCTTCCAGAATCTCTTCGACCCGCGGGCGCATGATGCCGATCAGCTCGGTCCGGCTGACCTGACGGCGGTCCTTTTCCCAGTCGCCGCTATCGCCGCCGATCTCGATCATCTCGCGGTCATCCATGCCGGTGGCGTGCACGCCGCCATGCTTGGTCTTGATCCGCTCGGCCACCGCCAGCGGCACCTGCAACCCCTTGGAGATGTCCGAGGTGACATGATCGCCGCCCATCCGCACGCAATCCGCATAGATCATGTGTTTCTTGATGAAGATCGAAATCCCGGTCGACCCGCCGCCCATGTCGATACAGGCCGCGCCCAGTTCCTGCTCATCTTCCACCAGCGCTGGAAATGCCCGACACATAGGCCGAGGAGGCAATCCCCGCCAGTTCCAGATCGCAGCGGTTGATGCAGTAGAGCAGGTTCTGCACCACGCTGGCATCCACCGACAGAAGGTGCATGTCGCAGGCCAGCCGGTGCCCGATCTGCCCGCGCGGATCGCCCAGGCCCGAGCGGTGATCCAGCGCGAAATTCACCGGCTGGGCATGCAGCACCTCGCGGCCCTGCCCGATATCGGGCACGTCGCAGGCCGCCAGCACGCGCGCCACGTCCTGTTCCGTCACCACGCTGTCCTGCAGCTCCAGATCGCCCGCCAGCCCATAGCTGCGCGGCTCCGCCCCGGAAAAACAGGCGATGACGTGATCGACCCGCACATTGGCCATCTTCTGCGCCGCCTGCACCGCGGTGCGGATGGCGCGTTCGGTTTCGGTCATCGCATGGATTTCGCCAAAGCGCACCCCGCGCGAGCGGGTGGTGGCCGCCCCGATCACGCGGAACTGCGATTGCCCCGCCATCGAGCCGACCCCATCTGTCTCGCGCCGACGTTCAGGACCGTCGAAACGCAGGACAAGACAGGCTATTTTGCGAAGATCCCACATCAAGAATGGCCACGACGCCGCTCTGCATGGCGGCGCGGCGCATATTTCGCATGGCACGCTGGGATTGATAAAGATCGGTCATAGTGGCGTTCTCCACGGTCTCAATGCCTTGGGCGCGGCGCAACTTCACGCAGGGCGTCTGGGTGCCAGTCGCATGGTCGGCCGCAGCGGCATGGCGCAGATCCACAGTCGGCAATATCGCGTTTCAACAGGTCTTCCGCCTTGTCCAGCGCCAGAAGGCGTTCCAGCGCCCGGACGGGTTCCTTGGCGGGCAGCAGGATGCGCTGGTTCCGGTCCAGCACGATATCCCAGCGCCGCTCGCCCATGCGTTCCAGCCCGCGCAGCGCGCGGCGGCAGCGGGCTCTGCGGCCGCCATCAGCGCCAGCGCCTCGGCGCGAGCATGGCCGTCGGCGCCCTCGCCTGCGATCAGCGGCAGGTCCGGCCGGTCGGCGCGCGGCTCGGCAGCGCGCCACCGCGCATGCCCTCGGCGTCGATCCAGCAGATCAGCCCGTCGCGTGGCGCCACAGCAGCCACGGGCATCGCGCTCGCGTCACCGACCACCTGCAAGCACGCCGCCCGGTCACGCACCTTGACCGTCGACCTTTCCCACCGCATCCAGCGTGCCGATCAGTCGCGCGCACCGTCAAGATCCAGATCGAAACGACGAAATCGGCAGGTTCAGCGGCCAGCATCGCGCGGATCGCCTCGGCCAGCGTCGGCGATGGCCCCGTCGATCGCCAGCGCCCCGACCATGAAATTCCGGCCGCGGGTCTCGATGTCTGCGCATGGTCGGCCACCTGGCCACCAGCACCAGCGCGCGCTCGGCATTGCCCAGCGCGACGATCCAGCGCAAGCGATCAGCCACGCAGCAACCCCACCAGCACCAGCACGGCCCAGCGGCGCAGCCACAGCCGCATCCGATAACCCAGCGCGTCAGCACCAACGCGCTGCATGCGGTAGGCCCAGCGCGACGGCGCGGGATCGGCGGCGGCGTGCGATGGCGGCGGCTCGCGCGCATCAGCGGTCGCATGAGGCATCCTCCACGATCCAGGCGCAAAGATCGGGAAAGCTGATCCCGCAATGCGCCGCCTGTTCGGGCGCCAGCGAGGTGGGCGTCATGCCCGGCTGGGTGTTGGTTTCCAGCAGGATCAGCCCGGCCAGCCCGCGCGCCTCATCCCAGCGGAAATCGGTGCGGCTGAGCCCGCGGCAGCCCAGCGCCCGATGGGCGCGCATCGCGTAATCCAGGCAGGCGGCCTCGATCTCCGCCGGGCAGATTGGCCGGGCACCACATGGCGTGACCCGCCGGGTTTGTATTTCGCGTCGTAATCATACCAGCCGGCGGTGATGATATCGGTCACCGCCAGCGCCCGCAGGTTGCCATCGGCATCGGCCATCACCGCCGTCGTCAGCTCGCGGCCCGGCGCATAGGTTTCCACCATCACCACATCCGGCATGTCATCCGACAGCTGCGGCGGGCTGTTGGCCGCTTCATGCACGATATAGACGCCGACCGAAGACCCCTCGTTATTGGGCTTCACCACATAGGGCGCGGGCAGAACATGGCGCGACCGCACCTCGTCGCGCGATGCCAGAACGCTGTCCACCACCGGCAGGCCCGCCGCGCGAAAGACCTCCTTGGTGCGCTGCTTGTCCATCGCCAGCGCCGAGGCCAGCACACCGGAATGAGAATAGGGGATGCGCAGCCATTCCAGGATGCCCTGCACACAGCCATCCTCGCCCCAGCGACCATGCAGGGCGTTGAACACCGCATCGGGTTTGATTTCCGCCAGCCGTGCAGGCAGGTCGGGGCCCGCATCGACCTCGATCACCTCATATCCTGCGTCCCGCAGCGCATTGGCGCATTCGCGCCCTGAAGACAGCGAAACCTCCCGCTCTGCGGAAAGCCCACCCATCAAAACTGCTATACGGGGGCCCGTCCTGCTCGACTTGCCCGCCATTATACTGCCTCATCGGGGTCTTTGCCCCGTTATTCTTTATATTGCGGGCCCGGTTCGCCGACCCGCATGATTTCCCACTCTAGCGTGATGCCGCTGTTTTGGAAAACCTTTTTTCGCACCTCTTCGCCCAATCCTTCAAGATCTGCGGCCGTTGCGCCACCGGCGTTGATCAGAAAGTTGGAATGCATCTCGCTCATCTGCGCGCCACCGATGCGGGCGCCGCGCATCCCGGCATCATCGATCACCTTCCAGGCCTTCAATTCATGCGTGTCATCCGCCCGCCCGGTGGAAGAATGGCCCACCGGATTGCGGAAGGTCGATCCGGCCGAACGGTCCTTGGTCGGCTGGCTGGCATCGCGCTTTGCCAGCTGATCCGCCATCCGCGCCGCCAGCGCCGCAGGGTCGCCCGCAGGCGCGCGGAAGCTGGCCGAAACCACCACCGCACCTTCCGGCAGATCGGATTGGCGATAGCGCAGGTTCAGCGCCGCCACCGGCAGGGTTTCCACCCGGCCCTGCCGCGTGACGATCCGCACCTCTTCCAGCACATCGGCCACATAGCTGCCGTAACAGCCCGCATTCATCCGCACCGCCCCGCCGATGCTGCCCGGAATGGTGCGCAGAAATGTCAGGTCCAGCCCCGCCTCGGCGGCCTTGCGCGCCACATGGGCATCCAGCGCCGCCGCCCCCGCCACCACCCGGTCGCCCTGCACCTCGATCCCGTTGAAGCCGCGCCCCAGCCGGATCACCACCGCCCGCAGGCCGCCATCGCGCACGATCAGGTTGGATCCCACGCCCATCGGAAACACCGCCACATCGGCAGGCAGGCCGCGCAGGAAATCGCACAGATCGGCCTCGTCGGCGGGCTGAAACAGCCAGTCGGCCGGGCCGCCCACACGCAGCCATGTCAGATCGGCCAGCGGCCGGTTCGGGGTCAGCGTGCCACGCACGGAAGGAATATCGCTCATGCCCCCGTGCTACCGCCTTGCCCCCGCCGCGACAAGGCCCTGCCCCTGCCCTGTATCCCCCCGCGCAGGGCGCGACCACGCCACTGCCCGTCGCCCGCAGGCTATCGCTGCCCCGCCACAGCCGCTATCACATCGGGCAAAGGAGATCCGCCATGTCCGAACGGTCGTTCCGCTTCACCCATGCCATCACCCGCAAACCCGCCGCCTCGATCACCGCAGGTCTGCGCGCGGTGGATACCGGCAATCCCGATCTGGCGCTGATGCAGGCCCATCACGCCGATTACATCACCACCCTGCGCGACACCGGCGCCACGGTGATCGAGCTTGACGCGCTGGAGGCCTATCCCGATTCCGTCTTTGTCGAAGATACCGCGCTCTGCCTGCCCTCCGGTGCCGTCATCATGCGCCCCGGCGCGCCGTCGCGTCTGGGCGAGGCGGCGGAAATGGCGCCGCATCTGGCCGCGCTTTATGGCGACATCCGCCACATCACCGGCGCAGACAGCTTCATCGAAGGCGGCGATATCCTGATGACCGAAACCGAAATCCTCGTCGGCCGCTCTGCCCGCACCAATGCCGCAGGCATTGCCGAACTCGCCGCCCTCACCGCCGATTGGGGCGAGGTGGTGCGCGAGGTGCATACGCCCCCCGGCGTGCTGCATTTCAAGACCGACTGTTCGCTGCTCGATGCCGAAACCATCCTCTCCACCCGGCGCCTGTCGGATTCAGGCTGCTTCAAGGGCTACCGCCTGATCGACGTGGCCGAGGGCGAAGAGGCCGCCGCCAATACCATCCGCTTCAACGATCTGGTGCTGATGCCCGCAGGTTTCCCCCGCACCCGCGACCGGCTGCTGACGGCGGGCTATGCCCTGCGCGAGATCGGCAACAGCGAATGTGCCAAGCTGGATGGCGGCATGTCCTGCCTCAGCCTGCGCTTCACCCCCCGCGCCTGACCCGCCCGCCGCTGTCGGGACGCAGGCCCGACGCAAACCCGACAGCGGCAGGACGCTGGCCAGCTATCCCGGCATCAGCACCGCAGCCCGGTCAAACCCGGCGCTGTCGGTGCTGCCATCGTCGAAGATCAGCATGATTTCCACCCGCTGCACCGATCCCGGCGGCAGCGCCACATAGGGCATACGGTCAGCGCCAATGGCATTGGGCTGCGCCGTGCCTTCGAAACAGGGGTCCATCTTCCACACCTCCGGCACCCCGCCATTCACCCCATAGCGCAGCTCGGCCAGCCCGCAGCGCCAGCTTTCCAGATGGGTGAAATAGATCAGATCCTGCCCGTTCCATTCGCGAACCGCGATCCAGTTCGCCTTCGTCGCCTGCAGGATCGGCTTCACTTCGGCGGCGGTGGTGAAATTCTGCGCGCTGGCCGGAAGGGCCAGCAGCACAAGACAGAGAGCTTGGCGCAACATTCTGAAATTCCTCCCATAAAATCGCTGCATCCCCTGCCCCGCGCAGCTATAGTGGCGGCAGGGAACAGGGCGATCATGACACATCCGGCCGATCTTGCGCAGAATTTCAACCTGCTTGCCGTGGTGCAATCGGGCCGCCTTGCCGCCGAAGCGGTGGCTCTGGCCGCCTCGCTGCGCCACGCCAGCCCCGGATTTGCGGGCCGCCTGATCCTGGCTGAACCGCAGCCCGGCCCGCTCTGGCCCGCTGACCCGCGGCTGACCGATCCCGCCACCCGCGCGCTTCTGGCCGATCTGGGCGCCGAAATCCTGCCCTTTGACAGCCGGGCCTTCGGCGCCGCCTACCCCTATGGCAACAAGATCGAGGCCTTGGCCATCCTGCCCGATGCGCCTTTCCTGTTTCTGGATACCGACACGCTGATAACCGGCGATCTGTCGCAGATTCCCTTTGATTTTTCAAAGCCTTCCGCCTCGATGCGGCGCGAGGGCACCTGGCCGCAGACCGAACTTTACGGCCCCGGCTATGGCGCGATCTGGCAATCGCTTTACACCCGCTTCGGGCTGGATTTCGCAAGCTCGCTCGATCTGTCGCAGCCCGACGAATACTGGCGCCGCTATCTGTATTTCAACGCGGGCTGGTTCTTTCATCAAAGCCCCCGCACCTTCGGCACGCGCTTTCTGCAGATGGCGCGCAGCATCCACGACGACCCGCCGAAAGAGCTTGAATTACAGACACTTGACCCCTGGCTGGATCAGATCGCCCTGCCGCTTGTCATCCATTCCCTTGGCGGCGGACGGCCCGGCCCCGCGCTGTCGGGGCTGGATGGTGATGTGACCTGCCATTACCGCAGCCTCTCGCTGCTCTACGCCCGCGAAAGCGACCGCGCGGTCGAGGTGCTGGAGGCGGTCTGCGCCCCCCGCAAGGTCAAGCAGGTGCTGAAGGAACATGAACCCTTCCGCAAGCTGGTCTATCAGGGCAAGGGTCATCAGGCCCGGGCGCTGTTTGATCGGGCCAACCTGCCGCGCAAGGAACAGGCGATCCGCAACCAGCTGAAAAAGAACGGTTTCTGGTTCCGCTAGATCACATCTGCAGCACCGGCCACAGTGACAGCACCAGCAGCCCCGCCATAGTCCAGTTGAAGGCACGCAGCCGCGCCGGATCGGCCAGCCAGCGCCGCAGCCCCTGCCCCACCAGCGTCCAGACGCTGACCGAAGGCAGGTTCACCGCCCCGAAAACCAGCGCCACCAGCGCCAGCGCCCAGAGGCTGCGATCCGGCGCATAGATCGCGGTCGCGCTCAGCGCCATGGCCCAGGCCTTCGGGTTAACCCATTGAAAAGCCGCCGCCTGCCAGAATGTCATCGGCCGCCCCTTCGCAGCGCCTGCCTTCGGCGGGGCGGATCGCGCGATCTTTGCCGCCAGCCACAACATGTAAAGGCAGGACACAACCTTCAGCCCCAGCTCTGCCACCGGCAGCGCGAAAATCACCCCCGCCAGTCCCAGCCCCACCAGAAAGCACATGGCCATGAAACCAATCCCGATGCCCAGCATATGCGGCAGACTGCGCACAAAGCCGAAATTGGCCCCCGAGGCCATCAGCATCAGGTTGTTTGGCCCCGGCGTGACCGAGGTGACGAAGGCAAAGCCCACAAGGGCAAACAGCATATCTTGGGTCATCATGGCGCGATCCTTGCCGAAACTGCGCTGCGAAAGGTTGCAATCATTGCAATACTGGATCACATTTCACAACAAATGACGAAGATGGATCGCACAGACCAGAAGATATTGCAGGTTCTGGCGCAAGAGGGGCGGCTGCCCAATCTGGCGCTGGCCGAACGGGTGGGCCTGTCGCCCTCGGCCTGTCTGCGCCGGGTGCAGGAGCTGGAGCGCAGCGGCGTCATCAAGGGATACCGCGCGGTCATCGACCCGGCGAAGGTGGGGGCGGGGTTCATCGCCTATATCACCGTCGGGCTGAACGCCCATACCAAGGCCGCGCAAGAGGCGTTCGAACGCGCCGTTTCCCGCGCGCCGCAGGTGGTGGAATGTCACAACATCACCGGCACGGTGGAATATCTGCTGCGGATCGAAGCGGCAGATCTGGTGGATTACAAGCATTTCCACACCGAGATATTGGGCGCCCTGCCGCAGGTGGACCGGCTGACCACCTATGTGGTGATGGGCAGCCCCAAGGATCTGCGCGCCTGATCGCACCTCACCCCGGTCGTGCCGCCCCCTCACCCTGCCCTCTCCCCCGGGGGGAGAGGGGATGTTGCTCTGCAGCCCCCACCCCGCGCGACGCGCCCCCTCACCCTGCCCTCTCCCCCGGGGGGGAGAGGGGATGTTGCTCTGCAGCCCCCACCCCACGCGACGCGCCCCCTCTCCCCCAGGGGGAGAGGGTTGGGGTGAGGGGCGGCGCGCAGCCCATTGCCCCCTGGTCCCGCCTCCCCTACCTTCGCGCCGCAACCATGCGGGAGGAGAGACCCATGACCGACAAACCCCTTGGCTTTGACACGCTGGCCATCCATGCCGGTGCCAAGCCCGATCCGGCGACCGGCGCGCGGCAGGTGCCGATCTACCAGACCACCGCCTATGTCTTCCGCGATGCCGATCACGCCGCCAAGCTGTTCAACCTGCAGGAAGTGGGTTACATCTATTCCCGCCTGACCAACCCCACCATTTCGGCGCTGGCCGAACGGGTGGCGGCGCTGGAGGGCGGCGCGGGCGCGGTCTGCTGTTCTTCGGGCCATGCGGCGCAGATCATGGCGCTGTTCCCGCTGATGCAGCCCGGCTGCAACGTGGTGGCCTCGACCCGGCTCTATGGCGGCACGATCCAGCAATTTTCCAATACGATCAGGAAGTTCGGCTGGTCGGCCAAATTCGTGGATTTCGATGATCTGGACGCGCTGAAAGCGGCGGTGGATGATGACACCCGCGCGATCTTCTGTGAAACCATCGCCAATCCGGGCGGCTATATCACCGATCTGGACGCGGTTTCCGCCGTGGCGAACGCGGTTGGCCTGCCGCTGATCGTGGATAACACGACCGCCACGCCCTATCTGTGCAAACCGATCGAACATGGCGCCACGCTTGTTGTTCATTCGGCCACCAAATACCTGACCGGCAATGGCACCGTGACCGGCGGTGTGGTGGTGGATTCGGGCACCTTCGACTGGTCGGCCAGTGGCAAGTTCCCCTCGCTGGCAGCCCCCGAACCGGCCTATCACGGGCTGAACTTCCATGCGGCGCTGGGGGGCATGGCCTTTACCTTCCATTCCATCGCCGTCGGCCTGCGCGATCTGGGCATGACGATGAACCCGCAGGGCGCGCATTACACGCTGATGGGGATCGAAACCCTGGGCCTGCGGATGCAGCGACATGTGGAAAACGCGAAAGCGGTTGCCGAATGGCTGGAGGCCGATCCGCGGGTGGATTTCGTCACCTGGCCGGGGCTGGCCTCTTCGCCTTACCATGACCGCGTGGCGCGGATCGTGCCGAAAGGCGCCGGCGCGCTGTTCACTTTTGGCGTGAAGGGCGGCTATGAGGCCTGCGTGAAGCTGGTCGACAACCTGACCCTGTTCAGCCATGTGGCCAATCTGGGCGATACCCGCTCGCTCATCATTCATCCGGCATCGACCACCCACCGCCAGCTGGACGAGGCGGCGCAGGTGCGCGCCGGTGCGGCGCCGAATGTGGTGCGCCTGTCGATCGGGATCGAAGATGCGGCGGATATCATCGCGGATCTGGATCAGGCGCTGGCCAAAGCCACGGCCTGACGCTGCGACACCAGAAGAACGGGCCGCCAGAAGAACGGGCCGTCAGAAGAAAAAGGGGCCGGGTTTTCCCGGCCCCTTTGCCTTACTCTTTGATATCCCACGAAATCGTGACAGCCGCGATAGTGGCGATTTCACCACCGGCCACCGGCGGAGCGCCGGCCGCTTCGGCCGACATGCGCATCATCGGGCGCGGATCGCTCATGGCGCCGGCCTCGCTGATCGATTCGATCTCGCCCAGCTGCACCCCGGCTGCTGCGGCCAGCAGTTCGGCCCGCGCCTTGGCATCCGCCACGGCGAGCTTGCGCGCCTCATCCTCGGCGGGGCGCGGGTTGGACAGGCCGAATTCCACACCGTTCAGCGTATTCGCCCCGTCCTGAATCGCCGAATCCAGCACACCGCCCAGGGTATCCAGCGCGCGGATGCGCAGGGTCAGGGTGTTCGATGCGGTATAGCCGCCGATCTGCTGGCTTTGCCCATCCGCCGACTGCCGCCATTCGGGATAAAGCGACAGGCCGGTGGTCTGCATGTCGCGCGCCTCGATCCCCGAGGTTTTCAGCCGGTCCATCACCTTGGCGAGTTCGGCGCTGTTGGCGGCCATCGCCTCGGCTGCGGTGGGGCCCTGGGTGGTGACGCCCAGGGTGATGGTCGCCATATCGGGCGCGGCCTGAATCCGGCCTTCGCCGGTGACAGTGATCTGCCCGGCCAGCGCCGCGACAGGGGCCACCAGGGCGGCAGCGCCGAAAGCGGCGGCGAGGGCAAGCGTGCTGAGGATGCGCATATCGCTGGTCTCCTTGACAATGTGCAACAATTCGAAACTCTGACGCAGGCAATATCTGCTTCCTTGGCGAGATGACGGGTGTTTTTCTTTCATTCGGCGGAAAGCTGCTATAGTGACGGTCGCGTGCCGCGCGGCCGACTCCCCGAGCCGCCCCAAGCCGTGCTAGACCTAGGCAATGAAACCGAATTTCGCCCTATACTTCACCGAAGACAGTCTGGGCCTGCTGCATCGCACAGCCCATGGCTGGATGGAGGTCGGCGCCACGCCGCTCGACACGCCCGATCTGGGCGAAGCGATGAGCTATCTGCGCCGATCGGCGCTTGGCCTTGAACCGCATGGTGTGGCCACCAAGCTGGTGATCCCCAATTCGCAGGTTCTGTATCTGACCGTCACCGCCCCCGGGCCGGGCGACGCAGAGCGCGATCTGCAGATCCGCGCCGCGCTGGAAGGCCGCACCCCCTATGAGGTGGACGAGCTGCTGTTCGACTGGTCGGGCGAAGGGCCAGAGGTGCAGCTGGCCGTGGTTGCCCGCGAAACCGTGCAAGAGGCCGAGGATTTCGCCGCCAGTTTCCGGTTGAACCCGGTGTCCTGCGTGGCGGTGCCCGATCCGCATCAGTTTGCAGGCGAGCCGTGGTTCGGCCCGACCGAAACCGCCGCCGGGCTGCTGGAAGACGGCGATCTGGTGGAACGCGATGCGATGCCGGTCACGGTCATCAGCCGGGCCGAGGCTTTGGCGGCGGGCCTGTTTGCCGCGCCGGAAGCCGAGACCGTGCCGGAGCCGGAATGGGTAGCAGAGGATGAGTTCGGGGAAGATGTGACCAGCCTGGAACTGGCCGAGCCTGATCTGCCGCTGGCGGATGATGGGGTGGCCGCAGCCGATCTGGAGGCCGATCTGACAGAGCAGGATCTGCCGGAAAGTGACCTGCCAGAGCCGGATCTTCCTGAACCGGATCTTCCTGAACCGGATATGCCGCAGCCGGAAGATCCGCAGCCGGTGGAGCCTGCGCCGGAACTGCCGGAACCCGAACCCGAGGCCGAGCCGGAAATCCCGCAGCCAGATCTGCCGGCGCCGGATTGGCCCGAAGAGCCTGCGCCGGATCTGCCCCTGGAAATGCCGGTCCCGGTTGCGCCCGAAGAAACCCCGGCCGCACCGTCAGAGCTGCCCGAGGCTGCGCCGCTGGAGCTGCCGGAATTTCCGGATGCCGATCAGCCAGATGATTTCATGCAGGCCGCCAGCGTGGCGGCGATGGCCCCTGCGCCCGAGGATGACGACAACAGCCCCGTTCCGAACAGCCCCGTGCCGCAGCCGCTGCGCGCGCCGGGGCCAGAGGTCATTCCGCCGGTGGGCGTCGCCGCCTCTTTGGCGGGCACTTTTGCCTCGCGTCGCAGCCCGGCAGAACATCCGGGCGTGCCGCCGCTGCCGCCGCCACGCAAGGCCCCCTCGGCCCCGTTGACGGCGCCGCGCCTGTCGCCCTCGGCCCCGGCGCCGCGCAAATACGATGCCTCGCACGAGACCGACAATGATCCTTACGAGGATGAGGTTTTCGCCTTTCCCGGCGCAGAGGATGACGAGACGGACCCCGCCCCGCCCCCGGTGATGCGGGCCGCGCCGCCGATGCCTTCGGCATTGGCCCGCCGCGCCGCACAACTGGCCGCGACGCCGAAACCGGCCGGAAAGCCCGCCTCTGGCACCAAACCCGCCGCGAAACCCGGCAAGGGTGCACAGATCACGGCGCCGACCATTCCGGGTTTCGGCGGCCGCAAGGTAAAGCCTGCCGCGCCCGCACCGACGGCGCCGCAGATCAACCCTCCGCTGACCGCGCCGCCGGTGGTGGCCGCCGCAGCACGCCCTGCCGCAGCACAGCCCACCGCCGCGCAGATGCAGATCCCGACACCAGCCGCAGCGGCGGAAACGCTTGTTGCACCGCCGCCCACGGGCACGACGCCGTTCCGGCCCAAGGCACGCCCGGCCGCGCGGGGCAAGCCCAGATATCTGGGGCTGGCGCTGACGGTGGTGCTGCTGCTGATTCTGGCGGTGATTGCGGCTTGGTCGTCGTTCTATCTGGCGCGGGGCAGCGATACGCCCGAAGTGCCGGTGGTGGCGGCAGAGCCTGCGCCGGATGCGGCCCTGCCCGCCGCCGATGCCGCCGGTGTTCCGGCCAGCAACCCGGCCAGTCTTCCAGCGCCCAGCCCCGAAGACGAGGCTGCCGCCGATGGCATCGCCCCCGAGGATGTGACGGTTGCGGCAGAGCCTGCGACGGAGGCTGTGCCAGAGGCCGTGCCCGCGCTGCCACCTGCCGCAGATGCCGCGCTGGCACCGGCGCTGCTGCCTGCGGTGCAGGATGAGATCATCCTGTCGACCATGGACAGCGCGCCGCCTGCCGCCGATGCGCAGGCGCTGGATCTGCCGCAGACGGGCGCCGATACCCTGCCGCAGGCCGCCCCCGTACCGCCGCCCTTTGGCACCAGCTATGAGTTTGATGCGGCTGGGCTTATCAAACCCACCGCCGCAGGCATCGTGACGCCCGAAGGCTATCGCCTGGTGGCAGGCGCCCCGCCGGTGGTGCCGCCCGCCCGGCCTGCCGCCATTGCCGCGCTTGCCCCGGTTCCCCTGCCCGGTGCCCCCCTGCCCGGTGCCCCTCTGCCCGACGCGACCACCCAGCCCGCCGCCGAGATCCCCACGCCCGACCCGGCGCTGGAGGCCGCGCGGCCGCAGGCGCGGCCCGCAGATCTGGTGCCGCAGCCGGATGAAGGCGCCATTGCCCCCGCCATTGTCGAAAACCCGCTGGCCGGCTATCGCCCCCGCGCCCGGCCTGCGGCCATCATCGCCGCCGCCGAACAGCGCAGGCTGGATGACGAGGCGCGCCGGGTGGCCGAGGCCGCCTCGATCGCGGCGGCGGCTGCCGCCGAAGAACTGGCTGCCGCAGAGGCCGCCGCCGCAGAAGCCGCCGCAAAAGCCGCTGCAGAACCTGTCAGCCCGCTGGCCGTGGCCATTTCACGCAAGCCGCCGCAGCGCCCCCGCGGCTTTGACCGCGCGGTAGAGGCCGCCGTGGCCGCCGCTGCCGCCGCAACCCTGGCACCGCCGCCCGTGGCCGAGGCCGCCGCCGCCCCGGCGCCCCCCCCGAAGGAAGAGCCGCAGCGCACCGCCCGCACCGCCGTTCCCGGCGAGGATGAAGAGCCGGATGTCGCCGCAGCCGCCAAGGCCCCGCGCATCCCCAGCAGCGCCTCGGTTGCCAAGAATGCCACTTATGTGAATGCCATCGACCTGCGGAAAACCAATCTGATCGGGGTCTATGGCACGCCTGCCAAACGCTATGCGCTGATCCGCACCTCGAACGGGCAATATCGCAAGGTCAATGTCGGAGACCGGGTTGATGGGGGCACCGTCGCCGCGATCACCGACAGCGAATTGCGCTACAAGAAGGGCAGCCGCATGTTGACGCTTGCCCTGCCACAGGGCTGATTTTCGCCCGCCAAGGCCGTTGCCATGCCGACAGGCCCGGCGGATAAGGGCCTATGGAAAGCCTTCTGCTTCAAGCCAGTTTCTATCTTGCCGCCGCCGTGCTGCTGGTGCCGCTGACGGTGCGGCTGGGGCTGGGTTCTGTCATCGGCTATCTGGCGGCCGGGCTGCTGATCGGGCCTGCGCTGGGGCTGGCGGGATCGGAAAGCCATGATCTGCAGCATTTTGCCGAATTCGGCGTGGTCATGCTGCTGTTCCTGATCGGGCTGGAGCTGGAGCCGCGCACGCTGTGGGATATGCGCCACCGGCTGCTGGGGCTGGGCGGGCTGCAGGTGGTGCTGACAGCGGCCGGCGCACTGATCACGGTGGCGCTGCATGACATTCGGCGAATCCATTGCCGTTGGGTCAGGCGATTGCCGCTGGGCTTGCTGCTGGCGCTGTCATCCACCGCCATCGTGTTGCAGACCCTGACAGAAAAGAGGCTGATGCGCACGAAGGGCGGGCGGTCGGCGTTTTCATGGTCGCTGCTGACCCAGGACATCGCCGTGGTCCCGATGCTGGCGCTGATCCCGCTGCTGGCCAGCCGCGTTGCCCCCCCCCTGTCGAATGTTCCGCATCGGAAAAGGGCGCCGCCGAGCCGCTGCATACGCCGATTGATCTTTTGTTCTGCCGGACTGGGCTACCACGCTGCTGACACTGGGCATCGTGGCGGCGATTGTGGCGGTCGGGCATTTTCTGACGCGGCCGGTGTTCCGCTTTGTCCATGCGTCGCGCCTGCCGGAAATGGGCACCTTCATCTCGCTTCTGATGGTGATCGGCATCGCCTTTCTGATGATGCTGGTGGGCCTGTCGCCGGCGCTTGGCACCTTTATCGCGGGGGTGGTGCTGGTAAACTCGAAGTTCCGCCACCAGATCGAGTGCCGACATCCAGCCCTTCAAGGGCATCTTGCTGGGCCTGTTCTTCATGACCGTCGGCATGGGCATCGATGTTGGCGTGCTGTTTGCCGCGCAGGCCCTGTGACCATCCCCTCAGCGACGGCTGGACCTGATCGCGGTGACAAGGAGCAGGTGCTGTACTGCGCAGGGCTTGCCGTTCCGCATCCGAGGGGCGCGACCGGGTGCCTGTTCGCCCTGCCGCTGGCGCAGGCGCAGCGAGTTCGGGTTCGCCCTGCTGTCGCGTCGCGGTGAGCCGCAGGGCGCCCTGCCGCAAGGCCATCGCGCAGCGGGCGCTGCTGGTCATCAGCCTGTCGATGCTGCTGACGCCGGTTCTGTTCCTTGCTGTATGAGCGGCTGTCGCCACGCCGATGCGCCGCGACCGCACCCCGCTGGCGCCCCTCGACACCATCGAGCCAGAAGGGCCCGGTCATCATCGCGGGGATCGGGCGCTTTGGGCAGGTGGTGCACCGGATGACCCGTTCCGCCGGGCTGCGTACCGTGGTGCTGGATGCCGATGCGGCGGCCGTGGAACGGCTGCGCCGCTTTGGCATCAAGGGGTTCTATGGCGATCCGTCGCGGCCCGATCTGCTGCAGGCGGCAGGCATTGCCGAGGCCAAGGTTCTGGTGGTGGCGGTGGATGATCGCGCCAATGCGCTGCGCATCGTCGAATTCGCGCGCAAGGCGCGGCCTGATCTGCATATCGTCGCCCGCGCCTATGACCGGGTGCATGTCTATGAGCTGTTCCGCGCCGGTGCGGATGACATCGTGCGCGAAACCTTTGACAGTTCGGTGCGCGCCGGGCGCTATGTGCTGGAAAACATGGGCTTCAGCGATTACGAGGCCGCCAAGCTGAGCCAGACTTACTACAAGGTCGATCGCGCCGCGATGCGCGATCTGGCCGAATTGTGGCAGCCGGGCCAGCCCGTCCATCTGAACGAGGCCTATGTGGCCCGCGCCCGCCAGCTCGAAGATGACATGCGCACCGCCCTGCTGGACGATCAGGACGCGGCAAGCCCGCCGGATCGCGCCCCGGAACCGTAATCCTGCGCTTTCCTCTTGGCCCAAATACCCTCAGGGGGTGAATGGGCCAAAGGCCCAGAGGGGGCGCGAGCGCCCCCTGCCTTCGCAAACACCCCGGGGGCGCGAGCCCCCCCTGCTTTCGTCAGCGCCCCCGGGCCGGTCAGCCATCCGAAACCCCGGCTTCGGCAAAGGTGGCCATGCCGGAATGGCAGGCGACCGCAGCCTTCAGCACGGCGATGGCCAGCGCCGCGCCAGAGCCCTCGCCCAGCCGCAGCCCAAGATCCAGCAGCGGCGGCAGACCCAGCTGCGACAGCA
This sequence comes from Gemmobacter sp., assembly GCA_034519525.1. Lineage (GTDB taxonomy): Bacteria > Pseudomonadota > Alphaproteobacteria > Rhodobacterales > Rhodobacteraceae > Gemmobacter. Next base: position 845 of record JAXHOJ010000060.1, on the reverse strand, counting down.
GCGCCCGATGCGCGGCCTCGGCGCTGGCATGGCCCGCCACGCAATGATCCAGCGCGCCTTCGGCTGCCCGCGCCAGCGTCGCCGCTGCGGCGGTGCAGATGAAGCCATCCAGAATCACCGGAATCCGCAGCGCATGTGCGGCGGCAATCGCGCCTGCCATGGCGGCAATCTCGCGCCCGCCAAGGGCGCAAAGCACCTGCAGCGGATCACGGCCCGGGTTGGCGGCCAGACCTTCGGCCACCACCTGTGTCTTGATCGCCAGCCCGTGGTCATCCAGCCCGGTGCCCCGGCCTGTCCATTCGCCGGGGGCGCCGCCGAACAGGGCGCAGGCGATGGCGGCGGCGGGGGTGGTATTGCCGATGCCCATCTCGCCCACCACCAGCAGATCGGCCTCCGGGTTCACCGCCTGCCAGCCGGTGGCCAGCGCCGCCACGCACTCTGCCTCGGTCATCGCGGGGCCTTGGGTGAAATCGGCGGTGGGCCGATCCAGATCCAGCGCATGAACCGCCATTTCAGCCCCGAAGGCGCGGGCCAGCTGGTTGATCGCTGCCCCACCGGCATGAAAATTGGCCACCATCTGCGCTGTCACCTCGGCCGGAAAGGCCGAAACCCCGCGCGCCGTCACGCCGTGATTGCCCGCAAAGACGATGACCTGCGGCCGGTCCAGGCGGGGGCGCGCGGTGCCGCGCCAGCCCGCGTACCAGATCGCCAGATCCTCCAGCCGTCCCAGCGCGCCGGGGGGTTTGGTCAGCTGGGCATTGCGGTCGCGGGCGGCGGCCTGTGCCACGGCATCGGGGCGCGGCAGGCCCTGCAGCAGGGCGCGGAAGCCGGAAAGATCAGAGAAA
>JAXHOJ010000011.1:0-5492 GCA_034519525.1 Gemmobacter sp. | reverse complement strand
CACACAGATCAGCATCCCGCCAGAGGCGACATTCAGCCGATGGATGTTTTCCGGGCTCGACAGCAGCGCCCGCGCGCGGTCCAGAAACAGCGCAAGGCCCAGGTTGCCCAGCATCGGCACGAAGGCGGAAATGGCGATGATGCAGACCACATCCAGCACCGTCAGGCGGCCCAGATCAAAAAAGCCCGGCAGCGCCCCCATATAGAACAGGATCGCCTTCGGATTGCCGATCACCGCCGCCAGCCCCACGCTCAGCCCCGCCCAAAGCCCCGGCCGTGTCATGCGGCTGTCGGTGCCCGGCGCCTGCGGTTTCTTGCGCAGCAGCGCAATGCCCATGAACAGGAACACCCCCGCCGCCACCCAGCGCAGAACCGACAGGAAATCGCCATAGACCGTGCTGATCCAGCTGAGCCCCAGAATGGCCGCCAGCGGCCAGAGCAGATCTCCCAGCGCCACGCCCACGGCCAAGGGCCAGGCAGCGGCAAAGCCCCCCGACAGAGCCCGCGCCAGCAGCGCCACCCAGACCGGGCCGGGCACCGCCCAAAGCGCCGCCATGCCGCCGGCATAGACCAGCAATTGCCAGAAGCTGACGGTCATTCCGGCAACCTCAGCGATCCATCGGCCTCAAGCGGCCAGAAGGGGTTCATAGCAACCTCCCACACATGGCCGTCAGGATCGGCCCAATACCCGGAATATCCGCCCCAGAATACCTTTTCGGGCACCTTCAGCGCCGTGCCACCGGCGGCAAGGGCTGCGGCATAAGCGGCATCCACCTCGGCTTCGGTGGCGAAATTCTGCGCCAGCGTCACCGCGCCGGTGCCCAGCGTGGCCCCCGGGCGTCCCTGATCTGCCGCCAGATCGGCGCGGCCAAACAGGGCCAGCGCCAGGCCGTTGATCTGAAAGAAGGCGACGCCCGGCTGGCTTTCCTTGTGTTCTGCCCAGCCAAGCCGGGCATAGAAGGCGCGCGCCGCCACCAGATCGGCAACACCAAGGGTGATGAGTGTCACACGCTGCGGGGTAAGGGCTGGGGTCATGCCGCGATCTCCGTAATGCTGGATTGGCCGTTCAGGTCTGAAACAGTGAAGGTCTGGCCGCGATTGCCCAGGCTGTCAAACAATCCCGGTTCCGTCCCGGTCATGATCGCCTGCGCGCCCAATGCGCATAACTCTTCATAAAGCGCGGCGCGGCGGCCAACATCCAGATGCGCGGCGACCTCGTCCAGCAGCAGGATCGGCGGGCGCCCCAAATCGCTGGCCAGTGCACGGGCATTGGCCAGCATCAGGCTGATCAGCAGGGCCTTCTGCTCGCCGGTGGAGCACAGATCTGCCGCCACCCCCTTGGCCGTATAGACCGCCGCCAGATCGGCCCGATGCGGCCCGGCCAGCGTGCGCCCCGCCGCCATGTCGCGCCGCCGGCTGTCGGCCAGGGCCTGGGCCAGATCGTCACGATCGCGTCGCCCTCCGGATCCAGTCAGCGTCAGATCGGCGCGCGGGAAAGGCGGTCTCAGCGCCCTCTTGCGCCGCGCGCCAGCCGCAGCACGGCCGCCGCGCGGTTCGCGGATATCACTGCGCCAGAACTGGCCATCTGCGATTCCAGCGCCGCATACCAGAACGGATCCGTCACCTGATCCTTCAGCAGCCGGTTGCGATCACGCATCGCCTTTTCATAGGCCAGAACCGCCTCGCCATGATCGGGCGCAAAGCTCAGCGTCATGCGGTCCAGAAACCGCCGCCGCCCCTCGGCCGCCTCGATCCACAGCCGGTCCATCGCTGGGCACCAGCCAGACCATGCGCAGGATCTGTGCCAGCGCCAGCTGCGGCGCCGGCTTGCCGTCGATCCGCACCTGCCGCGCGGCGCCCGGCTCGGCCCAGGTTTCCAGCTCATGCGCCGCGCTCAGCCCCGAAACCGCCGCCGCCACCTTCCAGCCGATGGCGGCAGGCCGCTGCGCCAGCTCGTCACTGCCCGCCCGCCGCAGGCCCCGGCCCGGCGACAGCAAAGAGACCGCCTCCAATATATTGGTTTTGCCCGCCCCGTTCACCCCAACCAGTGCCACGGGCCGCCCATCGAACTGCAACCGCGCGGCGCGATGGCTGCGGAAATGCGACAGCGCAAGCGACAGGATAGCCAGACCGCCCACGCCCTGCCCTCTTCATCTTGGTTCAAATATCCCCGGGGTGCCGGGGCGCCATGGCAAGCCATCGGCGACGTAGCCCGGCGCTCACACGCGCATCGGCATCACGACATAGACCGCCGAGGTATCATTGCCCTCGCGCATCAGCGTCGGATCGCCCGAAGAGTTGAACAGGAATACCGCATTTTCGCGGTCCACCTGGCTGGCGATTTCCAGCAGGTATTTGGCGTTGAAGCCGATTTCCAGCTTTTCATCCCCATAGGCCACCGCCAGCTCTTCTTCGGCGGCGCCCGAATCCGGGGCATTGACCGACAGAACCAGCCGGTCTTCATCCAGGCTGAGCTTCACGGCGCGCGAGCGTTCGGAAGACACGGTTGCCACGCGATCCACCGCCTTGGCGAAATCGCTGGCATCCACCTCCAGCCGCCGGGTGTTGTTGACGGGATGACCCGCGTGTAATCGGGGAAGGTGCCGTCGATGACCTTCGAGGTCATGGTGATCGCGGGCGTGGCAAAGCGCACCTTGGTTTCCGACACCGAAACGGCGATTTCGGCGCTGTCATCATCCAGCAGCTTGCGCAGCTCGTTCACCGTCTTGCGCGGCACGATCACGCCGGGCATCCCCTGCGCGCCTTCGGGCAGCGGCGCATCGATCCGCGCCAGACGGTGGCCATCGGTGGCCACGCAGCGCAGCACCGGGCCGCCATCGCCGGTGGCGACATGCATATAGACGCCGTTCAGGTAATAGCGTGTTTCTTCGGTCGAAATCGCGAACTTCGCCTTGTCGAACAGCCGCCGCAGCACCGGGGCTGCTGCCGTAAAGCTGGTGGCATATTCGGACGTCGCCATGACCGGGAAATCTTCTTTCGGCAGCGTCGCCAGATTGAAGGTCGACCGGCCGGCCGTCACCGTCAGCCGCCCGGCGGCCGGATCATCGGCCAGCGTGACCAGCGCGCCATCCGGCAGCTTGCGCACGATTTCATGCAGCATCACCGCCGAAACCGTGGTGGCGCCGGCGCGTTCGACCATGGCGGGGGCACGATCCACCACCTCGATATCCAGATCGGTGGCGCGGAAGCTGACCTGCGCACCTTCAGCCTCGATCAGGACATTGGCGAGGATCGGGATCGTGTTGCGCCGCTCCACCACCGATTGCGCCTGCCCCACGGCTTTCAGAAGCGTGCCGCGTTCGATGCTGAAGTTTCATGCTGCCCTCGCTCTCGACGACCTGACCGACCGGTTATCAGGCGCCGCGTCAGGCCGACAACCTAGCGGTTTCAGTCTGTCTGCGCACTCGTGCCAAGCGCGCGCTCTAGCTGTTTCAGCTCCTGCAGCGGCGCAGCAGTGTCAAGATCGTCGGCCATCTGGCTGTCGGTCAGCGCATCAGCTCTTCGACCTTGCGCACGCCATGCATGAATCGTCGTATGGTCGCGTCTGCCAAACCTGCGGCCGATTTCGGGCAGTGACTGCGGCTGGTCAGCTGCCTTGCACAGATACATGGCCACCTGACGCGGCCGCGCGATGTTGCGCAGGCGCTTGGGCCCGATCATGTCGGACAGGCGGATGTTGTAATGTTCCGCCACCTTGCGCTGAATCTCTTCGACCGTGACCTTGCGATCCGAGGCGCGCAGGATATCGGCCAGACAATCCTGCGTCAGATCCATGTCGATCGGCCGGCCCACCAGCGATGCAAAGGCGAACAGCCGGGTCAGCGCGCCTTCCAGCACGCGCACGTTGGTGGTGATGCGATGGGCCAGAAATTCCAGCACACCGGGGGCGATGGTCAGCCCCTTGTATTGATCGCGGTAGAATTCGGCCTTCTGCTGCAGGATGCCCAGCCGCAGTTCGTAATCGGTGGGGTGCAGATCGACGACCAGCCCGCATTGCAGACGGCTTTTGATCCGCTCTTCAAGATCCTTGATCTCGCCCGGGGCGCGGTCGGCGGAAATCACGATCTGCTTGTTCTGATCGACCAGCGCGTTGAAGGTGTGGAAGAATTCTTCCTGCGTGCTGTCCTTGCCCGCGATGAACTGCACGTCATCGACCATCAGCACATCGACCGAGCGGAACAGCTCCTTGAAATCCATCACCGAACGGTCGCGCAGCGCCTGCACGAAGCGATACATGAACTGTTCGGCGGACAGATACAGCACGCGCAGCTGCGGCTGGCGGGTCTGCAGCTCATGCGCGATGGCGTGCATGAGGTGGGTCTTGCCCAGGCCGACGCCGCCATAGAGGAACAGCGGGTTGAAGGTCACCGGCCCGCCTTCGGCCACGCGGCGCGCAGCGGCATGGGCCAGCTCGTTCGGCTTGCCGACCACGAAGCTGTCGAAGGTGAAGCGGTGATCCAGCGGTGCGCCCGGCATGTCTTCTTCGGACACGCGCGGCTTGGCTGCCGCAGCCTTGCGCGGCCTGGCAGCAGGTTTGTCTGCAGATTTGTCTTCTGCGGGGGCCGCAGTTGGCTGCGGGGCACGGGCCACCGCAAATTCGACCCGATCCACCCCGGCGCCAGTGGCGTTCAGGTGGTTGCGGATATGATCGCCATAATTGCGCAGAACCCAGTCGCCAAAGAACGAGGTGGGCACTTCAAAGCGGGCAACGCCACCCGTCAGCTGAACGAGTTTGAGCGGCTCGATCCAGGTGGTGTAATTGTTCTTTCCGACACGCTTTTGAAGTTGCTCACGAATCTCGCCCCAAGTTTCGTTTGTCATTCTCTGTTCTACCCGTTCCGCGCCATTGCAGGCCTGATTGGGGCGCGTAAACCGCCCGGTCTTGCACATCATCGTCACTGCTGCGCACCCCTGTCCGGGTGGCAGGCGACAGGCCAGAGATGGGGGAACAGGCAAGCTGCACCCGCCACGATCAGGCGATTCCCGATCGTGCCGTTTGCAACAAAACCTTTGATGCGCCTGAAGCGCTTAATATCAAACCTTTGATCTCAAACCGTTTTTCGGTTCCTTCAGCGGCAGCTCGAAGGGTGGCAGCCCGAATCGCGGTATTGTGATCTCTGGTCATCCCCCAGGATGGCGTGAATCGCAGGGCCAAGCTAGCAAGGCGGGAGAGGGGCCTGCAACCGAACTTCGCTGTTGACAGGTCTTTGCCGCAGCGAATCCCGAAGCCTGTGCAAAAGCGCCACGCCGGTTTCGTTTTGCTGCGTTCGGCCGGGGTTAAACGCAAAAAAGCGCGCCTTGCGGCGCGCTTTTCAAACGGTTGTGGAACCGACTCAGGCTTCGGCGCTGGTGGTTTTCACACGGGCGGCGAGGCGCGACATTTTGCGGGCCACGGTGTTCTTGTGCAGCACGCCTTTCGACACGCCACGGTCCAGCTCGGGCTGGGCGGCTTTCAAGCAATACGTAATGGCA
>JAXHOJ010000009.1:0-4904 GCA_034519525.1 Gemmobacter sp. | reverse complement strand
TGGGTGATGGCCGCCCACCGCCCCCGGCGGCGCGATGATCGCATCGCCGGGCTTGGCCAGTGCCATGAAGCCGTAAAGATTGGCCAGCGCGCCCGATCCGACCCGGATTTCGGCATGGGTGGCGCCAAAGACCTCGGCGGCCAGTTCGGCGGCGATCACCTCGATTTCCTCGATGGCCTCGAGCCCCATTTCGTATTTGTCGCCCGGATAGCCCAGCGAGGGGCGGGCGCCCAGACCGCGCGCCTGCGCCGCCTCGGCCACCGGGTTCATCACATTGGTGGCCGGGTTCAGGTTGAAACATTCGGCGTCATGGATGCGGCTGTTCTGCACGATCAGCGCCTCGATCCGCGCGGCGACATCAGGCGAGGGGGCGGCCACCTGGGTGGCAAGGGTCTGGACATGGGTTTCGCAACCGGCGGGAACCCAGGGGCGGCGGGCAAGATGGGGCATGGTGATCTCCTGTTTTCCGTATAGGGCGCTTGATCGCGGGCGGGCGCGCAAATCAGATTTGTCGAAAACCTAGGTCAGAAAAATTGGAGGCATCATGGCCGGTTGCGCCCCCCCGCCCCAAGGATCTGCCGATGACCGCGCTGCGCGCCTTTGAGGCCGCCGCGCGGCTGGGCGGCTTTGCCGCAGCGGCGACAGAGCTGGGGGTGACGCCCGGCGCGGTGACGGCACATGTGAAGGCGCTGGAAGACCGGCTGGGGGCGGCGCTGTTCGACCGCACGGCCAAGGGGGTGCGGCTGACGGGCCTGGGCGCGCGGGTGCTGCCCGAGTTCACCGCCGCCTTCGATGCGCTGGGGCTCGCGGTGCATCATCTGCGGGCCGAGGCCGCCCCCCGGGTGGTGCATATCGCCACGCTGCCCGCACTGGCGCAGCTGTGGCTGTCGCCGCGGATGCCGGGGCTGCGGGCAAAGATGCCGGGGGTGGAGATTTCGATCACCGCGATGGAATCGCCGCCCAACCTGAAACGCGCGCCCTATGATCTGAGCCTGTTCTACGGCGATCACGGGCAATGGGTGGCGCAGGATGATCTGTTTCCGGTCTGCGCCCCGGCGCTGGCGGCGCGGATTGCCAGCCCGGCGGATCTGCACCAGCTGCCTTGCGTGATCGACAGCGCATGGCGGGGGGATTGGGCGCTTTGGGCGGCGCAGGCGCTGCCGGGGCAGGCCTTCACCCCGCGCGGCCCGGTGTTTTCGCTTTATGCGCTGGCGGTGGAAGAGGCGGCGAATGGCGCGGGCGTGCTGATGGCGCATGGCACGCTGGTGGCAGGCCATCTGGCGCGGGGCACATTGGTGGCGCCATTGCCGCAGCGCGTGGCCCTGCCCCAGCCTTTGCGCCTGTGGTCGGCCCGCCCCCTGCGCCCCGGCCAACCGACCGAGCAGGTGGCCCGCGCCTTGCTGGCACCGCCGCCGGGCACGAAAATCGCGGGGGGCCAAATTCCTTGAAACAAGGAATTTGCAAAAGTTTTGCTGAAAACTTTTGCGCCGCGCCCTATGCGAAGGCGGCCGTCAGCGCGATTTCCACCATATCGCCAAAGCTTTGTTCGCGCTGATCGGCGGGCAGGGCCTCATCCGTCAGCAGGTGATCCGAAATCGTCAGCACCGAAAGCGCACGGCGGCCATGGCGGGCAGCCAGCGTGTAAAGCTCTGCCGTTTCCATTTCCACACACAGCACGCCATGGCGGCGCATCTCTTCGTCATGGTCGGGGCGCTCGCTATAGAATGTATCCGAAGAGTAGATCGGCCCGACATGCAGACCTGCCGCATCGCCCTGCCCGGTCAGCCCCTGCCCGGCCTGCCAGGCGGCCTGCAACAGGCCGAAATCGGCCGTGGGGGCAAAGTTCAGATCGCGGAACATCGCGCGGGAAGGCGAGCCATAGGTGCAGGCCGACATGGCCAGCACCACATCGCGCACCTTGACCTGTGGCTGCATCGCCCCGGCGCTGCCGATGCGGATCAGCGTCTGGGCGCCATAATCCCGGATCAGCTCGTTCACATAGATCGACAGCGACGGCATCCCCATGCCCGTGCCATGGATCGTCACCGGATGGCCACGCCAGGTGCCGGTATAGCCCAGCATCCCCCGCACCTCGTTCACCAGAACCGCATCCTGCAGAAAGGTCTGCGCGGCCCAGCGGGCGCGGTAGGGATCGCCCGGCAGCAGCACGGTTTCGGCAATCTCGCCGGGTTGGGCGCCGATGTGAAAGGTCATGTCATCTCTCCGGTTGCGCAGAACATGTAATCTGGCAGCCGTCATGGGCAAGGGCAATGATGCCGATCAACTGGCCAGATGGCGCAGGCCCTTGCGTCACATCGGTGCGCACCGCCAGCCGCAGGCCCGGCTCGTCGCCCGCCCGCAGCGCGGCCAGAATCATGCGGTGGTGCTGCGGCGGTTCGTTGCGGCGCAGCCGGGCATAAAGCGCGCGCATGGTCGGCCCCAGTTGCAGCCAGACGGTTTCCAGCATCGCCAGCATCGCCGGGGCCTGTGCCCGCAGGTAAAGCGTGCGGTGAAATTCAAGATTGGTGCGGATATAGGCCACGGCATCCTGCCGCGCCACGGCATCGGCATTGGCGGCATTGATCGCGGCCAGCCGGTCGATCAGCGCGAAATGCGCGCGCGGCAAGGCGCGGCTGGCCAGTTCGGGTTCCAGCAGCGCGCGGATCGCGGCCAGTTCCTCGATCCGGTCGGGCGTCAGTTCGGGCGTCGACAGCCGCCCAGAGGAGGACAGGGTCAGCGCGCCTTCGGCCACCAGCCGCCGCACCGCCTCACGCGCGGGGGTCATCGACACGCCATATTGTTTGCCGATACCCCGCAGGGTCAGCGCCTGGCCGGGGGCGATTTCGCCGTGCATCACCTGCGACCGCAGGCTGCGGTACAGGCGTTCATGGGCGGCGGTGGTATCATTGGGGCGGGCGGTCAGCATGGCTGCAGCGAAACACCCGCACCGCCGCCGGGTCAAGGGCTGTCATCAGAGCGGCAGCCCTGCCCTGCCGGGATCAGCGGCTGTCGTCTTCCGCCGCGTCAAACCGCCAGGCGTGCAGCGCCTGACCTTCGGCCTTGAGCCAGCGGCGATGGGGTTCGTAATCCGGCATCAGCCGCGCCACCTCGGCCCAGAAGGCTGGCGAGTGGTTCATCTGCGCCAGATGCGCCACCTCATGCGCGGCGACATAATCCAGCACCGGCGGCGGGGCCATGATCAGCCGCCAGGAATACATCAGCCGCCCGTCATGGGTGCAGCTGCCCCAGCGCGACCGCGTATCGCGCAGCGCCAGGCTGCTATAGCGCCGCCCCAGCGCCGCCGCGTAGCGATCACAGGCCGCCGCCAGACGGTCACGCGCCCGCAGCTTGACAAAGGCCGCCAACCTGCGCGGCAGCTGCGCGGCATCCCCCGGCACCAGCAGGCTGTCGCCCTCGACGCGGATCACCCGCCCCGGCCCGGCAGCCAGCTGCAGCAGCCGCCCTTCCAGCGGGAAGGCCGCCCCCCAGCGGATCGCCGGCCCCTGCGGCACGGCAGCCAGCGCCCGGCGCAGCCAGGCCTCCTGGGCATGGGCGAAAGCCAGCGCCTCGGCCTCGCGCGCGCGCAGCGGCACCGACAGCGTCACCCGCCCGTCCAGCCGCGACACCCGCAGCGAAAAGCGCCGGGCCCGGGCCGACCGGCGCAGGGTAATCTCGATGGCGGGGAGGCCGGGACCGGCGGCAGGGAGCATCGGCATGAGAAAGGCTCTTGATTTCCGGGCAAAGAATAGACAGATGAGCGCGACGCGCAACCGCTGCAAAAGGTTTTGACAGCGGTTCACAGCTATGGCATGGGCCAGCTTTTACTGGACCTGCCTGCCCGCCTTTACGGCCAGTTTCAAGGGAAACACCATGCCCAAGGAAGAATGGGGTACGAAGCGCACCTGCCCGACCACCGGCAAACGCTTCTACGACCTGAACAAGACCCCGATCGTCAGCCCCTATACGGGCGAGATTGTCGATATCGAAACCGCGCGGCGCAAGATGGCGGCCTCCGTGATCTCGCGCGTTCCCGAGAAGGACGAAGATCCGCTGGTCGATGATCTGGATACGGATGTCGATCTGCTGGATGCCGGCGTCGCCGGATGATGCGGATCTGGATGATGATCTGCTGGAAGATGACGCCGACGACAATGTCTCGCTCGATGATCTGGCCGATGTGGCCGGCGACGAGGAAGATGTGTGATCCCGCCTGTCGGCGGCTGTCGTGCCGCTGACAGATATTCGTCACGGGGAGGTGAAAAAGCCTCTTGCACCCCCCCGCGGCATCCCCTAGATAGCCCGCATCAAGGCGGAAACGCCGAGATAACCCGGTGGGGTCATAGCTCAGATGGGAGAGCGCTTGAATGGCATTCAAGAGGTCGGGAGTTCGATCCTCCCTGGCTCCACCAAATATCTCCTTTGCGAGATGACGGAAAAACCCGCGCCACAAGCGCGGGTTTTCTGTTTTGGGGCATTGCTGTTGCGGGTCTTTCTGTTTTGGGCCAGCGGTTTGCATGTCCCTGCCCGGGATGGGTGACAAGGAAAGCAGATCCGCGCCGCGGATAGCGGCCCGGAAAGGCCGATCCCCCGCCAGAAGTGCCGGGCCGGAACGCCGGCGCAAATTCCCCCTTGCCGCCGGTTTTCACTTGGCCTAAAGACCCGCCATCGGCAGCGCCGCTGCGGCATCCCATGCCCGGCACAAAGGCCAGCCCGATACCCGGTGGGGTCATAGCTCAGATGGGAGAGCGCTTGAATGGCATTCAAGAGGTCGGGAGTTCGATCCTCCCTGGCTCCACCAAACAAGACACTGGTTCAAAAAACACTGGTTCGATGAATGACTGTGGCGCCAAGGTGCTGGCCTGCCCTCACCCGGTCATCCCGGCAGGGTCACGATGATCGAGATA
>JAXHOJ010000041.1:0-13333 GCA_034519525.1 Gemmobacter sp. | reverse complement strand
CTGCGGCGACAGCGGCAGCAATACGGCAACTGAACGAAGTACAATGCGGTATAGCCCATGGCGGCAAGATCGGCGGGGGAAAACAGGTGCAGTATCGCGATCGGGTCCATAACCCTGTCTAGCCCGTTCATGGCGGGCTTTTTGCCAAATCTGTAAATTGGTTATAATACTTTACCAATAAACCGGAGCGCGCCATGGATATGCCAGCCCCCAGCCTTTCGATCCTGTCGCGCAAAGCCCGCATCGTGGCCCGCCTGCGCGAAGTCCTGCCCGCCGATGCGGTGATCCATGACCCGTTCGAGACGCGCGCCTATGAATGCGACGCGCTGACCGCCTATCGCTGCCCGCCGCTGGCCGCGGTGCTGCCCCGCACGCACGGCCGAGGTCGCGGCGGTGCTGCGCCTCTGCCACGAGATGGGGGTGCCGGTGGTGCCGCGCGGGTCGGGAACCACCCTGGCGGGGGGGGCGCTGCCGGCGGCGGATTGTGTGATCCTGGGCATCGCGCGGATGAGCGGGGTGCTGGAGACCGACTATGCCAGCCGCTTCATCCGGGTGCAGACGGGGCGCACCAACCTGTCCGTGACCGGTGCGGTGGAGGCGGACGGGTTCTTTTACGCGCCCGATCCGTCCAGCCAGCTGGCCTGTGCGATTGCCGGCAATATCGCGATGAATTCCGGCGGGGCGCATTGCCTGAAATACGGGGTGACGACGAACAACCTGCTGGGCGTCACGATGGTGCAGATGGACGGCACGGTCGTCGAAATCGGCGGGCCGTGGATGGACCCGGCGGGGCTGGACCTGCTGGGCGTCATCTGCGGGTCCGAGGGGCAGTTGGGCGTGGTGACGGAAGCCGTGCTGCGCATCCTGCCCAAGCCCGAGGGCGCGCGGCCGGTGCTGATCGGGCTTTAACTCGCAACGAGGTGGCGGGGGCCTGTGTGTCCGACATCATCAAGGCGGGCGTGTTGCCGGTGGCGATCGAGTTCATGGACCGCCCCTGCATCCGCGCGACTGCGAGGCTTTTGCCAAGGCCGGCTACCCCGACTGCGAGGCGCTGCTGATCGTCGAGGTCGAGGGGTCGCCGGCCGAGATCGCCGAGCAGTTGGCGCCTGATCATGAGCAGATCGCGCGGCGCCACAACCCGGTGGAACTGCGCCAGAGCCGGTCGGAGGAGGAGCAGGCCAAGCACATCTGGCTGGGCCGCAAATCGGCCTTTGGCGCGATGGGGCAGATCAACGATTACATGTGTCTGGACGGGACGATCCCGGTGTCGCTGCCGCATGTGCTGCGCCGCATCGGCGAGATGAGCCGACGGACTACGGGCTGGATGTGGCCAACGTGTTTCACGCCGGGGATGGCAACATGCATCCCCTGATCCTGTACGACGCCAACAAGCCCGGCGATCTGGAACAATGCGAGGCCTTGGGCGCGGATATCCTGCGGCTGTGTGTCGAGGTCGGCGGCTGCCTGACCGGCGAGCATGGCGTGGGGATCGAAAAGCGCGACCTGATGGCGGTGCAGTTTGCTGCGGCCGACATGGAGGCGCAGATGCGGGTCAAGGATGTGTTCGACCCGAAATGGCTGCTGAACCCCGCGAAGGTGTTTCCGCTGGCGGTGACGGCGGCGCGGCGCGCCGCCTGAGCAGCGCCGGGGGGGCTGCCGCCCCCCGGACCCCCCCGAGGATATTTGAGACCAGAATGAAGGGCAGGGCGATGCGTCCTGCGGATGAAGCAGAGCTGGCGGAGGCGGTGCGGGGCGCAGCGGGCCGCTGCGCATTCGCGGCGGCGGCACGCGCGGGCGGGTGGCCGGTTCCGGGCGAGGCGCTGGAAACCGGCGGGCTTTCAGGGATTTCGCTCTATGAACCGGGTGCATTGACGCTGGTCGCGGGGGCGGGAACGCCGCTGGCCGAGGTGGAGGCGGCGCTGGCGGCCGAGGGGCAGCGGCTGCCGTTCGAGCCGCCGGATCTGCGCGCGCTGCTGGGGCGGGAGGGCGCGTCGACCATCGGCGGGGTGGTGGCGGCCAATGCCAGCGGTCCGCGCCGGGTGCAGGCGGGGGCCTGCCGCGACAGCCTGATCGGGGGTGCGGTTTGTCGATGGCACGGGCACGGTCATCAAGAACGGCGGGCGGGTGATGAAGAATGTCACCGGCTATGATCTGGTCAAGCTGATGGCCGGGTCGCGGGGCACGCTGGGGGTGCTGACCGAGGTCAGCTTCAAGGTGCAGCCGGCGCCCGAGGCGCAAGCGACGCTGGTCCGGACGGGCCGTGACCGCCGCGCAGGCGCGGTGGCCGCTGCTGGCGGCGGCGCTGGGCACGCCCTTTGACGTCCTCGAGGCGCGGCCTATGACCGGATGGGCGCGAGGTGCGGTGCGGGTCGAGGGGATGGCGGGGTCGGTCGCCTATCGCGCGCGGGCCGCTTCGGCAGGCGCTGCGGGCGCTCGGGCGGTGGCTGGGAGACGCGGGCCGAGGGAGCGCGCTCTGGTGGGGTGCGGCGGTGTGGGCGCCGCTGCCGGCGAGCGACCGGGCCGGCTGTGGCGGCTTTCGGTGGGGAGGACGCCGTCGGACGTCCCGGGCGGCTGGCGGCTGGGGCCGCGCATGCTGCGGTCTGGACGGGGCGGGGGCGGGTTGGCTGCTGGGAACCTGAGGGGGCGGGAGACGGGCGGCGGATGGGTGGCCGGGGACGCGCCTGGGCCGGCGGGGCATGCGACGCGGGTGAAGGGGGGGCGCGGGTGGCTTGCCGAGTTGAAGCGACCCGCCGCTGGCGCCTTGCAGCAGGTTGCGCGCGCAGTTCGATCCGCGCGGCTGCTGAACCGCGGGGGGATGGCGCCATGACGGGCCCGATCCCGCGGGAGCGTTCGCTGCTTGCCGGTTTGGTCCTGCCCGGCGCCTCTCACGGCGCTGGGGCTGGCGGCCGGCGGAGCCTGGCCGGGGCGGCCCGTCGGCCCGGGTCTGTTCGCCTTTGGGCTTTGGGATCGGCGGGACTCCCGCGGCATGCTCAGTTCTGGGCGGACCATGTTCTAGCGGGGTGGCGCTGCGCTCCTCCGGCGGCGCTCTGGCTGGCCGAGGGCGGGCGCCGGTTCAGGTCCGTGCGGCGCGCGATCGGCGAGGCCGGCGTCGCGGCGCTTGCCCTGGTCCCTCATGCATCGACGGGGGTGCGGCTCGGCCTGATGCTAGACGACATTTCACCCCCGAGCAGTTGGCCGATCCGCGGCATTGCCCGGGCCAACGAGATCCTGCGGTCCTGCGTGCATTGCGGGTTCTGCACCGCGACCTGCCCGACCTATCAGGTGCTGGGCGACGAGTTGGACAGCCCGCGCGGGCGCATCTACCTGATCAAGGACATGCTGGAAAGCGGCCGGCCGGCGGATGCCAAGACCGTCAAGCACATCGACCGCTGCCTGTCCTGTCTGGCCTGCATGACCACCTGCCCGAGCGGGGTGCATTACATGCATCTGGTGGACCATGCGCGGGAACACATTGAAAAGACGTATAAACGCCCCTTCACTGACCGCGCCCTGCGCTGGGTGCTGGCGCAGGTGATCCCCCATCCGACGCGGTTCCGGCTGGCGCTGCTGGGGGCCAAGATCGGCCGGCCCTTCGCCTTCCTGATGCCCGATGCGCGGCTGCGGGCGATGCTGGCGATGGCGCCCAGGCAGATCCCGCCGGTCAGCCGCAATGACGATCCGCAGAGTGTTCGCCGCGCAGGGCACGCGCCGGATGCGTGTGGCCCTGATGACGGGCTGCGCGCAGAAGGCGCTGAACACCGACATCAACGACGCGACCATCCGCCTGCTGCGGCGGCTGGGGTGTGAGGTGGTGGTGGCCAAAGGGCATGGGCTGCTGCGGGGCGCTGACCCATCACATGGGCAAGGCGGACGACGCGCATGCCTCGGCTGCGGCCAATATCCGGGCGTGGATGGCGGAGAAAGCGGGCCGGGGGCCTGGACGCCATCGTGATCAACACCTCGGGCTGCGGCACGACGGTGAAGGATTACGGCCACATGTTCCGCAACGACCCGGTGGCGGCGGAGGCGGCGCGAGTGGCGGCGCATGGCCATGGACATGTCAGCGAACTGCTGGTCAAGCTCGGCCTGCCCGAAGGCGCGCCCAAGCGGGCTGCGCGTCGCCTATCACGCGGCCTGTTCGCTGCAGCATGGCCAGCAGGTCAAGACGGCCCCGAAGGACCTGCTGAAACGCGCGGGGTTCGAGGTGGTGGAACCGGCCGACAGCCATCTGTGCTGCGGGTCGGCCGGCACCTACAACCTGATGCAGCCCGAGATTTCGGCGGAACTGAAGGCGCGCAAGGTGAAGACGCTGGAGGCGAAGGCGCCCCGGACGTGATCGCGGCGGGCAACATCGGCTGCATGATGCAGATCGGGTCGGGCACCGGGGTGCCGGTGGTGCATACGGTCGAACTGCTGGACTGGGCGACCGGCGGGCCGCAGCCCCGGGCGCCTGTAGCGCCCGCGGCGCCGTCTGCCGGTGGCACCCTGCTACGCCGCCTGCCACAATCCTGCCGGAAGGCGGGGCTAGCACGAAGGGTGCAGCCAACGGAGGGTGCCATGCGGATCATTGCTGCGATTGCCGTCTGTCGCCGTTGGTCGCGGCCCTGCGCGGCCGGGGCGCAGGATGTGCGGCTGCGGCGGCTGGAAACCGGCGATGACAGCCGGGGCTGGAATGGCGTCGGGCGCATCAATCTGGGGCGCAAGGGGTTTTGCACCGGGGCGCTGATCGCGCCCGATCTGGTGCTGACCGCCGGCGCATTGCCTGTTCGACAAGGAAACCGGCGCGCGGATCGACGTATCGCAGATCGAATTTCTGGCGGGCTGGCGCAATGGCCGGGCCGAGGCCTATCGCGGTGTGCGCCGGGCCATCGCGCATCCGGATTTCATCTATGGCGGTCAGGAAAAGCTGGAACGGGTGGCGCATGACATCGCGCTGATGCAGCTGGATCAGCCGATCCGCCTGCCCTCGATCCAGCCCTTTGCCACGGCGGCGCAGCCGGTGACGGGGGCGCAGGTGGGCATCGTGTCTTATGGCCGGGACCGGGCGGATGCGCCCTCGCTGCAAGAGGTGTGCACCGTGTTGGGGCAGCGACCCCGGATGCTGATTCTGTCTTGCGATGTCGATTTCGGATCATCGGGCGCGCCGATCTTTTCGATGCGCGACGGCGTGGCGCGCGTGGTGTCGGTGGTCTCGGCCAAGGCCGAGGTGGATGGCAAGCAGGTGGCGCTGGGCACTTCGCTGGCGGTGCCGCTGGCCGATCTGCAGGCGCAGCTGGCCGAAGATGACGGGGTGTTTCAGCGCATCCAGCCGCCGGTCGAAGTGCTGAGCGCGCGCGGGCGGCGGCGGGCGGCGCAAAATTCCTGCGCCCCTCTGACGCGCCATAGGCGTTTCGCCGGGCTTTTCTGGCGTGTCAAACCCCTCTTGAAACCGCAAATGTGGCTTCCCAGATGATGGGGGCCGGGCGCCATGACGGGCCCGGACCAAAGCCCGCCCGGCAGTTCGGGGGGCAATCTGATACATCGCTTCATGAGGATGACTATGCGCAATTTCGACCTTGCCCCGCTGTACCGCGCAACCGTGGGTTTTGACCGGATCGCCGACCTGATGGACCGCGTGCTGACCACAGATGTCGCACAGCCGACCTATCCGCCCTATAATATCGAAAAGACCGACGAAAACGCCTATCGCATTTCCATCGCCGTGGCGGGCTTCACGCCCGAAGAGCTGGCGGTCGAGGTGAAGGAAGGCGCGCTGTTCGTGACTGCCCGCAAGGAGGCCGAAGCGGCAGAGCGGCAGTATCTGCACCGCGGCATCGCCACCCGCGCCTTCGAGCGGCGCTTTGCGCTGGCCGATCATGTGCGGGTCACGGGGGCGACCCATGAACATGGGATGCTGCATATCGACCTGCTGCGCGAAACGCCCGAAGCGCTGAAACCGCGCCGGATTGCGATTGGCCGCCCGCAGGCCAGCACCGCTGCCGATGTGGTGGAGGCCCGGGCCGAGACGGTTTCGGTGAACTGATCCGCCTTTTGTGACGGGTGACGCGCCGGGCCATTGGCCCGGCGTTTTCGTATCTGCCCCTGTGTTACCCGGTGGTTGAAGCCTGTCACTTGCCCTGCGTGGCGGCCCAGCGACGCAGGAGAGCCAGGTTTGCGGCATCTTCGGGCCGGGCCGTGGCCTCGGCAAAGGCTAGGGCTTCGGGCAGGGGGAAGCCCTCGGCCTGCAAGGCCAGCGCCACCCCTGCCGCCGCCCCGGCAAAGCGGGCCATCGGGCGCGGGTCCGGCTGGCCGGTGGTCTGAGGGTGCAGGGTCCAGCCGGTCTGGCCGGTGGCAGCGGGGGGCAGGGCGGGCGCCAGATCCGGCGGCGCTAGACCCGGCGGCGCCAGGGCAAAGACTGGCGTTGCGGCAAAGGGGCTGGGCAGTAGCACAGTTGCGGTGGGCGGCGGGATGATTTGCGCCAGCGCCAGATCGGCCGCATTGACCGGGCCTGGTTCTGGCCCCGATTCTGGCGCAGTATCGGCATCAAGCGCCAGAGCCAGCGCCTGCCATGGGGCGGGGATTTGCGCCTCTGCCACATCTGATGCCATGTCTGCAGCCGCTTCGGGGGCTGCATCCTGTGCCATGGGGGCGGCCTTGCGCAGCGCCTGCACCGGGGGCGCGGCTTGTGGCAGGGCGCCATCTGGCAGGGCCGTTTCCGCCGGGGGGGCGGACATCGGCGCCGGGCCGGGCGGCGGGTCGCGCAGCGCCGGGCCGATGGCCACCACGGCCAGACCGGCGACCAGTGCCGCCCCGGCCATGCCGCCGGGCCGCTGCAAGGCCTGCCACAGGCGCGACAGCCGGGACGGGTGTTGTGGCGGGACAGGGGGCACAGGCTGCACGGGCGGCAGGGCATCATAGGCGGCCAGCGCCTGATCCAGTGCCTGATCCAGCGCGCCGGGGGGCGGGGGCGGGGCCTGACGCAAAGCGCGGGCCAGCGGTTCGAGATCGTCATCGGGGCGGATCATGGCGCCTCCTCTTCGGCGGCGATGCGGCGCAGCCTTTTCTTCACCTCTGACATGCGCCAGGCGATGGTGCCTTCGGATATGCCCAGCACCGCTGCGGCCTCGGCCTGCGTCAATTCCTCTCCCAGCACCAGCGCCACGGTATCCTGCAGATCGGGCGGCAGTTGCGCCATCGCGCCTTCCAGCCACAGCCGGGCTGCGGTGGATTGGGCCATATCGGCCTGCCGTCCCACCTCCCAGTCGCCCCAGCCATCGGCGGCACGCGCGCGGGTCATCTGACGGCGCCGCAGATCCTGCGCGGCATTGACCACCACGCGGTACAGCCAGGTGGTGAACCGCGCCTCGCCCCGGAAGTGGCGCAGCTTGGCGGGCAGGGCGGCGCAGATATCCTGTGCCAGATCCTGCGCATCGGCCACCGATCCGGTCAACCGCCAGCCCAGCCCATGGATGCGGGCGTAATGCCGGGTCACCAGCGCGGCAAAGGCCGCGCGGTCGCCGCCTGCCGCGGCCAGTGCCAGCTGTTCATCCGGGGTTTCCATGCGCATGACGATATTCAGACGCAGGCCGGGGTGCAATCCTTGGCCTGCGGTCTTGTGCTGCCGCTGCTTGCCGCCGATATAGGCTGCAGGCAAAGGGTGGAGGAATTGTGGAACTGGTAACGGTGCCGGAGCGCGATGGCTGGCGGGCAGAGGCGGAAAAGCTGGGGTTTTCCTTCGCGGATATGCACGGCGAACCCTATTGGGATGAAACCAGCGCCTGGCGGTTCACCCTGGCCGAGATTGAAGGCCAGATCGAAGACCCCGCCACCGAGCTGCACGAGATGTGCCGGGCCGCCGTGGCGGAGATCGTCGGATCAGAGCAGCTGATGGCGCGCATGGGCCTGCCCGAGGCGCATTGGGATTTCATCGCAGAAAGCTGGCACCGTGGCGAGCCGGAGCTGTATGGCCGGATGGATCTGGCCTATGACGGCGCTGGCCCGGCCAGGCTGCTGGAATACAATGCCGATACGCCGACCTCGCTGTATGAAAGCGCCTCTTTCCAGTGGCTGTGGTTCGAACAGCAGCTGGCGGCGGGGGTGCTGCCCGGCGATGCCGATCAGTTCAACCGCATCCATGAGGCGCTGGTGGAGCGCTTTGCCGAGATTTTCGCGCCGGATGCCGATGTGCATTTCACCGCGATCGGCGGCAACCCCGAAGATTACGCCACGGTCGAGGCCATGGGCATGGGCCGCGCGCGAAGCGGGGCTGGGCGCGCATTACACCGATCTGCAGGCCATCGGCCTGTCAACCGAAGGCCAGTTCACCGATGACAAGGACCGGGTGATCGGCACCTTGTTCAAGCTCTACCCCTGGGAAGATCTGCTGGCCGATGATTTTGCCGCCCATCTGGCCGGTTCGGGCTGCCGCTTCATCGAGCCGCCGTGGAAGGCGCTTGTGTCGAACAAGGCGATCCTGCCGGTGCTGTGGCAGCTGTTCCCCGATCATCCCAATCTGCTGCCCGCCTTCTTTGCCGCCGATGTGGCGGCGGGCCTGGTGCCGGGGGCGGCCGAGGCGCTGGCGCGCGGCCATGTGGAAAAGCCGATCTTTTCGCGCGAAGGTGCGGGGGTGCGGATTTTCGAGAATGGCGCGCTGGTCGAAGGTTCGGCCAATCAGGATTACGCGGCGCATCCGACGATCCTGCAGGCCTATCAGCCGCTGCCGGTGCAGGGCGGATGGCGCCCGGTGCTGGGCGCCTGGGTGGTGGGTACGGCCTGTGTGGGGCTTGGGATGCGGTCGGACCGCAGCCGGATCACCCAGGATCTTTCGCGGTTCCAGCCGCATTTCTTTGTCGATTGAAAGGGGCCCGAGCATGAAACGTTCCCGCCATACCGCCGTGGCCCTGCTGGGCGCTGCTGCCTTCGGGCTGGCGGCCTGTCAGGAAACCCCGGCCACCGATGCCGCCAGTTTCGAGAATCTGGACAGCTGCCTTGCCGCCGCCACCCCCGGTGGCTGGTTCACCCCCGAGGATTGCCAAAGCACCTTTGCCGAGGCGCAGGCGCTGCATGACGAAACCGCGCCGCGGTATGATGATGCGGCGCTGTGCGAACAGGAACATGGTGCCGGCAATTGTCAGGCAGACCCGGCGGCCAGCGCGCAGGGCGGCGGCATGGGATCGGTGTTCATGCCGCTGATGATGGGCTATCTGCTGGGCAGCATGTTGGGCGGCGGGCGCCCGGTGGCCCAGCCGATCATGACGAAACCCGGTGGCGGCTTCACCACACCCGGCGGCACCAGCATCGGTAATATCGGCGGGGCGGGCAAAGTCTCCAGCGATGCCTTCACCAAGGCGCCGGTGACCAAGGGTCAGCCTGCCATGTCGGCGGCGGATGTGTCCAAACGCGGCGGCTTTGGCGCAACTGGCAGCAGCCGGAGCAGCACCGGCACTTCGGGCGGATAAGAAAGGGGGCGCTCGCGCCCCCTCTGGCCTGCGGCCATTCACCCCCTGAGGGTATTTTTGCCAAGAGGAAGGGGAAGGCCTGTGTCCCTTTTCCTCTTGGTCCAAATACCCCGGGGGTCCGGGGGTTGGCCCCCGGCGGCCCCGTCGGTTGCCCCGTCAGATGCTGAGGCAGATGTATTTCATTTCCAGATAGTCTTCCATGCCGTGATGGCTGCCTTCGCGGCCAAGGCCGGATTGCTTGACGCCGCCGAAGGGCGCGACCTCGGTGGAGATGATGCCGGTGTTCACGCCGACGATGCCATATTCCAGCGCCTCTTGCACGCGGGTGATGCGGCCCACGTCGCGGGCGTAGAAATAGCTGGCCAGGCCAAAGATCGTGGCATTGGCCTTTTCGACCACCTCTTCTTCGGTCTCAAAGCGGAACAGCGGCGCGACCGGGCCGAAGGTCTCTTCGGTGGAGACTTTCATCGCCTGTGTCACCCCGGTCAGCACCGTGGGTTCGAAGAAGGTGCCGCCCAGCCCGTGCCGCTTGCCGCCGGTCAGCACCGCGCCGCCGCCCTGCAGCACATCGGCGATATGATCTTCGACCTTGGCCACCGCCTTGTCGGAAATCAGCGGGCCGGTGGTGGTGCCGGCCTCCAGCCCGTCGCCCACATTCAGCTTGGCCACCGCCGCTGCCAGCTTGTCGGCAAAGGCATCATAGACGCCCGCCTGCACATAGATCCGGTTGGCGCAGACGCAGGTCTGCCCGTTGTTGCGGAATTTCGAGGCCATGGCGCCTTCGACTGCGGCATCCAGATCGGCATCGTCAAACACGATGAAGGGCGCATTGCCGCCCAGCTCCATCGAGCATTTCATCACCTGATCCGCCGCCTGCCGCAGCAGGATGCGCCCCACCTCGGTCGAGCCGGTGAAGGTGAGCTTGCGCACCACCGGGTTTTCGCAGAATTCCTTGCCGATATCGGCGGCGCGCTGCGACGGGATGACCGAGAAGATGCCCTTGGGCAAGCCCGCGCGTTCGGCCAGCACCGCCAGCGCCAGCGCCGACAGCGGGGTTTCCGAGGCAGGCCGCGCCACGAAGCCGCAGCCCGCCGCCAGTGCCGGGCCGCATTTGCGGGTGATCATCGCATTGGGGAAGTTCCACGGCGTGATCGAGCCCACCACCCCGATCGGCTGCTTGATGACGCTGATCCGCTTGTCGCGCATGTGGCCGGGGATGGTTTCGCCATAGACGCGCTTGGCCTCTTCGGCGAACCATTCGATGAAGCTGGCGCCATAGGCGATCTCGCCCTTGGCTTCGGCCAGCGGCTTGCCCATCTCGGCGGTCAGGATGGCGGCCAGATCGTCCTGGTTGGCCATCATCAGATCGAACCAGCGGCGCATGATTTGCGCGCGCTTCCTTGCCGGTGCGCGGCCGCCCAGTCCTTTCATCGACCTACGCGGGCGGCCTAATCTCGCGCGGGCGGTTTCGGCCCGGCCCCCAGATCGGGGGACGGTGACAGATCGCATCACATCGGCCGCGGCGGGATTGGTGACCGCGAAAGTGCCGCCATCATCCGCATCCACCCATTCCCCCGCAACATAGGCCTGCGTCGCCCGAAGGAGGGTTTTCAGAAGGAACGAAGATCGATGGAACTCCGAGCAGTTCCAGCGGGAACGAAGGTGTAGATATCGTTGGCAAAGGGGAACAGGCCGATGAAGACCACCAGCACCGCCGGCAGTGCGCGCGGCAGGCGGTCGCGCAACCTCGGTGAGATGGGCAATCAGCGGCGGCGGCTGGTCTGTACTTTCGGGTTCAGCAGCGGGCTCGGTCATTCTGGGCTTTTGTCCGCCGGCGGTAGCGGTTGCGCCGGGGTCTCGCCCGGTGGGGCAAGGTTTATGGCGGGTTTTGCCAGGCCGGCGGCAGCGTGTTGTTAACGCCCTGGCCCAGCTGCTCAGCCTGGGCCTTGAGCTGCTGGCCGGTTTTGCGCAGATCCTGCATCACAGCGTCGTTGTGCAGCTCCTGCTGCACTTCCCGCTTGATGTCGTTAAAGCCGCGCCTGAGGCGGTTGAGCCAGCCATGGGCAGTGCGGATGGTTTCCGGCAGGCGCTCCGGCCCTATGACCAGCAGCGCCACCCCGGCTACCAGTATCAGCTCGCCGAAGCCGATATCGAACATTCAGGGTCTTACTTGTCCTTGTTCGCTGGCGCCGCGGTGTCATTTGGACGGCTCCGCGTCGGCCGGCAAACCACCCGTATCGTCCTCTGCATGCTCTTACGAAAACCTTTCACCGCGTTGCCAAGGTCGCTGCCCAGTGTGCGCAGCCGCTAGGTACCGGGCAACATGATGACGATCGCGAGGATGATCAGCGGCTACCATCCACTTATCCCACCGATTCCCATTTCGTTCTCCCGTGTGTAATGTCCGGAGCGCTACTTTGCGTTCCCGGCCTTTTCCTCGAGCCCCGACGTACCCAGGCGTGCGCGCAGGCAGTCGGTGACTTCGTTTATGCCCACGTCGAGGTGGGACAACATTACCATACTGTGAAACCACAGATCCGCCACCTCGCCGATGAGCTCGGCCCGGCCCGCGCCAGCCTGGGCGTCCTTGGCGGCAATAATCACCTCCGGTGGCTTCCTCGCCCACTTTTTCCAGGATCCTGTTCAGCCCCTGGTGATGCAGGCTCGCCATGTAGGACGATGCCGGGTCAGCGCCCTTGCGCTGCTCGAGGAAGACCCACAATCTGCTCAAGTATGTCGCTCATGGTGTCTTCCCGTATATGTCCTCGGGCGACCGCACGACCCCATCGGTCACCTGCCAGCCACCGGGCTCCCACTGGCGGTAGAAGCAGCTGCGCCGGCCCGTGTGGCAGGCGATCCCACCCAGCTGTTCCACCTGCAGCAGCACGGCGTCGAATGTCACCAGGATCGATGCGCGGCGCTTTTTGAGATATCTGCACGTGGCCGGACTCTCCTCCCCCTCTGCGCCACAGGCCCTGGCGCGAGCGCGACCAGTAAACCGCCCTGCCCTCGCTGACTGTGAGCTCCAGGGCCTCGCGATTCATCCAGGCCAGCATCAGCACTTCCCCCGTCTGCCAGTCCTGGGCGATGGCGGGAACGAGGCCCTGTTGATTCCACTGTATATCCTGCCCAAGTGCGGTCATGTGGGTACTCTCCGAGGGCGCCCATTATGGCACAGGGCCGCTGGTGCGCGCAGGGATTCAACTGTCGCGGGGCCATAGCAGGGCCAGCGCGGTTGCCGCCAGTAACCAACTCACGAGCGGCGCCGCCGCCAGCTGCTCCCAGCCCCCGGGCAATACGCTGATGGCCGCCCCGAGGCAGGCCACTGCCGCCAGCAGCTGGCGGCGCTGGCGGCGGGTTCGCTCGCCACTGCGCTGCCGCTGCTCCTCCAGCTGGTTTTGTTGCCGGGCGAGGCGCAGGTCGGCGTCGCGGGATTGCTGCAGGCTGTCCAGCATCACATCCGGCAGCTGCGGCAATTGTTCCAGCCAGGAGGGCGCCTGCCGCTGCAGGCGGCGCAGGAAGGACTGGGGCGAGTAACGCTCCTGCACCCAGTTTTCCAGGAAGGGTTTGGCGGTGTCCCACAGGTTGAGCCCCGGATACAGCTGCCGCCCCAGGCCCTCGATGTTCAGCAGTGTTTTCTG
Organism: Gemmobacter sp.; assembly: GCA_034519525.1. Taxonomy (GTDB): domain Bacteria; phylum Pseudomonadota; class Alphaproteobacteria; order Rhodobacterales; family Rhodobacteraceae; genus Gemmobacter. The sequence continues at coordinate 255 of JAXHOJ010000041.1, read as the reverse complement.
CAGCAGCACCAGCGAGGGTTGTATGTGCATATCGAAGCGCCCGGCGGTGCGGAACAGGTAAATCAGCAGCTGCCCGAAGGAGATCTCGCCGATCGGCCGTTCGAAAACCGGCTCGCATACCGCCCGCATCGCGGCCTCGAAATCCTGCACGCGGGTCTGCGGCGGGACCCAGCCGCATTCCACGTGGAGCTGGGCCACTTCGCGGTAATTGCGCTGGAAGATACTGAGCAGGTTGCGCGCCTCAAACTAGTCCTT
>JAXHOJ010000048.1:0-102936 GCA_034519525.1 Gemmobacter sp. | reverse complement strand
CCTTTCCCCTGACCCCGCAGACCATCGCAAGCACCGTTCCGGCCGCCGAGGTCTTTTTCACCCGGCTCTTCAGCATCCGCCGGGCCGAGGCTGAACGCGCCCCTGCGATTTCGCTGTTCGCCGTGCGGCACAGAAGCCGCCGCCACTTGTTCCACTGAAGGCGCCCCCGGCCTTGGAGAGACCCATGACCATGACATTGCGCCTCCCCAGGCCCGAAGGCAGCATCGCCGAAGCCAATGGCTGCAACCCGCAGTGCCCGCTGATGGTTGGCCAACCGCATCCCACGGCCTGCAATCGCCGCCGCATGATGATGTGCCGCAGCCATGTGGGGCAGATCCTTCATGCCAATCTGATGGCTGCAACACCCCCGGCTGGCCGCTTCTTCAAGATCGCGCTGCAGCCGATCACCCGGCTGAGCGACGGGGTGGTGCTGGGCTACGAGGCATTGGCGCGCTTTGGCGCCACGGTGCATCCGGTGCCGTTCTGGCTGAATGTCGCGCGCCGCTTTGGTCTGACGGTGGAGCTGGAACTGGCGTTGATCTCGGCCGCACTGGAGCTGATCGGGCGCCTGCCGCCGTCGGCTTATCTGGCGCTGAATGTTTCGCCCGTGACCATCCTCAATCCTCGGCTGGCCAGCATGCTGGCACCCCAGGCAAACCGGATCGTGCTGGAGCTGACCGAACATACCCCCGTGACCGATTATGCCGACCTGCGGGACGCGCTGGCGCCGTTGCGCGAGGCAAGGCTTGCGGCTGGCCATCGACGACATGGGGGCGGGCTTTGCCAATTTCCGGCATGTGCTGGAACTTTCGCCCGACATCATCAAGATCGACAACGCTTTCATCCACGATCTGCCCAACCTGCACTGCAATCAGGTGCTGGTGGTGTCGCTGGTATCGCTGGCGCGGGGTCTGGGGGCAACACTGGTGGCCGAGGGAATCGAGACCGACGCCGAACGTGCCCTGCTGATGTCGCTGTCGGTCGAGAACGGCCAAGGCTATCTGCTGGGACGTCCATCCCTGGCGCTTGCCGCCTGAACAGGTGCTGCCACGCTCCGCCCGCACCTGTGATCGGTGCAGGGCGGTATCTGCGGCTGCCGGTCCATGGCGGCCTGTGTCAGTTTCCTGCGCCGTCTGGCAAGGTGGCGCCATCTGGTGGAGACGAACATGACGATAACGGGTCATTCTGCTCAGATGGCAAAGTCTTGCCCGCGGATACGGGTACAGATATAATTACATAACTATCATTAGCGGCATAAGTGTTGGCGAGGGGGGTACATTCTCATCCGGGCCAGGCATGTCAGCCGCGCTGGATCATCAGTCCTGTGTGAGAATCAACTGGCGTTGCAGGTATTACCCATACTGCGCCAGGTCTGACTGCGGCTATCGCAACCGGGATTGGGAAAGGAGCGCCGGGACGGTCGAGCTGCGCATCCTGCCGTTCAGCTGGATTGTGCAAAAGTACAGATCCTGCATTATCAGCAGAGACGGCACGTAGGCGGCGCGGTGCCGTTGATCGTCAAGGTGCCCTGCGCCGCGCGGCTGGCTGAAGGCATAGCCATGGCCCTTGCCGCGGCCCCGCCGCGATGCAGTTTTTCGCAGTCGAGGGAATCGCCTTGCACCATCCGTCAGCCATCGCCGTCTGACATAGCCTGGCCCGCAGCAAGGCGCGGAAAGCCCCTCCTGCCCTCGCTTGCACCGCCCCGAGGGGCAAGCGTTTGAAAAGGCAGGCTCAGGAAGATGGCAGACCATTGGAGTCGACATCCTTGACGTATCGCAGTCCATCAGCTTGCAGACCACGCTGCGGGTGGCGGATTCTGTGCTGGTTGGGGTGATCTGGATCAGAAATCCCTGAAAACATCCAGCTTGACCCTTACGAACTATGGGTCTTGAAGTCGCGGTGGCGAACCGCGATGTGAAGGCTGGTGTGACCTCAGCCAGACAGGGCCGAGGCGGCCTTCGTTTGCCCCAGGCCCGCCCGGGGGTCAGACCAGTGCCTGCCGCAGGTCGCGGATCGTTGGCACTTCCTCGGTCAGGTTCAGCTCGTTTTCGACATGCTGCAGATGCTCCTGCATGATCCGCAGCGCCCCGGCCTTGTCGCGGGCGCGGATACGCTCGATCAGGCTTGCATGTTCATCCGGGCCGCAATTGTGCAGATGCCGCGCGCGATACATCGCCGTGATCAGCGAACTGCGCGAGATCAGGTCGCGCAGGATGCCGAACAGGAAACCCGATCCGGCAAGCTCCGCCAGTCGCAGGTGAAAGCCGCCCGACAGCCGGATGATGGCTGACGTGTCGCCGCGCTGATCGGCCTCGCGCTCCTCAACCACATGGGCATCCAGCTGGGCAATCTCCTCCTCCGAGATGCGGTCGATCAGCCGCTCCAGCACCCGCGCCTCGATCTGCTTGCGCACATGGAACACGTCGCGCGCCTCGTCCACGCCCGGCTCGGATACAAAGGCCCCGCGGTTCGGCACGATGGTTACCAGCCCGTCACTTTCCAGCACCGACAGCGCCTGCCGCACCCGCGCGCGGCTGACATCGAAAATCTCGGCCAGTTGTTCTTCCTTCAGCCGTGCACCGGGCCTGAGCCGCTTCTCTGCGATCGACAGCCAGATACGCTCGCAGATCTCGGCCGTCGGGCCGGTCACGGTTTCTTTGCTGTGATACATAGAGGCTCCTTGGTTTCACCTGCATTCTTGCTGCCCACCTCAAAAAGTCAATCTGCGGGCCATGTAGATGTTGACTACAAAAATGTAGACAATATTGTCCAACAGAGCAACCGGGAAATCCGGGCGGATCGCAGCCCATTCCGCACGCCGCAACAGCCGACAGGCCACAGCCGACAGGAACGCCGATGGATTTTGATTTCACCCGGATCGCGGCGCAGGACCGCTACCGCCTGCTGACCAATTTCATCGGCCCCAGGCCGATCGCGCTCGTCTCCACCCTGTCGGAAGGCGGGCAGGACAACGCAGCCCCGATGAGCTTTTTCAATGTGTTCTCGCATGATCCTGCCATCGTGATCCTGGGCATACAGACCAAACCCGACGGGCAGGAAAAGGATACTGTGCGCAATATCCGCCGCAACCGCGAATTCGTGGTGAACATGGTGGATATGGCGATTGCCGATGCCATGCTGGTCTGCGGGCTGGGCGTGGCCCCGGATGTGGATGAAATCGCGTTGTCCGGCCTGACCGCCGCGCCCTGCGAACAGGTGGCGGCGCGGCGTGTTGTGGAAAGCCCCTGCGCCATGGAGTGCCGGGTAGAGCGCCTGATCGACTATGAGCGCCGCGTGATCGTGCTGGGCGAAGTGGTGCATATGCATGTGCGCCGCGACTGTCTGGATGCCGAAGGCCGCTATGTCGACCCGGATCGTTACCAGCCCATCGCCCGGCTTCATGCCGACAATTACATCACCTCGGATCGGCAGTTCGAAATGCCCTCGCCCAGCCTCACCTCGGTGCTGGACGGCCTGAAAGTGAGGGCCTGAGCCATGAAAATTCTGGTGATCAACCCGAATTCCACCGCCTCGATGACCGCCCAGATCAGTGAAAGCGCGCTGCGCTGCGCCTTTCCCGGCACCGAGATCGAGGCGGTGAACCCCAGCGGCACCCCCAGCAGCATCGAAGGCCATGCCGACGAGGCGCTGGCGGTGCCCGCGATGCTCGACCTGATCCGCGCCGGCGAGGCGCGTGGCGTGGATGCCTATGTCATCGCCTGTTTCGACGATCCGGGTCTGGCGGCGGCGCGCGAAATCGCGGCGGGGCCGGTGATCGGCATCTGTCAGGCCGCGCTGCAGGTGGCGACCACCATCGCCACGCGCTTTTCCATCGTGACCACCCTGCCCCGCTCGGTGCCGATCATCGAGGATCTGGTCGAAGCCTATGGTGCGGGCCATCGCTGCCGCGCCGTGCGGGCGGTCGACATGCCGGTTCTGGCGCTGGAGCAGGATCCCGCCACCGCCGAGGCACGGCTGGTGCGGGAAATCGAGGCCGCGCGCGATGTGGATGGCGCCGAAGCGGTGGTGCTGGGCTGTGCCGGCATGTCGGATCTCTGCGACCGGCTGCAACGGCGCACCGGGATGCCGGTGATTGATGGCGTGAGCGCCGCCGTGAAACTGGCAGAAGGTCTGGTGGGCGGCGGCTTTGCCACCTCGAAGATCGGTGCCTACGATTATCCGCGCGCCAAGGCTGTCTGCGCTCTGGCGCAGTCTGCCTGACTCCCTTCCCTGCGACCCCTCCCGGGACACCTGACCGCGCCAGACCATCGGCGCGGTCTTTTTCTGTGCTGCCGTATTGTTCTGAACCGGGGCTGATGAAACGGCAAAGGGCCGCGCCGATTTTCCGGCGCGGCCCCTGCTGTCACGGCCCCCGGTCAGGCCGAAAGGCGATGATCCCCGACCGAAGGCACCGCCAGCGCGGCCATGGCTTCTGCCACGCGATGGCAGGCGACACGGCTGCCGTCGCTATAGGCCTGCATTTCCGGCCGCTCTGCCGAACAGCGCGCATCGGCCTGCGGGCAGCGCGGATGGAAGGTGCAGCCCGAAGGCGGGGCCATCGGACTGGGCACCTCGCCCGATTGCGGCACCCGGTCGCGGCGCGGATCGGCCACGTTCGGGATCGTGTCAAGCAGCAGCTGCGTATAGGGGTGTTTCGGCCCGGCAAACAGCACTTCGGTCGCGGCCTGCTCCACGATCCGCCCCAGATACATCACGGCGATCTGGTCTGACATGTGGCGCACCACGCTCATGTCATGGCTGATGAACAGATAGGTCAGCCCCATTTCATCCTGCAGGCGCCGCATCAGATTGAGGATCTGCGCCTGCACCGACACATCCAGCGCCGAGGTCGGTTCGTCACAGACCAGAAATTCCGGTTCCGTCGCCAGCGCACGCGCAATCGAGATCCGCTGCCGCTGCCCACCGGAAAACTCATGCGGGAACTTGCGCCCGTCGCGCGGCGCAAGGCCCACCGTGGTCAGCAGCTCGCCCACCCGTGCGGCGATCTCTGCCTCGGTATCGCGCAGTTTCAGCTCGCGCAGCGGTTCGGCGATGATGTCGAACACGCGCCAACGCGGATTGAGGCTGGCATAGGGATCCTGAAAGATCATCTGCGCCGCCAAAGGCTTGCCGTTCTTGCCATTGGCAAAGCGCATCTGGCCAGAGCTGGGCTCGTAAAGCCCGGTCACCAGCCGCGCCACGGTGGATTTGCCACAGCCGCTTTCGCCGACAAGGCTCAGGCAGCCCCCGGCGGGCACTGTGAAGCTGATATCATCCACGGCGCGCAGAAAGGCCTTGGGTCTGCGTTCGATCACGCGGTTCAGCCAGGGGGCGGAGACGTTGAACAGCCGCGTCAGATGGGTGACGGTCAGGGCGGGGGAGGTCATGCGGCGCTCTCCTGTGCGAGGGTGTTGAGCCAGCAGGCGCTGTGGCCCGATCCGCTGGCGCGCAGTTCGGGCCGTTCGGCCCGGCAGCGCGGCATCACATGCGGGCAGCGCGGGTTGAAGGCGCAGCCCTGCGGGATGGCATCCAGACGCGGCATCGAGCCGTCGATCTGTTGCAACCGGGGCACCCGCGCGCCCAGCGTGGGGATCGACCCCATCAGACCGCGCGTATAGGGATGGCTGGGGCGGGCGATGACCTCTGCCACCGGGCCGATCTCCACCAGCCGTCCGGCATACATCACCGCGACCCGATCCGCCGTTTCAGCAATCACCCCCATGTCATGCGTGACCAGCATCACCGCCGTGCCGTTTTCCTTGCACAGCCGGCGCAGCAGCGTGGTGATCTGCGCCTGGATCGACACATCCAGCGCCGTTGTCGGCTCATCCGCGATGATCAGCTTTGGCCGCGCCGCCAGCGCAAGGGCGATCACCACACGCTGCCGCATCCCGCCGGAAAACTGGTGCGGGAAGTGGTCAACCCGTTCAGCGGGGCCGGGAATACCCACCTCGGTCAGCAGGGCGATGGCGCGCTGCCGCGCCTCGGCCCGGGACAGCGGCAGATGCAGGCGGATCGTCTCGATCAGCTGTTTTCCCACCGAGAACAGCGGGTTGAGCGAGGTGAGCGGGTCCTGGAAAATCGCGCCGATCTCGCGGCCCCGCACCTTCTGCATCTCGCGGTCCGACAGCGTGTCGATGCGGCGGCCATTCAGCCAGACCTCACCGCCCGCCACATGGCCCGGTGGCTCCAGCAGGCCCTGCACGGCAAGGCCGGTCATGGATTTGCCGGCGCCGGATTCGCCCACCACGCCGAGAATCTCGCCGGGGCTGATCGTCCAGGCTGACATCGGCGAGTGCCGTCACCGTGCCATGGCGACCCGGAAATTCCACCCGCAACGCGCGGACATCAAGCATGGGCGTGCCGGTCATGGGGTCACCTCCTGTCGGATGGGATAGCTTGGGGGGAACAGTTCAGCCACCGGGCGATGCTGCCAGCTGCGTTCGGGGTATTTTGCCAGCAGCCCGTCAAACTGCGCCTGCGCGCGGGGCTGGGCCGTGGCAAGGTCGATCCCGGCCACACGGCCTTCGCACATCGACAGCCGACCGTCGACAAAGGTGGCTTGCGTAACCCTGCCAGAGCCGCCGGTCACCAGTGTGGTGATCGGGTCGATGGCCGGGGTCATCACCACGTCATCCAGCCGGAACACCGCGATATCGGCGCGGGCCCCGGGCTTCAGGCAGCCGATATCGTCCCGCCCCAGCGCGCGGGCGCCGCCCAGCGTGGCGGCATCCCAGAAATCGGCGCTGCGCTGATGTGGCGCCTCGGCATCGGCAATCCGGGCCGTCATCAACCCGGTCAGCAGGTTCAGCAGCATATCGGCGGGCGCGGTATCGGTGCCCATGGCGATATTGATGCCCTGCGCCCGCAAGTGGCCAAACGACCGCAGGATTGACCCGCCCCGCGCCGCGACCAGCGGGCAATGCACCACGCTGACCCCATGCGCCGCGTAATGGCCCAGATCAGTTTCGGTCGCATGGGTGGCATGTGGCGCAAGAATGCGGTCGCTCAGCAGCCCTTCCCGCGCCAGCCAGTCCGGTGCGGTGGTGCCGTGCAATGCCCGAACTGTCTGCACCTCCATCGCGCCCTGCGCCATATGCAGGCGCACACGGCAATCCAGATCGCGCGCCGCATCCAGAGTGCGGCGCAGCAGAGGCGCGGTGCAGGTTTCCACCCTGTCGGGGGCCAGCATACCACGCACCAGCCCGCCAAAGCGGCCTTCCTGCGCGGTGATGAAGGCGATGGCATCCTCTAGCCCGGCCATGCCGCGCGGCTCGTCGAACACCGGCACCATCTGGCCCGGCCCATCCAGCACCATGCCACCCGCGCGGTAGGCGGGCGACAGATAGACCCGCAGCCCCATCTCGCCCGCAGCCTCTGCTGCCGCGGTGAATTCGGCCACCGTCTCGCCCCATTCCCGGTAGAAGAGCGAGGCGATGGGGGCGGCGGTGGTGATGCCGTTTCGCAGCAGCTGCGCAAAGGCGTAGCGCTTCTGGAAGGCCAGTTCCTCTGGCGCATACATCTCATAGGGCCCACGTTCGACATAAGAACGCGGCCAGACCCGACCCTTCGCCCAACCGGGCGCATGGTCGATGCTGAGCACCGTGGTGTCGAGGTCCGACAGGGCATCAAGGTCAATCAGGCCGGGCGAGATCAGCGCGCGGCCAAGGCTGATCCGCCGGGCCACCTCGCCCTCGAACCTTTGCCCGACATGCAGGATGCGCCCCGCCTCGAACACCACTTCGCCATCGGGGATCAGGCAATGCCCGCCCCCGGCATGGCCCAGCACCCAGTCGGCGCTCAGGGCCGTGCGACCGGGCGTGGCGGCGCCCAGCGTCAGGTCACGAAACGCGCTCATGGCATGGTGATCCCCGGCAGGGCCAGCGCGCCATTGCGGGCCACGACCCGCCCGCCCTTGACCACCAGCGGGCGCGGTGCTTCTTCTACAACGGCATGGGCCAGCGTTTCGCCCGCCACCAGCGTCAGGTCGCCCAAAGCGCCAACCACCAGCCCCTGCGCCTCCAGCCCCATCGCCTCGGCCCCGCCGCGCGAGGCGGCATCCAGCAGCAGTTCCAGCTCGTCATCCCGACGCATCCGGTTCTTCATGCCGACGATGCGGGCGCGGTGCAGCATGTCAGGCTGACCCCACGGCCCCCAGGTATCGCGGATACCGTCGCAGCCCAGCCCGACCTTGATCCCGGCCGCCCGCATGTCCTGCAGCGAGGGCACCTCGGCAGAGGGATGGCCGGTGGTGAAGATGCGGATATCCTCACGCGCGACCTGTTCCATCAGGGGGCCAACCCGGTGCGGATCGGGCATCCCGAGGCAGAAGCAATGCGACACGCCCACCTTGCCCTGCATCCCATGTGCGCGGGTGCGGGTGATGATCTCTTCCAGCGTGAAAGCGCCCAACTCGCCATATTCATGCAGATGGATGTCGATCGGCTTGCCGTGCTTTTCCGCCAGCCGGAAAATCGCATCCAGCGAGGCTTTCGGGTCGCGGTCCATCGACGACGGATCCAGCCCGCCGACCACATCGGCGCCCATCGCCAGGGCTTCATCAAGCAGTTCATAGACGCCGGGGCGGATCATCAGGCCGGATTGCGGGAAGGCGACGATCTGGATATCCACCGCCCCCTGCAACATTTCGCGGGTGCGCAGCTTGCCCTCCAGCAGGGTCAGCTTGTGGTCATGATCCACATCCACATGGCTGCGGATCTGGCCGGTGCCATTGGCGATCAGGTGCAGCGCGTGGCGCATCGACTGGCGATGCACATCCAGCCCCAGCGGGATACGTGCGTTGCGTTCGTTGTCGATCAGGGCCTGCAACGTGCCGCCCTTGCGTCCCGCATACCAGCCCATGCCCCAGGTGGTCTTGTCCAGATGGGTATGCGCATCGGTCAGCGCCGGAATGGCAATTGCGCCCTGCCCGTCCTCCACGGCGACACCCTCGGCTGCAAGGCTCTGGCCAATGGCGGCGATGCGCCCGCCCCGGATCAGCAGGTCAGCGACAGCCTCCCCCATCGGGCGGATATTGCGGATCAGAAGATCAGTCATGGCTTACCTCAGTTTCGGATTTAGCGCGTCGCGCAGCCAGTCGCCCAACAGGTTGACGGACACGACAAGCAGACAGAGTTGCAGCACCGGGAAGAGCACGATCCACCACATGCCAGAGAACAGGAACTGATTGCCAATCCGGATCAGCGTGCCAAGGCTCGGCTGGCTGGGCGGCATCCCGATGCCCAGGAAGGACAGCGTCGCCTCGGTCAGGATCGCCATGCCGAAGTTCAGCGTGGCGGCCACAAGGATCGGGGTCAGCGTATTGGGCAGGATATGGCTGAACATGATGCGCCGCGCAGGCACTTTCAGCAGCTGCGCCGCCTGCACATATTCCTTGCGCCGCTCCACCGCCGTCTGCGCACGCACGGTGCGGGCATATTGCACCCAGCCGCTCAGCACGATGGCCAGAACCAGAACCGCCCCTGCCCCGATTTCGCGCAGGTTTGGCGGCAGCAATTCCCGCACGATGGCGCTGACCAGAATGGCGATCAGGATGGTGGGGATCGACAGCAGGATATCACCCACCCGCATCAGCGCATTTTCGATGAAACCGCCATAATAGCCTGCCACCAGCCCGGTGCCGATGCCGATCACCAGCGCGAACACCACCGAGGCGATGCCGATCAGGATCGAGATACGCGAGCCATAGAGGATGGCCGACAGGATATCGCGCCCCTGGGTATCGGTGCCCAGAAGGTAGGGCCATTGCCCGCCCTCCAGCCAGATCGGCGGGATCTCGGCGTTCCACAGTTCAAGCTGCGCCGGATCAAACGGGTTCTGCGGCGCATAAAGCGGTGCGGTGAAGGCGCTGACGATCAGCACCGTCAGCAGCACGGCGGCAAAGACCGCGCTGCGCTGATGGGTGAAGGACCACCAGAGATCGCTCTGGCGAAGGCGGGCCAGAACGCCGGAAGATTTGAGGTTGACTGTCATGGCTCAGGCCTTGGCATTGCGCAGGCGCGGGTCGATCAGCGCATAGGTGATGTCCACCAGCGTGTTCAGCGCGACAAAGATGAAAGAGACGATGCAGAGATAGGCGGCCATCACCGGGATATCGACGAAGGTCACTGCCTGGATGAACAGCAGGCCCATACCCGGCCATTGGAACACGGTTTCGGTGATCAGCGCGAAGGCGATCAGCGCGCCGATGTTCATGGCCGTCATGGTGACGACCGGCATCAGGCAATTGCGCAGCGCGTGGCTGTAATGCACCCGCCAGGTCGGCACGCCACGGGCGCGGGCGAATTTGATGAAATCCGCGCGCAGCACCTCCAGCATCTCGGCGCGCACCAGCCGCATCACCAGCGTGATCTGATAGAAGGACAGCGCGATGGAGGGCAGGATCAGCGCGGCCCGCCCCGATGGCGTCAGCAGGCCGGTGGTCCACCAGCCGATGCTGACCACATCCCCCCGCCCGAAGGCGGGCGCGATGTTGAGGATGACCGAAAACACCAGGATCAGCAGGATGCCGATCACGAAACTGGGCAGCGACACGCCGATGATGGACAGGAACTGCAACCCTTCGGAATACCATTTGCCCCGGTGAATCGCGGTGATCACCCCAAGTGGCACCCCCACCACCAGAGAGATGATCGTGGCCATCAGCACCAGCTCGATCGTTGCCGGGAAACGCTCGGCAATCAGGCTCATCACCTCTTGCTGGTTGCGGTAGGAAATCCCGAAATTCCCCTGCACCGCATTGCCGACGAAGCGCAGATACTGCATCGCCACCGACTCGTTCAGGCCAAGCCGCTCGCGCAGCGCATCGCGTTCGACCTGCGTGGTCTGCTCGTTCACCATGAGCTGAATGGGATCGCCGACAAAGCGGAAGATCATGAAGGCCATCAGCGCCACGACAAGCATGACAAGCGCGGCATTGGCCAGCCGTTTGATAAGGAAAACAATCACGTTACTGGCTCCCTGTGGATGAGCAGGCCCGGCGCGATTGCGCCGGGCAAGGGATCAAACCGGCGCGATCACTCGGCCATGCGGGTCAGCCAGTGACGACCCTTGTTGTCCGACAGCTGCACGACGCTTTCCACCTTGTCAGACGTGGCCCAGGCCATCGGCTGCTGGTGGAAGGGCAGCATGATCGACTCGTCCTTCACGATCTTCAGCGCGGCGCTTTGCATCGCCAGACGCTTTTCGCGATCCAGCTCGGTCGAGGCCGCGATGATCAGCTTGTCCATTTCAGGATAGGACCAGCCGCCCCAGTTGAACACCCCGGCATTGTCGGATTTGGTCTGGAAGGTTTGCAGCAGGATCGAATAGCTGTCGAGCATCGGCTCATTCGCCCAGCCGAAGGCGAACATGTCGGCTTCGCCATTGGTCAGCTTGACCTGCTGCACCGCGTTCGGCGCGATGTTCAGGCGCGGGGCAAGACCTACGCGGGTCAGCATCGACACCAGCGCGTTGCAGATTTCCTCTTCGTTCACCCAGAGGTCATTGGAGCACATGATCTCGAAGGCATAGCCCTCTGCGCCAAGCTCCTTGATCATCGCCGCGGCCTTTTCGGGATCGTAGACCGGCGGGGTATCCAGCGCGGCATCATAACCGGGGATAGCCGGGGCAACCACGGTGCCAGTCACCCGCGACTTGCCGCGCATCACCTTGTCACGGATCAGGTTCAGGTCGATGGCAAGCCCGACGGCCTCGCGCATCTTCTTGTCCTTGAACAGGTTCGGCTCGCCATTGTGCAGCTTGTCCTGGAAATTGAAGCCGAACATGATGGTGCGCAGCTCGTTGCCTTCCATCACCTTGACATTCGGCGCGGCGGCAAGGCGCGGCAGATCCTGCACCGGGGCCTTTTCGGTAAAGTCGATCTCGCCCGACAGCAGCGCCGCCACGCGGGTCGCCTCAGAGGCGATGGGGGTGAATTCGATGCGCTTCAGATTGTGCTGCGCCTCGTCCCACCAGCCCTCATTGGCCACGAGGATGGTCTTGCTGTCCGGCACGCGGCTTTCCACGATGAAGGGGCCGGTGCCATTGGCGTTGAAGGTCGGATAGCCTTCCACCTTCTTGGCCACATCGGTCGGGAGTTCGGCATTATGTTCTTTCAGCCAGCCCGCATCGAAGATGTGGATATTGGTCAGGTCATTGAGCAGCAGCGGATAGGTGCCGACCAGTTCGATATCCACCGTATAGTCATCCACCTTGGTGGCCGATTTATAGGCGGGCAGATTGCCTTTCAGCGGGCTGTCCGGATGGCTGACACGGGTGAGCGAGGTCACGACGTCATCTGCGGTGAACTCGGCGCCGTCATGGAATTTCACGCCCTGCCGCAGCTTGAAGCGCCAGACATTGTTCGGCAGAACCTCCCATTCGGTCGCCAGCGCCGGTTCGATTTCCAGATCGGAGTTATAGCGCACCAGCCCTTCGTAAACGTGGTTCAGAAAGCTGATGGTGAAGGTGGAACCGTAGGAATACGAATCCAGCGAATTGATGTCGCGTGCGGCCCCCCAGCGCAGGGTCTGCGCGGATCCGGCGGTGGCGAGGCAGGCAAGGGCAACGCCGGCGAGCAGGGTGGTTTTGAAGGTCATGGTCGATCCCTGTTGAGGGCCCGCCTCCTCCCGGTCTCATGCCGGAACTTGCGGGCAGATGACGGACGGTGCGGCGCGGGGCCTGATGTCCTGTCTCACTGTCAGAATTGCGGACCATTTTGTCAATAATCTTGTCGACAATATTTTCAACAGAAATTCAGATGCCTAAATATCTGGTATCCTGCACAAATTTTAGAAGCTGGAAAATAACCGCAGCAAGAGGGAGGGCAGAGTGCCGCCATATTGGGCGTTTGGCGCAGATTCGACCAGATGGTCAGGCTGCGACCTGTGCCATCAGCGCCACCCCGCGATGGATATCCGCCTCGGCAATCGACGAATACCCCATGCGGAAGTGGCGGCAGATCGGCGGCGGATCGGCAAAGAACGGCAACCCCGGCTCGATCAGCACCCCCACATCAATCAGCCGCGTCGCCAGCGCCGCCGAATCCAGCCCTTCGGGACCGGCGACCCAGAGGCTGGAGCCGCCGTGCCGCGCTGCCCCCGCAATCTCGAACGGGGTATCGGCCAGTGCCGCCACCAACGCCTCGCGCCGGTGGCGAAAGGTTTCGCGCAGCTTCACCATATGCGCGTCGTAATGGCCGAGCGCGAGGAAATAGCCGGTCACCCGCTGCATATGCCCCGGCGCATGGCGCAGCATCATCGCGCGCAGGGCCCGCGCCTGCCGCACGAATTCGGCCGGGGCCACCAGATAGCCGATGCGCAGCCCCGGAAACAGCGATTTGGAAAAGCTGCCGACATAGATCACCCGCCCCGCCCGATCCAGCGATTTGAGCGAGGGGCTGGGCGGCTCCAGAAAGCTCATCTCGAATTCATAATCATCCTCGATGATCAGGAAATCGCGCGCATCGGCGGCGGCCAGCAGGGCATGGCGGCGGGCCAGCGGCATGGTGGCGCCGGTGGGAATGTTGTGGCTGGGCGTGATCATCACCAGCCCGGTATCGGGGTCGAGCAGATCGGGGTTCAGCCCTTCACCATCCACCGGCACATAGCGGATGGGCATCTGCGCCACCCGCAGCGTTTCGGCAAAATCGGGAAAGCCCGGATCCTCCAGCGCGGCACTGCGGTCGGGACGGGCCAGCAACTGCACCGCGATCCACAGTGCATTCTGCGCCCCGAGTGTGATCAGCACCTCTTCGGGCTGGGCGCGGATGCCCCGGCGCGGCAGGGTGTTGCGGCAGATGTAATCGACCAGCACCGGGTCATCCTGGGTCAGCCGGTCATCCGCCAGTTCGGCAAATTCGCGCGCGCCGAGGGCCCGCCGCGCGCAATCGCGCCAGGCGGCATGGTTGAACAGGCGCGGATCGGCCTGACCATAGATGAACGGATAGGGATATTCGCGCCAGTTGCGCGGTTTGGTGATCTGGCGGCGGCGGGTCAGATCGGGCAGCCATTGCCGCCAGTCGACCGGGCGCTGTGGCGCAGGCAGGTCTTCCGCCGTCAGCCGCCGGTGCGGCACCTTCTGCGACACGACAAACCCCGAGCGCGGCTGCGGCTCCAGATAACCCTGCGCCACTAGCTCTTGATACACCAGCGTCACCGTCAGCCGCGAAATGCCCAGATGCGCCGCCATCTGGCGGGTGGAGGGCATCCGCGTGCCAGGTCGCGCCCGGGTGTCCAGCACGGCCGCAACGACCGAGGCGGCAAGCTGCATCTGCAACGGGCGGCGCTGCGTCTTGTCGACATGAAACATCTCGACCGCCATTTCGCCCGCAATCTGCATTCCATGCCTCTGGACTTAAATGTGATCCAAACTGGATATAACCAGAAGCTTCCCCGGATGACAATGTGCCGCAGGGCCGAACACAAGAGTCGGCCGTTCAGGGAGAAAACCATGACATTCCAGTTTCGCGCGCTGCGCCGCACCGCCCTTGCCCTTTTGCTGATGACCGCCGCCCTTCCGGCCTCGGCCCGCGAATTCCGCGTGGCCGTGGGGGATGGCGCAGGCGGCACGCAAGAGGCGCTTGGCCTCGCCTTCACTGCAGCACTGGCCGAACAGACCGCAGGCGCGCATAGCGCCAAACTTTTCCTGAACGGCCAGCTGGGCGATGAGCAGGATACCGTCACCGCCGCTGCCACCGGCACGCTGGATTTCTCGATCCTTGCGATCAACAACATCACGCCGTTTTCGCCCTCGGTCGGCACGCTGACACTCCCCTATGTGATCCTGTCGCTGGAAGAGGCCGAAACCATCACCCAGGGTGAGATCGGTCGGCAGATGATCGAGCGCACCATCGAGGATGCAGGCGTGCGCATCATCGGCTGGGCCTATTCCGGCTTCCGCGTGCTGACCAATTCCAAACACCCCGTCACCACGGTCGCTGATCTGCAGGATCTGGTGATCCGGGTGCCGAAGAACGAAATCATGATCGAGACCTACAAGTCCTGGGGCATCAACCCGACGCCGATGGCCTGGTCTGAAACCTTTGCCGCCCTGCAGCAGAAGGTCGTGGACGGGCAGGACAACCCCTATATGACCGTTAACGCGATGAAATTCGACGAGGTGCAGAAATATGTCACCAACATCCGTTACATCTTTTCCATCGAACCGCTGATCGTCTCGGAACAGCTGTTCCAGTCACTGTCGCCCGAAGAGCAGGCTGCAGTAACAGAAGCCGGCAAGGTTGCCACCACAGCTTCGGCAGACTTCCTGCGCGCCAAGGAAGCCGAGATCAAAAGCGATCTTCAGGCCCGTGGCATGGAAATCAGCGATCCCGCCGATGGCGAGGCCGAATTCATCGAACGCGCCACCACGCAGGTCTGGCCAAAATTCTATGACACGATCGGCGGCAAAGAGGTGCTGAACGGCGTGCTGGCCGCGCTTGGCCGCCCCGCCGTCGAGTGATGCCAATGGCCGGGTTTCCAAGCCCGGCCCCCTCCCCTATCGCAAGAGGTTCCCATGGCATCGTTCTGGCACCATCTCGACAAGCTGGAAAGCTATCTCTGCCGCGTGCTTCTGGCCGGGTTCGTCACGCTCCTGTTCATCCAGATCAGCGCCCGTCAGGTTCTGGGCGTCTCGGTCACCTGGATCGAGGAACTGTCGGTCTTCATGTTCATCTGGTTCGCCTATTTCGGTGCAAGCTATGCCGCGCGCATGGCGGCGCACAACCGGGTATCGTTCCACCTGAACCGGCTGCCGCGCCATACCGCCCGGCTGATTGAAGCCCTGGGCGATCTGTTCTGGGTCGGCTTCAACATCGTGTTCATCATCCAGTCCATTCGCTTCATTGATGCGCTGAAGCCGTTCGTGAAGGCGCAAACCCTCGGGTGGCAGATGAAATGGGTCTATCTGATCCTGCCCATCGCCTTCACCCTGATGACGATCCGCATCCTGCAGGTGAATTACATCAAGCTCGTGCTGGGCCGCGACCCGCGTGACCCCGACAAGGTGGAGATCGAGGCCATGCCCGATACTGTGGCCGGAGGGCGCGTGTGATGGACAGCCTTCTTGTAGAAATCCTGTTCGGCAGCTTTTTTCTGCTGATGGCACTGGGGGCGCCGATCACCGTGGCTCTGGGCGTCTCGGCGCTGGCGGCCATGCTGTATCTGGGCGACAATCCGATCAAGATGGTGCAGATCGCGTTTTCCTCAGTCGGGGCCTTCCCGCTGATGGCGCTGCCCGCCTTCATTCTGGCCGGGGCGCTGATGGAGGCCGCTGGCCTGTCGCGCCGCCTGATCGCGGTGGCCGAAACCCTGGCCGGTCCGTTCACCGGCGGCATTTCGGCGGCAACGGTGGTGGCCTGCCTGTTCTTCGGCGCCATCTCCGGCTCTGGGCCGGCCACCACGGCGGCTGTCGGCATGTTGATGATCCCGGCGATGGTCCGGTCGGGCTATGCACGGGGCTATGCCGCCTCGATCACCGCCGCCTCGGGTGGGCTTGGCATCATCATTCCGCCGTCCATCCCGATGGTGATCTTCGGCATCTCGGCCATGGGACTGCAAGCACCGCCCGAGGCCGTGGCAGAATTTGGCGAATTCCAGACTGTCTCGATCTCCAAACTGTTCATGGCAGGCTTCTTTCCGGGCTGCGTGATGGCGGGCAGCCTGCTGTTGACCAACTATTTCCGCTGCCGCACCGCTGGCTATCGCGGATCGGCCGAACCGCTGTCGCCGCGCCGGATCATGGCGGCCACTTACAAGGGCTTCTGGGCACTGCTGGCCCCGTTGGTGATCCTGGGTGGCATCTATACCGGCCTGTTCACCCCGACCGAGGCCGCCATCGTCGCCATCGTCTACACCCTGTTCGTCGGCGGCGTGATCTACCGCGAACTGGACTTCAAGAAGGTGAACGAGGCGCTGGAAACCACCACCTGGCTTGCGGGCCGCGTGTTGCTGGTGCTGTTCACCGCCACGATCTTCGGCCGCATCCTGGTGGAAAACAATGTGCCGGCGGTGATGCCGATGCGATGCTGTCGCTGACGGACAACCTCTATCTGATCTGGGCGCTGGTCATCTTCTTCCTGCTGATCGTCGGCATGTTCATGGAGACGCTGGCCGCCATCATGATCCTTGTCCCGGTGATGCTGCCGGTGGCCTATCACATGGGTATCGACCCGATCCACTTCGGCATCGTGATGATCTGCACCCTGTCGGTCGGCTTCCAGACACCACCTCTGGGCGAAAACCTGTTTATCGCCTCGGGCATCTCCAACGTGTCGATCGAGGAGATCTCGCTGCGCGCCCTGCCTTTCGCCCTGGCCGGAACCGCCGCGATCTTCTTGATCGCCGTCTTCCCGGAAATCGCACTCTGGCTGCCCCGTGCGGTTGGTTATTGAGAGGGGAATGCCATGCTGAAACACATCCGCACGATCCTTTACGCGACCGATCTGTCCAATACCTCGGCCTATGCCTTCCGCTATGCGGCCTGCCTGTCAAAGGCGCTGGATGCGCGGCTGCATATCCTGCACGCGGTGGAACCGATGAGCGAGGAGGCCCGCATGACGCTGACCGCCTTCATCACCGACCCCGTTGCGCGCGAAGATGCGCTGCGTCGCCGGATGGAAACCGCACGCCGCCTGCTGGATGAACGGCAGGAAATCTTCTGGGCGCAGATGACACCCGAAGAAATGGTGCTGCGCAACCGGGTGGACGAGATCGAGGTGATCGAAGGTTTCGCCGCCGAGGCGATCCTGCGCCGGGCCGAAAGCCTGCCTGCCGACATGATCCTGATGGGCAGTCATGCCCATGGGATCAGCCATACCTTCCTCGGAACGGTGGCGAAACGGGTGCTGCGCCGTGCGCGCATCCCCACGCTGATCGTTCCCTATGCGACCGACTGAAAGGACCAAAGCCATGACCCTTACCGCTGACGATCTGAAAGCCACGTTCGATGCCTTCAACCGCCACGACATTGCTGCCGTGATGACCCATTTTGCCGAGGACTGTGCGTGTTTACGACGGTGGCTCGGCCCGGAAGTGTTCGGCACCCGCATCGAAGGCCGCGAGGCGATTGCCCGCGCTTTTGTCGGCGTCTGGACCGCAATGCCGGATGCGCAATGGGCCGGGCACAGCCATTTCGTGCAGGGCGACCGCGCCGTTTCGGAATGGACCTTCATCGGCACCGATGCCGCAGGCAACCGGACCGAAGCACAGGGCGTCGACCTGTTCACCATCCGCGACGGCAAGTTGGTGATGAAACAGGCGTTTCCGCAAGCAACGCCCGGTCATCGAGGCCAAGCTAAGTTCCCACAAAACTCTTCAGGAAAGAACTCTGTGCAATGAACGGCCAGGCCAAATGGCGGTCTGCGCAGCTCCCTACAACCCTGCTTATACGACCCGATGCACCGATCGCGTCCGTCGGAAAGGGATCAGAGCCTATGCGCCCACCTACTGGATCGGCACCGCAGGCACGCCGCCTGCCGATGACGGCCCGGTGACGGGCGACATGGATGTGGATGTGGTGGTGATCGGCTCGGGCTATACCGGCCTGTCCTGCGCCCTCCATCTGGCCAAGGAATTCGGCATCAAGGCGCATGTGCTGGAGGCGAACGGCGTCGCCTATGGCTGTTCCACCCGCAATGGCGGCCAGGCGCAGATTTCGGCCGGACGGCTGAAACGCTCGCAATGGATGGCGCGCTGGGGGCTGGACGTGGCGCGCGGGATGCACGCCGAAATGGCCGAGGCCTTCGATCTGTTCCGTAGCCTGCTGCGCGATCACGCCATCGACTGCGAACCGCAGGACGGCGGGCATTACTACATCGCGCACCGCCCCTGGATGATGCCGACACTGGCCAAAGAAGCCGCCCTGCTGCGCGACACCTTCGGCTATGGCGCAAGGATGCTGGGCCGGGACGAACTGTTCGAGACGGCGGTGCGCGACATGGAGGCCCATGGCGCGATGTGGGAACCCGACGGCACCGCGATCCATGCGGCCAAGCTCGCCTTCGGGTATCTGCGCGCCGCGCGGGAACTGGGCGCCAAGGTCCATGTGGCAAGCCCGGTCGAAGGCTGGACCACGCAGAACGGGATCCACCATTTGCGCACGCCCGGTGGCACGGTGCGCGCCAGGGCGGTGGCGGTGGCAACGGCGGGCTATGCGCCGCGCGGCCTGCATCCGCGCCTGCGCGACCGGCTGATGCCGATCCTGTCGAATTCGATCACCACCCGGCCGCTGACCCCTGCCGAACTGGCAGAATGCGGCTTCCACACTGGCTCGCCACTGACAGATACCCGCACGCTGCGCCACTATTACCGGCTGCTGCCCGACAACCGGGTGCAGATCGGATCGCGCGCCGCCATCACCGGGCGCGATGCTGCCAACCCGCGCCATCTGGCCAGCCTGCGCGAAGGGTTGGCCCGCAAGTTTCCGGCGCTGCGCGGCATTGATCTGGATTATTCGTGGTGGGGCTGGGTCGATGTCAGCCATGACATGATGCCCCGCATCACCGGGGTGCCGGGCCTGCAGAACGCCTATTACGCGCTGGGGTATGGCGGCAATGGCGTCATGTATTCGGCACAGGCCGGGCGGCGCATGGCGCAGCTTGTCGCTGGCCAAGAGGCGGCGGTGCCACGCCTTCCAATCTTCCACAGCGAACTTCCCCACGAGGGCTGGAAGACGCCGTTCCGGCGGCTCGGCCAGTGGGGGCTTTATCACATCTACCATCAACGCGACGAACGCGCCTGAGCGCGGATCGAGGAGACACGCCATGAAAATGACCACCGAAGAAGCCTTCATCAAAGTGCTGCAGATGCACGGCATCGAACATGCGTTCGGGATCATCGGCTCTGCCATGATGCCGGTTTCGGACCTGTTCCCCAAGGCGGGGATCACCTTCTGGGACTGCGCGCATGAAACCAATGGCGGCTTGATGTGCGACGGCTACATCCGCGCCACCGGCAAGATGGCCATGGCCATCGCCCAGAACGGCCCCGGCGTCACCGGTTTCGTGACCGCGGTGAAGACCGCCTACTGGAACCACACGCCGCTTCTGCTGGTGACGCCGCAGGCCGCCAACAAGACCATCGGCCAGGGCGGTTTCCAGGAAATGGAACAGATGCGCCTGTTCACGGACAGCGTCTGCTACCAGGAAGAAGTGCGCGACGCGACGCGCATCCCCGAAGTGCTGAACCGGGTGATCCTGAAGGCGCTGCGCGGCTCGGCCCCGGCACAGATCAACATCCCGCGCGATATGTGGACGCAGGTGATTGATGTCGACCTGCCGCAGATCGTGCGCTTCGAACGCCCGGCGGGCGGCGAAGGGGCGGTGACCGAGGCTGCGCGCCTGCTGTCCGAGGCGCAAGTTCCCGGTGATCCTGAATGGTGCGGGCGTGGTGCTGGCGGGGGCGATCCCGGCGTCGATGGCGCTGGCCGAACGGCTGGATGCGCCGGTCTGCGTCGGCTACCAGCACAACGACGCCTTCCCCGGCTCGCATCCGCTCTTCGCCGGGGCCGCTGGGCTACAACGGCTCGAAGGCGGCGATGGAGCTGATCGCCAAGGCCGATGTGGTGCTGGCGCTTGGCACGCGGCTCAACCCCTTCTCGACCCTGCCGGGCTATGGCATCGACTATTGGCCGCGGGAGGCGAAGATCATCCAGGTGGACATCAACCCCGACCGCATCGGGCTGACCAAGAAGGTCACGGTGGGCATCGTCGGCGATGCCGCCAAGGTGGCGCGCGGGATTCTGGCGCAACTGTCCGGCACGGCCGGCGATGCGGGCCGCGAGGAGCGCCGGGCCCGCATCGCGCAGACGAAATCGGCCTGGGCGCAGGAACTGTCCTCGCTCGACCACGAACAGGACGATCCGGGCACAGTCTGGAACGAGCGCGCCCGGGCCCGCGAAGCCCGACTGGATGAGCCCGCGCATGGCGTGGCGCGCGATCCAGGCCGCCCTGCCGCGTGAGGCGATCATCTCGTCCGACATCGGCAACAACTGCGCCATCGGCAATGCCTATCCGACCTTCGAGGCCGGCCGCAAATATCTGGCGCCGGGCCTGTTCGGCCCCTGCGGCTATGGCTTGCCCTCGATCCTCGGCGCCAAGATCGGCTGCCCCGACACGCCGGTGGTCGGCTTTGCGGGCGATGGCGCCTTCGGCATTTCGATGAACGAGATGACCGCCTGTGGCCGCGACGACTGGCCTGCCATCACCATGGTGATCTTCCGCAACTACCAGTGGGGCGCGGAAAAGCGCAACACGACGCTGTGGTATGACAACAACTTCGTCGGCACCGAACTGGACCGCGAAACCTCCTATGCCGGGATCGCGCGGGCCTGCGGCGCTGCAAGGTGTGTCGTCGCGCAGACGATGGACGAGCTGACGCCAGGCGCTGGCGCACGGCGATCACCGACCAGATGAAGGCCACGGACGCACCACCCCTCATCGAGGCGATGCTCAACCAGGAACTGGGCGAGCCCTTCCGCCGCGACGCGATGAAGAAGCCGGTCGAGGTGGCGGGCATCAGCCGCGACGACATGCGTCCGCAAACCGGCGCGCTGTAATCCGATCCGGCGCGCGGCCTCCCCTGGCCGCGCACCCTCCCCTCCCCCGGAGCCATTCCCATGATCACTGCCCTTGCGCCCGCGCAGTCCCGTATCCGGGGGCTGTTTCCGGGGTTCATCGTTTCGGTCCTTGTGGCCGCCACCGCACAGTTCCTGTCCGAACATTACGGCGCGCCTGCGATGCTGCTGGCGCTGCTGCTTGGCCTGTCGCTCAACTTTCTGGCCGAAGATGGCACCCGCACCGCGGCGGGCATCGCCGTCACCTCGCGCACGGTGCTGCGCCTGGGCGTGGCGTTGCTGGGCGCGCGCGTCTCGGTCGAGATGCTGGGCGATCTGGGCGCGGGGCTGATTGCACTGGTGGCGGGCGGCGTGGGGGCCACCATCCTGTGCGGGCTGCTGCTGGCACGGATCTTCGGGCGCGGCTGGCGCTTTGGCCTGCTGACCGGCGGGTCCGTGGCGATCTGCGGTGCCTCGGCCGCGATGGCGATTGCCGCCATCCTGCCGAAACATGAAAAATCCGAACGCGATCTGGTGTTCACCGTGCTGTCGGTCACGGTGCTGTCGACGGTGGCGATGGTGGTCTATCCGATGCTGTCCGCCGCCCTGGGCCTGACCCCGCTGGAAGGCGGCGTGTTCATCGGCGGCACGATTCACGATGTGGCGCAGGTGGTCGGCGCAGGCTTTTCCGTCGGGCAGGAAACCGGCGAGACGGCAACGCTGGTCAAGCTGATCCGGGTGTCGATGCTGGCGCCGGTGGTGCTGGGGGCCTCGCTCCTGATCCGGGCCAGCGGCGCGGCGGCGGTGGATGGCAAGCGCCCGCCGCTGCTGCCGGGCTTCGTGCTGGGCTTCATCGCGCTGGCGGCGATCAATTCGCTGGGCCTGATCCCGCCCGTGGTGTCCGAGGCGGCAGGCGCGCTGTCCCGCTGGGCGCTGCTGATCTCCATTGCCGCCGTGGGCATCAAAACCTCGCTGGCGCGGATGCTGGATGTCGGCCCCGCAGCCATCGCCATGATCGTCGCCGAGACGGTGTTCATTGGTGCCTTCGTCCTTCTCGGCCTGCACATGATGGGATGAGCCATGAAACCGCTGGATCAGATTTTCGCCACCGCCCGTGCCAAACCCCGCCATATCCTGCTGCCCGAAGGCCATGATCCGCGCGTTCAGGCCGCCGCCGTGCAGGCCACGGCACAGGGGCTGGCGCGCATCACCCTGCTGGGCGATCCGGCTGGCATCGCACCTGCGCTGCAGGCTCTGGGCGCGGCAGAGGGTGCCATCCAGATCATCGACCCGGCCCATGCGCCCGATCTGGATCTGCTGGCGGCAGAGTGCCTTCGCCTGCGCGCCGCCAAGGGGGTCAGCGCCGATCAGGCCAGGATGCTTGCGACAGATCCTCTGGTGCAGGCCGCCTTGCGGGTGCGGCTGGGTCTGGCCGACGGCACGGTGGGCGGCGCGGTTGCCACCACGGCGGATACGGTGCGCGCTGCGCTGCAATTCATCGGGCGGGCACCGGGCATTGCCACGGTATCGAGCTTCTTTCTGATGCTGTCCTGCGGCGATGATACAAAACTGAAAGGCGGCATGATCTTTGCCGATTGCGGCCTTGTCGTTGCCCCCGATGCGCAGGAGCTGGCCGCCATCGCCTGCGCCTCGGCCGCCTCGGCGCGGGCGCTGCTGGGCGATACGCCGCGCGTGGCGCTGCTGTCCTTCTCTACTGCCGGATCGGCGGAACATGCCAGCCTGACCCGCATCCGCGAGGCGCTGGCGCTGGTGCAGCAGGCCGAACCGGAACTGGAGATCGACGGCGAGATCCAGTTCGACGCCGCGCTGGATGATGAAATCCGCCTGCGCAAGGCGCCGAACAGCCGTCTGTCAGGGCGGCCCAATGTATTTGTCTTTCCCGATCTGGCCTCGGGCAATATCGGCTACAAGATCGCGCAGCGGCTGGGCGGGCTGGTGGCCATCGGCCCGATCCTGCAAGGGCTGGCCCGGCCTGCCAACGATCTGTCGCGCGGCTGCAGCCCCGAAGATGTGCTGGCCGCCATTGCGGTCACGGCGGTACAGGCTGGCGAAGCGGATCCGCCAAACAGCCGCACTGTGAACACCGCCGTCATGCCGAAGCCGATCAACCCAACAATCGCACGGATCACCGGCTTGGGCAGCAGCAACGCCAGCGGCGCGCCAAGATAGCCCCCCGCCATAAAGGCTGAACGCAAACAGGCCCAGAGCCGCCTGTGGCATCACTGCCCAGCTGCGCGCGGCGGCAAAGGCACGGTTAGGTCACCAAACAGAAAGGCCAGCGTTGCCCCCAGCAGCCGAAAGGGCATCACCAATGGAAAGGCGGCGTTGGAAGACGCCATCAGCAGCAGCGCTCCGCAAAGCCCACCCACCAGCGTGATGACCGGCAGGCGCGGCATCTGCGCCAGTTCCTGCCGACAGCCGAGCGCGCCGCCCGCCGGTCGTTTGAAAGCGGCGTCTGACGTGACCAGAGCCCGAAGGCCCGCAAGAAGGTGCTGCAATGGTATGCCGAATGCCCAGACAAGCTCTATGACGAGATCGCGCCCAACGGCACTGGCCAGCTTGGCCTCATCACGCGCGAACCGATCGGTGTGGTGGGGGCGGTGGTGCCGTGGAACTTCCCCGTGCTGATGGCCGCATGGAAGCTGGCCCCGGCGCTGGCCACCGGCAATTCGGTGATCCTGAAACCCGCCGAACAATCGCCGCTGACCGCGATCCGCACGTCGACCTCACCGCCGAGGCAGGCCTGCCTGCGAAGAGCGTGTTATCAACGTGCTGGCTCGGCCTTGGCCCGACAGCGAGCAGGCGCTTGGCATGCACCGCAGGCGATTTCGGTGCGCCTTTACCGGCTCGGGCGAAGTGGGGCAAGCTGGTGTCCTCGGCGGCAATAGTCCCAATGGCCAGCGAACAAGGAAGCGGGTCTGGCTAGGAATGTGGAAGGCAAATCGCCCGGGCGATCATTGCCCTGGATCGATGTGCCTCGACCTGCGCGTAAGCGGAACGCGCGGCCACCGCGATCTGCTTCAATCAGGGTGAGGTCTGCGTCGCCCCCTCGCGCCTGATCCTGTCGGAGCGGATTCAGGATCAGTTCCTCGACATCGTGGTGGAAACCGCGCGCGGCATCCGGCCCGGTGATCCGCTGGATCCCGAAACCCGGCTGGGCGCGCTGGTGGAATCCGGGCATCGTGACCGGGTGGAGGGCTACATTGCCAAGGGCCAGGCCGAAGGCGCGCGGCTGGTTCTGGGCGGCGCCCGGCCGGAAACCGCGCTGCCGGGCTATTACGTCAATCCGACGATCTTTGCCGATGTGCAGAATTCGATGGCCATCGCGCAGGAGGAAATCTTTGGTCCCGTGCTTTCCGCCATTACCGTGAAAGACGATGCCGAGGCGGTGCGCGTGGCCAACGAAACCTCTTATGGTCTGGCGGCGGCAGTCTGGACGCGTGACCTGTCGCGCGCACACAAGATGGCGCGCCAGCTTCGGGCCGGCACGGTCTGGGTGAACTGCTATGACCATAGCGATGTGACGGTGCCGTTCGGCGGGTTCAAGCAATCGGGCAATGGGCGCGACAAATCCCTGCACGCGCTGGACAAATACACGAGCTGAAAACCACCCTGGATCGAGCTGCAACGGCTCATGGTGCGGCTTTGGCTGCCCCGCTGGTTTCCAGCTAGTTGTTTGATCCCACGGTTTGATGGTGCGATCCTTTCGCAGGAATGGAAGGAAGCACTATGGGACAAGTTCGTCACGGGAGCGCCACGACCACGCACGCCGTCAGAGCAGCAATACAGCGATCGCAAGCTTCGCTCGCGCAGCTGAGCCAGGAACTGGGCATCAACCCCAAGACGGTGGCGAAGTGGCGCAAGCGCGCGACGGTCGAGGATATGAAGACCGGGCCGGCGGAGCCGCGCTCCACGGTGCTGACCGAGGCCGAGGAGGCGATGATCGTCGCGTTCCGGCGCCACACGCTGCTGCCACTGGACGACTGCCTCTATGCCCTGCAGCCCTCGATCCCGCACCTGACGCGGTCAGCGCTGCATCGGTGCCTGCAGCGGCACGGCATCTCGCGTCTGCCGGATGTCGAGGGCGACAAGCCCAAGCGCCAGAAGTTCAAGCGCTACCCCATCGGGTTCTTCCACATCGACATCGCCGAGGTGCAGACTGCCGAAGGCAAGCTCTATCTCTTTGTGGGCATTGACCGAACGGCCAAGTTCGCCGTCGCTCAACTCGTTGCAACTGCTGACAGAAAGACGGCCTGGGAGTTCCTGCAGCACATGCTTGAGGCCGTGCCCTATCAGGTCCACACCATTCTCACCGATAACGGCATTCAGTTCGCAGAGCAGCCCCGGAACCGCAACACCATCTATTCTCGGCCAATGCGTTTCGACATGATCTGCGAAGCCAACGGGATCGAGCACCGCCTGACCAAGCCCAACCACCCTTGGACCAATGGTCAGGTCGAGCGAATGAACAGAACAATCAAGGACGCGACTGTAAAACGCTTCCACTACGAAACCCACGATCAGCTGCAAACGCACCTCGCGGACTTCTTGGCAGCCTACAACTTCGCCCGAAGGCTCAAGACGCTGAGCGGCCTCACGCCCTACGAATACATCTGCAAAATCTGGACATCAGAGCCAGATCGATTCATCCTCGACCCGATCCACCAGATGCCGGGACTGAACACCCAGGCCACCATCAGCGAACCCACGCCGATGTCGGCCTGGATCGCCGTCCTTGCCGCCGCGGCATCGCGGGCGGCAATGGCCCGCAACACCGGGTAATGGCCATGATCGCCCCTGACCAGAATACGGGTCGGCGTGTTCAGGTGATAGAGGTGGATCAGCGGCCCCATCTGTGCCCACATCGCCTCGATCGTGGCATAGAGCAGCGGCATTTCCGCCGCCTCGGCCAGACGGAAATGGAAGGCCCGGTTCACGCGCGACGCCTCGACCGGATCGCTGGCCGCCGCGCGGGTGAAATCGGCCTGCAGCTGCTCCAGCGCGTGCAAGTCCGCCGGTGCGATGCGGCAGGCGGCCTGCGCCGCAGCCTCGCCTTCAAGATGATGGCGGATGATCTGGATCTCGCGCAGCTCTGCCGCTGTCAGCCGCCGCACATGGATCGACGTGGCCGCCCGCATCTCCAGCGCCCGTTCTGTAACCAGCCAGAAGATGGCCTCACGCACCGGGGTTAATGGAAACGCCCCGCTGTTCTGCCAGGCTCGCGATCGTCAGCCGCTCGCCTGGTTCATAGCGGCCATCCATCAAAGAGGCGCGGATCGTGCCATAGACCTGTTCCGACAGGTTCCACCTGGCTATCTTCGGCAAAGGCGTCATCAAATCACCCGCATTCCTTTCCCCCTGTTTCGCATCCCGGCCCCGGCCCGGCAAGCGATTAGGGCCGGATCAGGCGTTGGAGGGCGGCAGCGGCTTTACCCCGCGGATCAGATCCGAGGCCTTTTCCCCGATCATGATCGCCGGGGCATTGGTCTTGCCGGAAATCTGCGACGACATGATGGAATTATCGACCACACGCAGATTGCGCAGCCCGTGCACTCGCAGTTCAGTATCGACCACGGCCATGTCATCGCGCCCCATGCGGCAGGTGCCAACCGGGTGATAGACGGTCTTGCCCCGCGCCCGGATATAGGCTTGCAGCGCTGCTTTACCCTGCATCGCATCGCCCGGAAACGCCTCATACGGTTCGACAAAGGGGGCAAGGGCGGGCTGCGCCAGGATGCGGCGCGCCACATGCAGCGCCCTGATCGAAATCCGCATGTCTTCGGGCGCCGAAAGATGGCGCGGGTCGATGATCGGATGCGCAGCCGGATCGGTGGAGCGCAGCCGGATCTCGCCCCGGCTTTCAGGGCGCAGCACGCAGGGGTTGATGGTGGCCCCCGCCCGCTTCACCTGTTCCTGATCGCCATCCATGAAGACAATGGGCACGAAGTGCATCTGCACCTTCGCGAATGTGGATGACATTGAGGCCGAGCCGAATGTGCCGATGCACTTCGTGCCCAGTCGTCATAGTCAGATCTCTGGCCCCGGACATAGATCGCCGCGTTGACAGAGCCGCCGCACAGAACATTGCCCTGCGGCATGACCGGCGCACGGCCATACAGCGCTTCCTGTCTTTTGGTCCGGTATTGATACAGCAGCTTTGAAACCATCAGCTTGACGAAGCCCGCCGGGATATGGATCAGCGGGTAGCTGTCATTCGGCCCGGCCTCCCGCACCAGAACTTTCGCCCCTGCTTCGGCGAGCCGCCCGGCCAGCGCGCTGCCTGCGGATCCCCTGCCCACGACAATATACGCCGCCACATCTGACCGCTGGACAGGCCCGGCCGAATCACCGGCGCGGCGCGGCGTGGAAACCGGCTTGCCGCCCCTTGCGGCAACTGGTCAGCCGCTTGCCGCAGGCTTTGCATACCACAGAATGCAGATGCCTGTTTTCCATGGGTTTTCGGCCATTTTGCCCATTCATGCCGCAATTGTCGAACTGCTCCCGCCGCTGCCGCAGACTGCCCTTACCAATCGCGCACCGTTTCAAGCGGTCAGGACAGGGAGGGGACATGAGCCAGATCGAAACCTTTTACGAGGTCATGCGCCGTCAGGGGATCACCCGGCGCAGCTTCATGAAATATTGCACGCTGACCGCCAGCGCGCTTGGCCTTGGCCCCGCCTTAGTGCCGCAGATCGCCCATGCGATGGAAACCAAGCCGCGCACCCCGGTGATCTGGGTCAACGGGCTGGAATGTACCTGCTGTTCCGAAAGTTTCATCCGGGGGGCGCATCCGCTGGCCAAGGATGTGGTGCTTTCCATGATCTCGCTGGATTACAGCCATGTGCTGATGGCGGCGGCGGGCCATCATGCCGAAGCGGCGCTGGAAGAGGCGATCGAGAAATACAAGGGCAACTACATCCTTGCGGTCGAGGGCAACCCGCCGCTGAACGAGGATGGCATGTTCTGCATCGTCGGTGGCAAGCCCTTTGTCGAACAGCTGAAACATGCCGCTGCCGGGGCCAAGGCGGTTATCAGCTGGGGCGCCTGCGCCAGCTATGGCTGCGTGCAGGCCGCCGCCCCAAACCCGACACGGGCGACGCCGGTGCACAAGGTGATTACCGACAAGCCAATCATCAAGGTGCCCGGCTGCCCGCCGATTGCCGAGGTGATGACCGGGGTGATTACCTACATGCTGACCTTCGACCGTCTGCCGGAACTGGATCGGCAGGGCCGCCCCGCCATGTTCTATGGCCAGCGCATCCATGACAAATGCTATCGCCGCCCGCATTTCGATGCAGGCCAGTTTGTCGAAGCCTGGGATGATGAAAACGCCCGCAAGGGCTATTGCCTTTACAAGATGGGCTGCAAGGGGCCGACCACTTATAACGCCTGTTCCACCGTCCGCTGGAACGAAGGGGTCAGCTTCCCCATCCAGTCGGGGCATGGCTGCATCGGCTGTTCCGAAGACGGCTTCTGGGATCAGGGGTCGTTCTACGACCGGCTGACCAATATCAAGCAGTTCGGGATCGAGGCCAATGCCGATCAGGTGGGCATGGCGGCCGCCGGTGTGGTGGGCGGCGCGGTGGCCGTTCATGCCGCCATCAGCGCGCTGAAGCGGGCGCAGAAGAAATCGCAAGACAAGGTAGAGGGCTGACGCCATGACGATCAACACGCCAAACGGCTTTGCCCTCGACAATACCGGCCAGCGCATCGTCGTCGATCCGGTCTGCCGGATCGAAGGCCATATGCGCTGCGAAGTGAACGTGGATGAAAACGGCATCATCCGCAATGCCGTGTCCACCGGCACCATGTGGCGCGGGCTTGAGGTGATCCTGAAGGGCCGCGATCCGCGCGATGCCTGGGCCTTTACCGAACGCATCTGCGGTGTCTGCACCGGCACCCATGCGCTGACATCCGTGCGGGCGGTGGAAGATGCGCTGGGGATCACCATCCCCGACAATGCCAATTCCATCCGCAACATGATGCAGCTGAACCTGCAGATCCACGATCACATCGTGCATTTCTATCACCTGCACGCGCTGGACTGGGTGAACCCGATCAACGCCCTGCGCGCCGATCCCAAAGCCACGTCAGAGCTGCAGCAGGCGGTCAGCCCCAGTCACCCGCTGTCTTCGCCCGGCTATTTCCGCGACGTGCAGAACCGGCTGAAAGCCTTTATCGAAAGCGGGCAGCTGGGCATCTTCAAGAACGGCTACTGGGACAATCCGGCCTATCTGCTGCCGCCCGAGGCCGATCTGATGGCGACGACGCATTACCTTGAGGCGCTGGACCTGCAGAAAGAGGTGGTGAAGGTTCACACCATCTTTGGCGGCAAGAACCCGCATCCCAACTGGCTGGTGGGCGGTGTGCCCTGCCCGATCAACGTACATTCCACCGGCGCGGTGGGTGCGCGATCAACATGGAGCGGCTGAACCTCGTCTCGTCTATCATCGACAAATGCATCGAGTTCAACCGCAACGTCTATATCCCCGATGTGATCGCCATCGGCGGCTTCTACCGCAACTGGCTGTATGGCGGCGGCCTGTCGGGGAAATCGGTGCTGGCCTATGGCGACATCCCCGAAAATGCCAATGATTTTTCCGCCGCCAACCTGCATCTGCCGCGCGGGGCCATCATCAACGGCAATCTGGCCGAAGTGCATGATGTGGATATGCGCGACCCCGAACAGGTGCAGGAATTCGTCGATCACAGCTGGTATGAATATGCCGAACCCGGACGCGGCCTGCATCCGTGGGAGGGTGAGACCAAGCCGAAGTTCGAACTGGGCCCGAATTTCAAGGGCACCAAGACCAATATCGAACAGCTGGACGAGGCTGCGAAATACAGCTGGATCAAGGCGCCGCGCTGGCGCGGGCACGCGATGGAGGTGGGGCCGCTGGGCCGCTATGTCGTGGGCTATGCCAAGGGGCATGAAGACATCAAGAACCAGGTCGACGGGCTGCTGCGCACCATGAACCTGCCGTTCAACGCGCTGTTCTCCACCCTGGGCCGCACGGCGGCGCGGGCGCTGGAAAGCGAATACTGCGGGCGGCTGCAGAAGCATTTCTTCGACAAGCTGGTGCAGAACATCAAGAACGGCGACGAAAGCACCGCCAATATCGCCAAATGGGATCCCTCTACCTGGCCGAAAGAGGCGAAAGGCGTGGGTGCGACCGAGGCACCGCGCGGCGCGTTGGGGCACTGGATCAAGATCAAGGATGGCCGGATCGAAAACTATCAATGCGTGGTGCCCACCACCTGGAATGGAAGCCCGCGCGATGTTCAGGGCAATATCGGTGCTTTCGAGGCCAGCCTGATGGGCACCAAGATGGAACGCCCGGAAGAGCCGGTGGAGATTCTGCGCACCCTGCACAGTTTCGATCCCTGTCTGGCCTGTTCCACCCATGTCATGTCACCCGAAGGCCAGGAAATGGCCCGGGTCAAAGTGCGCTGAACCCGGAGGTCATGATGAACAAAGCTGCAATCATCCTTGCCGCCCTGCTGCTGGCAGGCCCGGCGCTGGCCCATACCGGCCATGGCGAAACCTCTGGCTTCATGGCCGGGCTGTCGCATCCGGTTCTTGGTCCCGATCACCTGCTGGCCATGCTGACGGTCGGCCTGTGGTCGGGGTTCGTGATCCCCGAACGGTTCTGGCAGGGGGCTGCCTGTTTTCTGGTGGCAATGGCCGCCGGGGCGGGGCTGTCCTGGGCGGGCATCGGTATTCCGCTGGTCGAAACATGGATCGTGCTGTCGGTGGTGGCCTTTGGCCTGCTGACGCTGGCCTCGCGCCGGGGGCAGCCCGAAGCCGTCACCCGCGCCGCGCTGGCCGTGATCGCGCTGTTCGCGCTGTGCCATGGCCATGCCCATGCCACCGAGGCCAGTGGCCATGCGCTGGCCTATCTGGCGGGCTTCCTGATCGCCACGGCGGGGCTGCATCTGGCGGGCATTGGTCTGGCCCGCGCCGTGGCCGTGCAACCGCTGGCGCAGCGGGCACTTGGCGCAGGCATCGCCCTGTCCGGCCTTTACCTGATCGCGGGGTAGGGCCATGACGCAACCCCCCATCGCAGCGCATGATGTGGCGCCCGAAGATGTCGCCACCATCAGCCGCCAGACCTCGATCTATGTCTATGAGGCGCCGGTGCGGCTGTGGCACTGGATCAATGCCGCCGCCATCCTGACCCTGTGCCTGACCGGCTATTTCATCGGCTCGCCGCCGCCTTCGATGCAGATCGGCGAGGCGACGGATCAGTTCGTCTTCGGCTATATCCGTTTTGCCCATTTTGCGGCGGGCTGGATTCTGGCCATCGGTTTTCTGGGCCGGGTCTATTGGGCGCTGGTGGGCAATCACCATGCCCGGCAGATGTTCTATGTGCCGGTCTGGTCGGCGCATTTCTGGGCCGAGGTCTGGTTCGAGATCCGCTGGTATCTGTTCCTTGCGCGTGAGCCGAAGAAATATGTCGGCCATAACCCGCTGGCGCAGCTGGCCATGTTCTTCTTCATCACCCTGGGCGTCGGCTTCATGATCGTCACCGGCTTTGCGCTATATGCCGAGGGCGCGCAGGAAGGCAGCCTGCCGCATGATCTGTTCGGCTGGCTGATTGCCTGGGTGCAGAACACCCAGCGGCTGCACACCTTGCACCATCTGGGCATGTGGTGGATCGTGATCTTCATGATCGTGCACATCTATGTGGCGATCCGCGAAGATATCATGAGCCGGCAGAGCATCGTTTCCACCATGATCTCCGGCCATCGCACCTTCAAGGATGATCGCCCCGACTGACAGGGGGATTGCACGCACTGCCCTGGCCGCGATTTGCGGGAATGGGTGGCCGCCCGTGCAGAAATTGTGACACCGTTCGGCATGAAGGTTTCATGTCCCGCCCGTACCACGGGCGGGACATGAAATTTTTTCTGTCACACGATCACAATGCCGATGTCACAGGCCATGGCATATGTGACGGCGTCAGGTCGAACGGCAATGGCTGGGTCTGCGGGCGTTGGCCGTCTGTCTGGCGTGATGACCGAACGCCCGTGATGGGCCGCATCGCGTAAGATCTGTGCCCCTGCGCCGGGCATGAGGATATCTTTCCAGTGTTTCTGCAAAGGTGGTGTGGAGAGGGCTTGCCTTGCAGCCTGGGGTGGAGTTGTTATGTGGCATCAACACGTTGTGCCCCATCCTCGGGCGCCCATTCCTGAAGTTTCAACAGCAAGGTGAACGCAATGTCAGACAACCAGCCGTTCGGGGCAGAGCAGAGCAGTGCCGGGGCACCGCTGCCGGTTTTCACCTTGCGGCCCGGCTCGGTCTGGCAGGGTGGCTTTACCCTGTATATCGACATCGAAAACCTTTCCGGGCAGGTGATGGATGATTTCCAGATCCGTATTGCCGATCCCGGTTTCACGGTGTCGAATATCTGGGGCGGCATGGCGGCGGTGCAGGCCGATGGCAGCCTGCTGATCTCGGGGCTGGATTGGAGCAGGAATATTTCGGCGGGCGGCACGCTGTCGATCGGGTTCAATGGCGCGGGCGTGCTGTCGGATGTGGCAGATGTGGGCTTTGCCGCCATCATCGGGGGGGTGACGCATGTGATCGGCGCCCCGGCCGGGGATATTTCTGATGACGTGCCGGTGGAGGATCCGCCCGCCGAGGAACCGCCTGTGGAAGAACCGCCCGCCGATGATCCGCCCTTTGTGGAACCACCGGCCGAAGATCCCCCGGCAGAGGAACCGCCGGTCGACGATCCGCCGGTGGAGGATACGCCGGTGAATGATGGCATCGCCCTGCCAGAGATCAGCTGGCGTCCGGGTGGGGCCTGGAACGGCGGTTTCACCGCGCATATCGACGTGGCCAATACCTCGGGTCAGGTGCTGGAGGCTTTCGAGATCCGCATCAGTGACCCCGCCTTCAGCATCAGCAATATCTGGGGCGGAACCTGGCATATCGCCGCCAATGGCGATCTGGTGATCCGGTCCAGCGGCTACAATACCAATCTGCCTGTGGGGCAGACCGCATCGCTGGGGTTCAACGGGGCGGGGGCGCTGCCCGATGGCGCAACCGTCAGCTATGTTGCGGTGATCGACGGGCAATCCCATGTGCTGGGCGAGACGCTGCCGCCCGGGGATGACGTGCCCGAAGATGATTTGCCGGGCGACGACGACGGCACAAGCGATGGCGATGCCGGCGATGGCGATACGGGTGGTGGGGATACGGGCGGCGGGGATGCCGATCCGGGCGATACCGGCGACGGTGATGATGCGGGTTCGGGTGATCCGGACACCGGGAACGGGGATGACGGCGGCGCGGGTGGCGATACTGGCACGGGTTCGGGCGCAGCCAGCCCTTCGGTGAGCTTCGAAGTGACCGAACAATGGGGCAATGGCTTCAACGGGCGCATCACCATCACCAATACCACCGGGGCCACGCTGGCCGACTGGACGCTGGCGCTGGCCGAGGCCGGATTTGACGTGACCAACGCCTGGGGCGCGGATTACACCAATCTGGCCAGCGGCGGGGTGGAATTCGGCGGAACCGGCTGGACGCTGAACATGGCGCCCGGCGCGGTGCAGAGCTTTGGCTTCACCGCAGCGGGCACGGTGCCGGTGAACGGTGTGTCGCTGGCCTTTCTGAGCGATGGCACGGGTGGCACGGATACCGGCGGCAGCACGGGCGGCGGCGATACGGGGGGTGACGGCGGCGGCACGGCGGGCGGCACCGGCAGCTTCGGCGCGGCGGATTATGCCTCGGCGCTCGATATGTCGATGGATTTCTACTATGCGCAATACTCCGGTGCCCTGCCCGACGATCACCCGATTTCCTGGCGCGGCGACAGCGCGCTGACCGATGGTGCCGATGTCGGCCGCGATCTGACCGGC
This sequence comes from Gemmobacter sp., assembly GCA_034519525.1. Lineage (GTDB taxonomy): Bacteria > Pseudomonadota > Alphaproteobacteria > Rhodobacterales > Rhodobacteraceae > Gemmobacter. The sequence goes on along the minus strand of JAXHOJ010000048.1, from coordinate 68,493 downwards.
GGCTGGTATGATGCGGGCGACCATGTAAAATTCAACCTGCCGATGGCGTTTTCGGCCACGATGCTGGCCTGGGGGGCGGCGGATTACAGCGAAGGCTATGAAGCCGCGGGCGCCAGCGAAGACATCCTGACCCATCTCGACTGGGTGACCGATTACCTGATGCGCTGCTATGATGATCGCGGCACCGCCGATCTTTCGGATGATATCTTCTATGCGCAGGTCGGCAATGGCGGGCTGGATCACAGCTATTGGGGCGCCCCCGAAGACATGACCATGGCGCGCCCGGCCTATGCGGTGACGGCCAATGCCCCCGGAACCGAGGTGACAGCCGAGGCGGCGGCGGCGATGGCGTCAAGCTCGATCGTGTTCCGCGAGGCGGGCCAGATCGCCAAGGCCGACGCCCTGCTGCAGAAGGCCATCCAGCTTTACGATTTCGCCAGCACCTATCAGGGCACCTATACCAATGCGGTGCCGGATGCGCAGAACTATTACAACAGCTTCAGCGGCTATCAGGATGAACTGTCCTGGGGCGCGGCCTGGCTTTACAAGGCCACGGGCGACAGCGCCTATCTCACCAAGGCCGAAGCGCATTACCCCGGTGCTTCCACCACCTGGGCGCTTGGCTGGGATGACAAGTCGAACGGCGTGGCCATGCTGCTGGCCGAGGTCACGGGAAAGGCGGGCTATCTGGCCGATGTCGATGCCCATCTGGCACATATGATGACGGGGCTGCCGCGCACCCCGGGCACCGACAGCAATGCCGGGCTGGCCTGGCTGGATGCCTGGGGCGCCAACCGCTATGCCGCCAACATGGCCTTCATCGCGGTGCAGCGCGCCAATCTGGCGGAAAGCACGGGCGATCTGCAGCGTGCCGCCGATCTGTTCGAATTCGCATCCGACCAGATCGACTACATGCTGGGTGACAATCCGTCGGGGCAAAGCTATCTCGTGGGCTTTGGCGATGATTTCCCGCTGAACCCGCATCATCGCGGGGCCTCGGGCACCACCAATATCGGCAGCAGCGCCAACAACCTGCACGAGCTGACCGGCGCATTGGTCGGCGGGCCGGATCGCTGGGGCAATTACACCGACAGCCGCACCGATTATGTGCAGAACGAAGTGGCCACCGATTACAACGCCGGATTCTCGGGCGCGCTGGCGGGGCTGCTTGCCCATTATTCCGCAGCAGAAGCGCTGCTCTGATCGCGGGCTGCGCAGCCCGCCTTCATGCCGACGGCAGGTTTTCGGCCGTCGGCATATTGCCATGCTGGTGATTTACCTGATTTGGCGCACCATCAGCCCGAGGTGTTGGCGGTCGCATGATGCGCCCGCCCGAGAATTATGGGCAGGTAAATTTCTGATTTTAATGTATATTATGGTTTTGTCCTGGCTTCTGGCCCGAGCGGGTTGGCAGGTTTGGGCCAAATACTTAGCTGAATCGCGAAGTGTTTCTTGCGCCCGGGCGTGTCCTGTATATAGTTAGCTCCATGGCTAAGCATGACCCAGATCTCTCCCGGCTCTTTCAGGCGCTGGCGGATCCGACCCGCCGGTTGATCCTGTCGCGTCTGGCCGAAGGGCCGGCCCCGGTGACCGCGCTGGCCCATCCGACCGGGCTGCGCCTGCCGACCGTGATGCGGCATCTTGGCGTGCTGGAGGAGGCAGGGCTGATCGCCACGTCGAAAGACGGGCGGGTGCGCACCTGCGCCATGGTGCCAGAGGCGCTGGTGCCGATGCGGACATGGCTTGATGAACAGCGGGCCATCTGGGAAGCCCGGCTCGATCGGCTGGACCATTATGTGATGACATTGATGAAGGAGCGCGAGGAATGAATCTGGAACTGGATCCCGGCACCGACCTGAGCTTTACCCGAACGCTGGCCGTGCCCCGTGCGACTGATCTGGGGAATGTTGGACCAGATCCCGTATACCCCGCATTTCTTCATTCCCGCGCCGCATAAGGTAACTGCGGTGGATATCGACCTGCGGGTGGGCGGGCGGTTCAATACCACCTTCGATGTCGAGGGCCATGTGATGGACAATCAGGGTGTCTACCTGGAGGTGGTGCCGGGCGAAAAGCTGGTGTTCACCGATGCCTATACCGAAGGCTGGAAACCCGCGCCCGAGCCGTTCATGACCGCAATTCTGCTGCTGTCGGATGCGCCGGGCGGCGGCACGACCTATACGGCCATCGCCCGTCACCGCAATGCAGACAGCTGCAAGGCCCATAAGGATATGGGCTTTTTCGATGGCTGGGGCACTGTGGTGACGCAGCTGGAAACCTATGCCAAGGGCCTGATGCCATGACCGGCCGCTTTGCCATGCTGACGTTCCGAGCGGCGGGTGGCGCGCACCCATTGGAACGTTGTGGCAGGCCTGGACTGCCCCGCACCTGCCGCGCGGGCGGTCTGGGCGGCACCCGCCCCCTCTGTCACCGTGGTGTTTCTGGAGTCTGACACCCGGGTTGGCGGGCGCGAGATCTCGCTTTGCAAGGTCGCGGGTCAAGCCGATATCCGCTGTGAATGTGGCTGGCTGGACCTTGTGCCGCCACAGCGCAGCGTGAATTACGAGGTGATCTCTGCCGATGGCGTGACACATTCGGCAGCGCTGGTGACGGCAGATTTTGACGGTGTCGGTGCCGGCAGCCGTCTGGTGGTCACGGTGCAGCTTTCATCTTTGGCGGCTGATATGGCAGAGGGCTACCGGCAGGGCTTTGAGGCTGGTCTGGACAATCTGGCGCATGTGGCCGAGCGGACGATGATCCTGCAGCGCCTGATCGGGGCACCACGGCCGGTGGTCTGGGGGGCGTGGATGAACCCCGAAACCCTGCCGCGCTGGTGGGGGCCGGATGGGTTTTCATGCCGGACAAAGCGCATCGACCTGCGATTGCGGCGGCGAATGGGTTTTCGACATGATCGCCCCCGATGGCACGGTTTTTCCAAACCACCACCGATATGGCGAGATCGAGACAGAAAACCGGATCACCTATGCGCTGCACTGGGGGGAAAACGGCCCGAAACATGCCGATGCCTGGGCGCTGTTTGAAGATGCGGAGGGTGCAACGAAGGTAACGCTGGGGATGATTTTCAGCTCTGCCGCCGAATTCCAGACGGCCAAGGGCTTTGGCGCGATAGAGCTGGGGTTGCAGACGCTGGGCAAGCTCGCCCGCTTCTCGTCGGGGAGCGAAGTGTGGCCATGCGGGTACCCGATCTCGCGCTTCACCGCACCCGGTATCCCGAAAGCGCCGGGGTTTCTGCGCGCGCCCTTCGGTTTTGAAAGTGTCCGCTCGGCCTACAGCCGCCTTGGCGGTGCAGTGTTGGGGCCATCAACCACGTGATCCGGGATCTGGCCGAAGAGGCCACAACCTTTGCCCGCCACAGCACCAGTGGCGGCGGGCTCCGATGGTTTCCGCAGCCTACATGCGCCACGTCTGCCAGGGCTGGTAATCGCCCCAGCCCATGATTGCAGCGATGCCGATGGCCCCCGGTTCCGCGCCTGTTCGACGAATGTTGCGAGCGCTTTTCGGCCGACGTGTTCAACCGTGCCGACCTGATGCGCCCGCAGCCCGGCAGGCGATGCGCCGCCATCTGGAAGGCGGCCTTCTGCGGTATCGCCGGGCACAGCAGGGGCGCGGCTGACCTGTGCCGAAGGCCGAAGCTGCCGCCTCAACGCTCCATCAGATAGGCGGTCAGGTTCTGGTGGCTGTGCAGGATACGGATGATCTCGATCCCCTGCTCCGCTTCCCGATAGATCACCAGATGCGCGCCACTGGGATGGATGCGCACCATCGGCGTGAATTCTGGCCGCGCTCTGGCCATTTCGGGAAATCCGGCCAGCAGGTCAAAGACCGCAAACAGGCCATCTGCATAACGGTCCGCCTGTTCTTCGCCCCAGCTTGCCGCGCCATGGTGCCAGATGTCTGCCAGATCGGCCTGCGCGGCGGGACGGATGACCCAGCCGCCATTATCCGCCATTTGGCGCGCGCATCCGGGCCTTGAACGCGTCACGGCTCAACGGCGTGGCCGGGCCGCTGGCAAGACCTGCGTCAATCGCGCCCTGAATCTCTGCGACCGCCTCTTGCCGCAGCCGGTCGCGCCGGATCAGATCGCGGACATAATCGCTCGAATTCGCATAGCGGCCTGATTTCGCCTGATCTTCCACCCAGGTTTTCATCGGGTCCGGCAGCGAGATGTTCATCGTGCCCATCGGCGCCTTCCTTTGTGCCCAAGCAAATCGTGGGGCAAGGATATGGCAAACTTTGCCATCCCACAAGGCCCGCTCCGATGCAGGCGGATAGATCCCACAAAGGCCCGCCACACTTGCGACATGGCCTCCGGCGACATTCAGGCGATGCCGCCGGAAGCCGGGTTCAGCGCGGGCTATTGCGCCACAGCAGCGATTGCAGCGTATAGACCAGAATCGCCATCCCGATGGCCCCCAGCCCGGCAACCCCCAGCAGCACGATCACATCCACCGGCCCGCCGATATCGCGGAAATGCGAATGGGTCATCAGCTGCACGAACAGCACGGCGGCAAGCGCACCAAAGGGCATCGACAGCTGCGCCAGCAGGAATTTCCGCATCGACAGCGCCCGGTCGCGGATCAGCACGAACAGATAGGCCAGCGTCACCAGAACCGCCGCCACGACCATGGCCCAGAACAGGCCCCGGCCAAAGATTTCTTCGAAAACGGCAATCAGGGTGCCGAATGTCAGTTCCTGCATGTCATTTCCCCCTCAGGCCTTGCCGCGCAGCATGGCGTTATAGGTGGCCTTCAGCGCCACTTCCTTCATCAGCCAGCTGATCCAAAGCTCTTCCAGCGGCGCGATCAGCCCGGGGAAGGATGGCACCAGATCATTGTTGTAATCGAACTCCACCAGCATCGCCCGGCCCACCCGGGTAATCAGCGGGCAGGATGTATAGCCGCCGTAAACCGCCGTGCCTTCCCGTCCCTCGATGGCGGCGATCAGGTGATCTTCCACCACCGGCACCTGCCATTTCACGCTGGCCGCCGTCTTGCCCTTGGGCACACCCGCCACATCGCCGATGGCGAAAATCTCGGGGAAGCGCAGATGGCGCAGGGTTTTCTGATCCACCTCGGCCCAGCCCTGATCCACCCATTTGTCAGACCAGCTGAGCCCGGATTGCCTGATCACCTCGGGCGCGCGCTGCGGCGGGATGACATGCAGGTAATCATAGGGCAGTTCGACATCCGATTTGCTTTCCACCTTGGTCAGCGGATCGGTCTCGGTTTTCGTGAAGGTGGCGCCGGCGCCCCGGATCAACGGCTTTCAGAACATGGCTGTAATGCGTGGCGATGCCGCGCTGGCTGAACAGCATCCGCACCTTTTCCGATACGATGGGCACCGAAAACAGCGCAGCATTGTTGCGGGGCGGCATAGTGGATTTCATACTTGCCCGCGCCCACGCTCCGGCTGGCAATATCCTCGATCAGGAAAGTGTGTTTCAGCGGCGCGCCCGCGCATTTCATCTCGGTCGCCGGGCGGGTGAACAGGCCAATGCCACCTTCTTCGGCAAATTTCGCCGCCGCCTGCCAGGTTTTCGCGGCATATTGCGGCCCGGCATAAAGCGCGCCGATGCCGTTCGTGCCCACCATATCCAGCGAGAACCCCTCGATGGCGTCATGATCCAGCACCAGGCCGGGGGCGACGATCAGGAAATCATAGGCCAGCTTCTGCCCGCCATCGGTTGAAACCACCTTGGCAACCGGATCAATGGCCGCAGCGGTTTCCGTCACCAGGGTAATGCCCTGCGGCAGCCAGTCCGCCGTGCGCGACACCACATAAGAGGCCGGTTTCAGCCCCGCCGCCACCAGCGACAGGCCGGGCTGATACAGATGCTCGGCCCGGGCGTCGATGATGGTGATCTGCGGCCCCGTCCAGCCGCTGCACCAGCCGGTTGACCAGCGCCGTGCCGCCCGCCCCCGCCCCGATGATGACGATACGCGCCTTGGTGGTCAGCTTCGCGGCGCTGGCCGGGCCTGCGGTCAGGCCAAGCCCGCCCGCAAGGCCGACACCCGCCCCAAGACCTGCCAGCCCAAGGAATCCGCGCCGGGATGGCTGAAACGGATCGCTGTTTCTGGTCAAATGATATCCTCCCTCTCACCTCTGCGATCCGTCAAGTAGATCGCACATATTCGAATTACAGCATATAATTGGCCGCGAAAACCCGCAGAAATGCCGCAGCCCTCAATCCTGATCCTCTGCGGGCACAATTGTGCCGGTCAGAAACTCATCACCGTGGTGCCCGGCGCCACAATCGCCGCCCCATGGCATCCGGTGCCGCCGCCGTGACACCTTCGACCAGAACCGAAGCATCGGCCCCCTTGCCCGGCAGATAGATGGCGCAGACCTGCACCTTCAGCCCGGCCTCTGCCATCATCTTCTGCATCAACCCCTGCGGGCTGGCGCCTTTGGGCGGCTGACCGGCGGTTGCGGTTTCCGGCGCGGCTTTCAGCGCGATATCCCCGGCCGGGCCGCACAGCAGCAGCTCGGCCTCGGCGCCGGCGGCGATGGCATTCATCGTCAGCACCATGGCCATCAGCTGGGTCTGCGGTTCCGGCGCGGTCAGGATGGTCAGCAGGCGGTTCGGGGTTTCTGCCGGGGCGGCAGAGGCCAGCAGGCCCGCGGCCAGCAGCGGTGCGGCGAAAAGAAAAGGTTTCATCATCACTCCATGTTCAAGCAAACTTGGGCTGACGAGGCGGGACGCTGCCCCGCCAGCCCGCTTCACGCCCGGTAACGGGCGCAGAAGTCCGGGGTCAGCGGTGGCCTTCGGCGGATTGCGCCATCACGCGTTCATCTTCTTTCAGCTCCAGCCACATTGCATTCATCACGGCAAAGATGGCGGCCAGCGGCAGGCCCAGAAGCCAGGCAAAATACCACATCGTCTTCTCCTCAATACAAAGCGTGAGAGTTTTTCAGCCGACGACATCCTTGGCCCGTCACCTTGCCCCACAGCACCCGGTAGACCCAGGCGGTATAGGCCAGGATCAGCGGCATGAAGATCAGCGTCACCACCAGCATGATGAACAGCGTCAGATGCGAGGAAGAGCTGTTCCACACCGTCAGCGACGACCGCGGATCAGAGGACGAGGGCATGATGAAGGGGAACATCGTCAGCCCCACCGAAGAAATCACGCCCAGGATGGCCATTTTGGAAAACAGCAGGGTCGAGATTTCGCGCCCCGCCCGCAGGCCAAGGAAAGTCAGCAACCCGCCGGTGATCCCCAGCGCCGGGGCAATGGCGATCCAGGGGCGATCGGCATAGGCCGACAGCCAGCTTGCCGTGCGCTCCACCTGAAAATGCAGCGGGTTCGACGGGCCGCCGGTGACCGGCAAATCGCCAACAATCCGGTAACCTTCGATGCCCCGAAGGCCAGCCACAGCCCGGCCAGTGCATAGCCCGCCACCGCCACCAGTGCTGCCACCGATCCGATGGCGCGGGCACGGCGCTGCACCGGGCCTTCGGTCTTCAGCGTCAGCCAAGCGCCACCGTGCATCACCAGCATCGACAGCGACACCACACCGGCCAGTAGCGAGAACGGATCCAGCAGGCCGATGAACTTGGCATACCAGACGCCTTCATAGATGGTGTGCAGGTCGTCGGTAAAATGGAAGGGCACGCCCTGAATGACATTGCCCACCGCCACGCCGAACAGCAGCGCAAACCGAGCCCGCCGAGGCGAATAGCGCCAAGGTCCTAGGCGCGCTACGCCAGACGGCGCCGCACGTTTCGAGCCGGTATTTCAACGCCGACCAGCCGCGGCGATGAAACCGCAAGCACCGCGAGAACATCGCCGAGACAGACGCCCGAAAGCTGACGCGCGCAGAGCGGCGGCCAGGCGGCGAAGATCGCGCCGCCGCCCAGGATGAACCACACCTGATTGCCTTCCCACACCGGGCCGACCGTGTTTATGGCGATGCGGCGTTCGGTATCGCTCTGCCCGACAAAGGGCAGCAGCGCCCGACACCCATGTCAAAACCGTCAGTCAGGGGCAAAACCGATCAGCAGGCACGCCCAGCAGCCCCCACCAGACCACGCGCAGGAATTCATAGCTCAGCAGATCATGCAGGATCATCAGGGTCACTCCGCAGGTTGGGCGATGGCATCGGCATTGCGCCGGCCCGCCAGACGGCCATGGTGGCGCGCCACCCAGGCTTCGGTTTCGGCAACATCCTGAAACGGGCCCTTGCGGATGTATTTCAGCATCAGCCCCATCTCGATGATGAACAGCACGGTGTAGAAGAGGATGAACCCGGCCAGCGTCAGCGCCACCTCGGTGATCGACAGCGCCGACACCGACATGGCGGTGGGCAGAACCCCGTCCACCGTCCAGGGCTGGCGGCCGAATTCGGCCACGAACCAGCCCATCTCGGCGGCGATCCACGGCGCCGGGATCATCACCACCGCCAGTTTCAGCGCCCAGCGGGGATAGCGCATCTGCCGGAACGAGGCGCGCCAGAAGAAATAGGCCATGGTCGCGATGAACCCGAAGCCAAGCGCCACCATGATGCGGAAGGCCCAGAACAGCGGCCAGACCGTCGGCACCGTGTCATTGGCGGCGGCCTTGATCTGGTCTTCGGTCGCATCGCGCGGATCATCGACATATTTCTTCAGCAGGAAGGCAAAGCCCAGATCGGCCGAATGATCCTCGAACGTCTGCATCACCGCGGGCGGCGTGGCCTCACGTTCGGCCCGCACCGTCATCAGCGCATCATAGGCGATCATGCCAGACCGGATACGGTCTTCGGCGCGATCCACCAGATCCTCGATCCCCGGAATTTCCGTGGTCAGCGACCGGGTGCCGATCAGCCCCATGGCAAAGGGGATCTGCAGCGCATAGCGGGTTTCGCGCGCCTCCTGATCGGGGATGCCGAACAGGTTGAAGGGCGCAGGCGCCGGTTCGGTGTGCCACATGCCTTCGATGGCGGCCAGTTTCATCTTCTGGCTATGCGTGGCCGAATAGCCGGATTCATCACCCAGCAGCACAACCGAAAACGCCGCCGCCAGACCAAAGGCCGCAGCCACGGTGATCGACCGCCGCGCAAGTTCGATATGGCGCTGTTGCAGCAGATACCAGGCCGAAACCCCGATGACAAAGACTGCAGCCGTGACATAGCCTGCCGAAACCGTATGCACGAATTTCGCCTGCGCCACTTCGTTGAACAGCACGGCGAAGAAATCCGTCATCTCCATCCGCATGGTCTGCGGGTTGAATTCGGCACCCACCGGATTCTGCATCCAGCCATTGGCGATCAGGATCCACAGCGCCGAAAAGTTCGATCCGATCGCCACCAGCCAGGCGGTTGCCAGATGGCCCACCTTGCTCAGCTTGTCCCAGCCGAAGAAGAACAGGCCCACGAAGGTTGCCTCCAGAAAGAAGGCCATCAGCCCTTCGATCGCCAGCGGCGCCCCGAAGATGTCACCCACATAATGGCTGTAATAGCTCCAGTTCATGCCGAACTGGAATTCCATGGTGATGCCCGTGGCCACGCCCAGCACGAAGTTGATGCCGAACAGCGTGCCCCAGAACTTTGTCATCTGCCGCCAGACCGGGCGGTTGGTCATCACATAGACCGTCTCCATGATCGCGACGAGAACCGAAAGGCCCAGCGTCAGCGGCACGAAGAGGAAGTGATACATCGCCGTCAGGGCAAACTGCAGCCGCGACAGCTCGACGATCCCGAATTCCATCTATCCGCTCCACAATCGGACGGCAGGCCGCCCGTGTCACATTCTTTAATTCGAATGTAATTCTCATGGATGGGGGTGCCGGGCCTTGATCTGGATCAATAACCCGCATCCCGAATACAGGTTCAGCCCCGCAACCGGGGGTGCAAAACGTCGCAGCCAGGCCGGTGCCCATGAAAAATCCCGCCCGGAAACCCGGGCGGGATCATCAAGGCCTGTCTGCCGATCAGGAATATCCTGACCCGCGCATCAGGATTTGGCGATCAATGGCTGTGCAGCCGGTCCAGCGCGCCGGGTTTGTCATGCAGCGCCAGACGATCCACGATGGTTTCCGATGCGGTGTTCAGGCCGATGATTTCCACCACCGCCCCCGCACGGCGGAACTTCAGGACCACGGTATCCAGCGCCTGCACCGACGAAATATCCCAGATATGCGCCGCGGTCACATCAATCACCACATGGGCCACCGCCTCGCGGAAATCGAAGGCCCGGATGAAATCCTCAACCGAACCGTAGAACAGCTGGCCTTCCACCCGATAGCTGCGGGTCCGGCCATCGGCGCTGAGATCAGAGGTAACGCCGAACAGCTGCGCGATCTTGGCGGCAAAGAAGATGCCCGACAGCAGCACCCCGGTCAGCACGCCGATGGCAAGGTTATGCGTCAGCACCACCGCCGCAACCGTCGCCACCATGACCACGGAAGACGAGGCCGGATGCACCAGGATGCTGGGCAAAGACGTCCAGGAGAACGTGCCGATCGACACCATGATCATGATCGCCACGAGCGCGGGCATCGGGATCTGTTTGACCATATCACCAAGCCCCACAACCATGATCAACAGGAAGACCCCAGCCGCAAGGGCTGACAACCGCCCCCGCCCGCCGGATTTCACGTTGATGACGGATTGGCCGATCATGGCACAGCCCGCCATGCCGCCGATGAACCCGGTGGCGGTATTGGCCAGACCCTGGCCGATACATTCCTGATTGCGGTTGCTGGTCGTGTCGGTCATGTCATCAACGATGTTCTGCGTCATCAGGCTTTCCAGCAGGCCGACCACGGCCACCGCCAGCGCATAGGGAAAGATGATCGCCAGCGTCTCGAAAGTCAGCGGCACATCGGGGATCAGGAACACCGGCAGCGTATCGGGCAGCGCGCCCATGTCGCCCACCGTCCGCACATCCCAGCCAAAGGCCAGCGTCAGCGCCGTCAACACCACAATCGTCACCAGCGGCGAAGGCACAGCGCGGGTGATGCGGGGGAACAGATAGATGATCGCCAGCCCCGCCGCCACCATGGGATAGGTGATCCAGCTGACGCGCGAAGGATCAAGCTCTGGCAGCTGCGCCAGAAAGATCAGGATCGCCAGCGCGTTGACAAAGCCGGTCATCACCGATTTCGACACATAGCGCATCACGAAACCCAGCCGCAGCAGGCCCATGCCGATCTGCAGCAGGCCCGCCAGAACGGTGGCCGCCAGCAGATATTGCAGGCCATGGTCTTTCACCAGCGTCACCATCAGCACGGCGGTGGCGGCGGTGGCGGCGGAAATCATGCCGGGCCGCCCGCCCGCGATGGCCGTGATGACGGCAATGGAAAAGCTGGCGTAAAGCCCCACTTTCGGGTCGACGCCCGCGATGATGGAAAAGGCGATGGCTTCGGGGATCAGGGCAAGGGCCACGACAAGGCCCGACAGCAGATCGCCCCGGATATTGCCCAGCCATTGCTGGCGGTAAATATGAAGGTTCATGTGGAATTCCGCGTTTCACCGATGCGGCACATGCGGTGCCGGTCGGTCTGGTTCAGGGTAAGTCTGAAGGTTGTCCGGCGGATCGGCGGCCGGAAGAGCCAGCCGGGGGTTGCACCCGGCTCCATGTTTGCTGAAGGTCCGATACACGGGCGCGCCCGAAATGAAAACCCGCCGCCCGCGATTTCCTGCGCCGCCATCTGAAAACCGCGCTTTCCCGACACAGGTTTGGCGATCTCTGCCGTGCAAAACGGCACAGCCTGCGCTAGAACCGGGCAGAGGGTGCAAGGAACAGGGCATGACCGGCAGGATTGATCTGAACTCTGATCTGGGCGAAGGCTTCGGCCCCTGGCCCATGGGCGATGATGCCGCGATGCTGGATGTGGTCACCAGCGCCAATATCGCCTGTGGCGGCCATGCGGGCGATGCAGAAACCATGTTCACCACCCTGCGGCTGGCGGCGGATCGTGGCGTGGTGATCGGCGCCCATCCGGGATACGAGGATCGCCCGGGCTTTGGCCGCCGCGTGATCCCCATGACCCCGGCCGAAATCGGGCGCATGGTGGCGGCGCAAGTGGGCGCCATGCAGGGCGTTGCGGCACTGGCCGGGGTCGATCTGCGCTATGTGAAACCGCATGGCGCGCTGGCCAATCTTGCCGCCGATGACGGCGCCGTGGCCCGCGCCATTGCCGAAACCGTGGCCGCCCTACCCGGCAATCTGGCCATCCTCGCCATTTCCGGCACCGAACTGGAACAGGCGGCCCGGGCCGCCGCCCTGCCGGTGTTTTCGGAAATCTTTGCCGATCGCGCCTATCTGCCCAATGGCCGCCTGATGCCGCGCAGCCAGCCCGGCGCCGTGCTGCATGATCCGCAGGCTGCCGCCGACCGCCTGCTGCGCTTTCTGGAAACCGGGCGGATGCCCGTTGCAGGCGGGGATACCATCGCGCTGGCGGCGGATTCGGTCTGCGTGCATGGCGACAACCCGGCGGCAGTGGCCATGGCCCGGCTGATCCGTGACAGGCTGGCGGCCGCCGGCGTTGCGCTTTCGCCTTTCCTTCCGGCCTGACCCATGGCCGATCCGCTGTTCCGCCCCGTGGCCGATCATGCGCTTCTGGTCGAATTCGGTGACCGGATCGACAGCGCCACCCATGATGCCGTGCTGCGGCTGGATCAGGCGCTGGCCGCCCATCCCTTTCCCGGCCTGCACGAGGCGATCCCGGCTTTCGTCAACCTGCTGGTCTCCTTCGATCCGCTGCAGACCGATCACGCCATGGTCGAAACCCATCTGCGCCGCCTGATCGCGCAGGCCGGTGCCGTGCAGCTGACCCCCGCCCCGCGTGAGGTGCTGATCTGCTATGATCCGCCCTTCGCCCCCGATCTGGCCGAGGTCGCACAGCGTTGCGGCCTGACACCCGAGGCGGTGATCGCCGCGCATCTCGCCGCTGAATTCGAGGTGTATCTTTATGGTTTCGCGCCCGGCTATGCCTATATGGCGGGCTTGCCCGCGGCACTGCGGCTGGATCGCAAATCCGCCCCCGTCCGGGGTGTGGCGGCGGGCAGCGTGCTGATCGCCGGGGCGCAATGCCTTGTCTCCACCCTTGTCATGCCAACCGGATGGTGGATCATCGGCCGCTCTCCGACCCCGATCCTGACCGGCGATGCCCATCGCCCCTTCCTGTTCGACGTGGGCGACCGCGTCCGCTTTCGCCGCATCGGCGCGGATCAGATGGGGGCGCAGCCATGACCGCCCGCTTCCGCATCGCCTTTGCCGGGCCGCATGTCAGCCTGCAGGATGGCGGCCGCCCCGGCCTGATGCGCTTTGGCGTGCCGCGCTCCGGCGGGATGGACCGCAAGGCGCTGGCGATTGCCAATCTGGCGCTTGGCAATGATGCCGCCGCGCCCGTGGTGGAAATCTCGCCCGGCGGGCTGCTGCTGGAATGTGAGGCAGGCCCGGTCACGCTGGCAGTGGCCGGTGGCGGCTTCATCGTCGAGGCCGGGGCGCAACGCCTTGGTTCCTGGTCGGTCTTCACGCTGCAGGCGGGGGACAGGCTGGCCATCCGGCGCGGGCCCTGGGGCAGCTGGTGCTATCTGGCCTTTGCGGGCCGGTTGCAGACCGCCGAATGGCTGGGCAGCGCCGCCACCCATGCGGCCTCCGGTCTGGGCGGCGGCAGGCTGGCCACCGGCGGCCGCCTGCTGATTGACGATGCCGAACCCCGCCCCAGCCGCGAAGGCCCGCTGCCCTGCCCGGTCTGGGCCCGGCCCCGGCATCTGCTGCACGCGGTTGCAGGCCCGCAGGACCGCTTTTTCCCGCCAGACACGCTGCAGACCTTCTTCACCCAACCCTTCCGCATGACCGATGCGTTTGACAGGATGGGCACCCGCCTTGCAGGCCCGCCGCTTGTGCCGCAGGCCGCGCTTGGCATCCCGTCAGAGCCTATCCTGCGCGGATCGGTGCAGGTGGCGGGCGATGGTCTGGCCACCGTGCTGATGGCCGATCACCAGACAACGGGCGGCTATCCCAAGATTGCCACCCTGCTGGCGGATGATACCGACGGCTTCGCCCAGCTGCGCCCGCAGGACAGCCTGCGCTTCGTGCAGATCACCCCCGAACAGGCGGTCAACCTCGCCCGCAGCCGGGCAAGGTTGATGGCGCCATGGTTTCACCGCCTGGCAGACCGCGGCTGATCCATCAGATCGCCAGATCCGCGATCATCCGCACGGCATGGGCGGCCTCGGCCCCCTTCTTCAGGAAATGTTCGGTGAAGAATCCCACATGCTCCGCCGTGGGCTGAAAGTGATGCGGCGTCAGGCTGACGGAAAAGGTGGGAACGCCGGTTTCCATCTGCGCCTGCATCAGGCCCGAAACCACCGCCTGCGCCACGAAATCATGGCGATAGATCCCGCCATCCACCACCAGCGCCGCCGCCACGATGGCATCAAACCGCCCTGTCTGCCCCAGCTTTTTCGCCATCAGCGGCATTTCAAACGCCCCCGGCACATCATAGGCGATGATCTCCACCGCGCGGCCGGCGGCGGCCATATCGGCTTCAAAGCCCTTCAGCGCCTGATCCACGATATCGGCGTGCCAGCGTGCCTTCAGAAAGGCGATCGTCAAAGTTTTCGTCATGTCGGAACCTCCTGTGTCCAGAACGGTCCCAAGGCGATACCGGCCGGGGCCGAGGCTTGCGCTTCGTCCCGTCCGTTCTCTTCCATCCGGACTATACCGTCGGCCCCGGAGTTTCACCGGATCTGCTGACCCTGCCAGTGGCAGGCGCTCGCGGGCTATCACCGCCGGTGGGGAATTGCACCCCGCCCCGAGAACAGGCGGAATATTGCAGCGCCCCAGAACCATCGCAAGATCGAAAGCGACCGGAAAACGCACATTCACCCCGGTGCCTGCGAACATGTCGCGCCATCCGCGCACCCGCCCCGTTCGCTGCTGGCGCGACCCGATGGCATCTGGCCTTGCCCCCGTGCCTTGCGGTATCATTCGCGCCAATACCGCCGAAGGAACGCCCGTGCCGCCCTCCACCCGTCGCCCCCTGCCCCCCAGCCCGGCCGAACCCGTTGTGGGCGCAACGGTGCAATATGTGATCGACACGCTGACGCGGCGCATCTTCACCCAGGAATATGGCGTGGATGAACGGCTGCCCTCGGAACGTCAGCTGGCACAGGATCTGGGCGTGGCCCGCAACACCGTGCGCGAAGCGCTGGACCAGCTGGAGGAACGCGGCCTGATCCGCCGTCGCGCCGGTTCAGGCTCTTTCGTCACCTATGATCCCACCGGCGCCAGCGAATCCATGGCGCCCGTGGCCGCCGATACCGGCCCGCTGCAATTGCAGGTCGTCCGCGGCATCCTGGAACCCGAGATGGTGCGGCTGGCCATCATCTCCATGCCGCCCCGCCAGATCGAGGCTTTGGGTGAAACCCTCTCGCAGATGGAGGCGGTGCAGACCGATGCCGGCGCCTTTGTCCGGCTGGAAGAGGAATTTCACCGCCAGATCGCAGGTGGCACCGGCAATCCCCTGCTGATGGCCTGCTACAATCTGGTGATCGACGCGCGGCGCCAGTCGTTCCGCGCCGCGATGTATCGCCGCCATCTGACGCCCAGCCGCATCGCCGCCTATCAGCGCGCCTATAATGCGCTGTTCAACGCCATTGCCGCCCGCGATATCGAAGAGGCGACAGAATTCATGAAGCTGGCCCTGATCGAGGATCAGAAACTTCTGACGCAGGACGATTGAGCCTGCGCCGTGGCGGCGGCACCAGCCGCTGGTGCCACAGCTGGCCCAGCTCTTCCAGCTCGTGCTGCAACAACGCCGAATGGCGGCCCAGCCAGCCCAGAACCGACCCGAATTCCTGAATCCGCGCCCGGCCCTGCCTTATGCCCACCACCGGCCAGTCGCCCACCAGCGCATTGTCGATGCCAAAAACCTCTTCCCCCCACCATTCCGCCGGCCCAAAGGCATGGGGCATCTGCCGCCCCCGCTTCATCGCGGCCAGCACCGAAACCGGCTCGGTCGTATCGGCGATTTCCACCGCATTGTGCCACAGATCCAGGATCGAGGCATATTCCCAGCTGACCGCGCTCCACTCCCCCGGAAAGCGGCTGTTGTAGGTTTCAAAGAACGCCCCGGGGCGGCGAAAGAAAAACGCGGTATCGGCCAGCATCGGATCATCGAAATCCGGAAACTGGAACGTATACCGCTCCATGAACCCGGCCGAGGTGCGGGCGATCAGGCGGGGGTAATCATCGGCGGTGCAGGCCAGGATCTGCCCGGCAAACCCCTGCGCAAAGGCCGCCTCAGTCAGCGCCTGCATCATCGGCGGCGCAGAGGAACACCAGCACAGCACATCGGGCTGTGCCTTCAGCAGCGCCGCAACAATCCCCCCCGCATCCTGCGTATCGGGGGCATAGCGGATTTCCTTCACCATCTGCCGCTCTGCCGCCTTGAACCCCGCCCGGTAAACCGCCAGCGACGGCAGCCCCAGACTGTCGGCCTGCGAACAGAGCGCGACGCGACGCGCCTGCGGCTGGCTGCGCGCCAGCCAGTCTACCCCCGTCACGTTGAACAGCGGATGCACCTCTGCCGGCGCGATCAGATAGGGCGTATCGGGCGAAAGGTCCGAGGGCAGCAGCGTCGCCACCAGCGCCCGGCGTTCCATCAGATAGCGCAGCGCCGGGGCGAAACTGTCGCCCCCCAGCGTCAGGATCAGCCGCACCCGCTGCCGTTCCACCATATCCCGCGCGGCTTCCAGCGTGGCTTCCGGATCGGCAGCGCTGTCATGCGCCACGATCTCCACCCGGTGCCGCTTGCCCGCCACCATCAGCCCGCCGCGCTCGTTGATCCAGTCGGTCCAGATCCGGCAGCCATCCAGCCCGGGCCGGCCCCAGTATTCCTCTGATCCCGACAGCGGTGTGAGAAAGCCGATCCGCACCGGCGCGCGGTTCCGCGCCCCCAGTCTGGGCAGGGAACCACTGACGGCAAGGCGCTGTGCGAAGGATGATCTGCTCATATTCTCATCCATATTCCTTTTTTGCCGGGGTGAAACGCCCAAAAATGGCCCGCCACACATTCCGCTCATGAAAATTAGTTGACCTGGGATGCCGATTCGATGCGAAATTGGTCCATGCCGAATGAACCAGTTTCAAACACTGGTCCGAACCGGAAACAGGGAGCCAAAAAATGAAAAAACGTGTCGCAGTCATCGGCGCCGGTCCTTCGGGCCTGGCGCAGCTTCGGGCCTTTCAATCCGCCGCCCAGAAAGGCGCCGAAATCCCCGAAGTGGTCTGTTTTGAAAAGCAGTCGAACTGGGGGGGCCTGTGGAACTACACCTGGCGCACCGGGCTTGACGAGAATGGCGAGCCGGTCCACTGCTCGATGTATCGCTATCTCTGGACCAATGGCCCGAAAGAGGGCCTGGAATTCGCCGATTATTCCTTCGAGGAACATTTCGGCAAGCAGATCGCCTCTTATCCGCCGCGCGCCGTGATGTTCGATTACATCGAAGGCCGGGTGGTCAAGGCCGGTGTGCGTGACTGGATCCGCTTTTCAACCGTGATCCGCAGTGTCGAATATGATGCCGACAGCGGCGATTTCATCGTGACGGCCCATGATCTGCTGGCCGACCGCATGTACAAGGAACGCTTTGATCATGTGATCGTGGCCTCGGGCCATTTCTCGACGCCCAATGTGCCGGAATATCCGGGCTTCGACACCTTCACCGGCCGCATCGTCCATGCCCATGACTTCCGCGATGCGCGCGAATTTACCGGCAAGGATGTGCTGGTGATGGGGTCTTCCTATTCGGCCGAGGATATCGGCTCGCAATGCTGGAAATACGGCGCCAAAACCGTGACTTCCTGCTACCGCTCTGCCCCCATGGGCTTCAACTGGCCCGACAACTGGGAAGAAAAGCCGGCGCTGGTCAAGGTGGAAGACGGCGCGGCAGTCTTTGCCGATGGCACGTCAAAGAAGATCGACGCGATCATCCTCTGCACCGGCTACAAGCATTACTTCCCCTTCCTGCCCGATGACCTGCGGCTGAAGACCAAGAACCGGCTTGCCACGGCGGATCTGTATAAGGGCGTGGTCTATGCCCATAACCCCAAGCTGTTCTACCTGGGGATGCAGGATCAGTGGTTCACCTTCAACATGTTCGACGCCCAGGCCTGGTATGTGCGCGACATCATCATGGATCGCATCGCCGTCCCCGCCGACAAACAGGCCCTGCTGGCCGATGTGGCCGAACGCGAGACGCGCGAAGAAGCCTCGGATGATGTGAAATACGCGATCAAGTATCAGGGCGCCTATGTGAAGGAGCTGATCGCGGATACCGATTATCCCAGCTTCGATGTGGATGGTGCCTGCGAGGCCTTCTTTGAATGGAAGTACCATAAAGCCAAGGATATCATGGGCTTCCGCAACAACAGCTACAAATCCATCATCACTGGCACCATGGCGCCCACCCATCATACGCCGTGGAAAGATGCGCTGGATGATACGCTGGAAGTCTATCTCCAGAACTGACCCGTCCCTACCCCCGGTCCCCCCTCCCGGGGAGGCGCGGCTTTGCCTCCCCGGCTTTTTTCCAGGATCTCAGGATGTTGCAGCTTCTGCCCGATGGTCTGTTTCGCCCCGGCCCGCCCCGCCCCACCAGACCCCGGCGGATGGAGCCGCAGGCCGGTGCCCCAGAACGTCATCTGGTGCCCGGCGGCGGGGCGATCTGCGTGCAATTCGCAGCGGGCGACCGGATCACGCTTGGCAATACCGAAGGCGGCCAGCGGGCCGAACTTCTGGCCGCCCATCCCGATGGCCGCCCCGATGCAGGCCTGCTGGGCACGCCCGCCGATGGCCCGGCCGATGGGTTGCAGGCCGTGCTCGCCCATGCGCCTGCCCTGCGCGCCGCACTCACCCGTCGCGGCATCCTGCCGGATGGCGCGCGTGTGATCCGGCTGTTCGGCGCGGGCAGCCCGGCGGGCGATACGGCCAGCTTCACCGCACAGGGCAACGGCTGGCTGGTGGCGGCGGCCCCCGGCGGCCCGATGGATTTCACCGCGCAGGATACCGCCACCCCGCTGGCGCTGGCCATCACCCGCGCCACGCCCCGCGCGCGGCTTGGCTTCGATCTGCCCGATCCGCTGGCCGACCCGCTGCTGGATCTGCGCATCGCCTCTGCCACCGCGCAGGCCTATGTCGTGCGGGCGGGCGAATATCTGCAGATCCTCGACGTGGATGGGCGGCAATGCACCGATTTCCAGTGCTTTGATGCCCGCAAGGTGGATCGCGGCATCTTCAACCCGCTGGATGTAACCACCACCCGCACCCTTCAGGGCCATGCCTATCCGATGCCCGGCCTGCATGCGAAATACTTCGATCAGGACATGACCGCGCTGGTCGAGGTGGTGCAGGATACCTGCGGACGCCACGATGCCTTCGCCATGGCCTGCACATCGAAATACTATGATGACATCGGCTATCCCGGCCATGCCAACTGTTCTGACAATTTCAACACCGCGCTGGCGGAATATGGCATCCCCGGCCGGGCGGGCTGGATGGCGGCCAATTTCTTTTTCAACACCGGCATTGATGCCCATGGCGTGATGTATGCCGATGAACCCTGGTCGCGCCCCGGCGATTATGTGCTGCTGCGCGCCATGACCGATCTGGTCTGCGTGTCTTCGGCCTGCCCCGATGACACCACCCCCGCCAATGGCTGGACCCTGACAGACATCCACCTGCGCAGCTATGCCGCGACCGGGCGTTTTCAACGCGCCTCGGCCTGGCGCGCCACCCCCGACGCGGAGCCGATCATGACACGCGAAACCGCCTTCCACGCCAAATTCGCCGAACTCACGCGGGATTTCATCGAATACAAGGGCTTCTGGCTGCCCAACAGCTTTGCGGGCACCGATCCGCTGGAAAGCTACTGGGCCTGCCGCGACGGTGTGGTGGTCATGGATCTGTCCGCCCTGCGCAAGTTCGAGGTGACAGGGCCGGATGCCGAAGCCCTGCTGAACTGGGTGCTGACGCGCGATGTATCAAAGCTGGGCGTGGGTCAGGTGGTCTATTCCGCCATCTGCCATCCGCATGGCGGCATGATCGACGATGGCACCCTGTTCCGTCTGGGCGCGCAGAACTTCCGCTGGATCGGCGGCAGCGATGAGGGCGGCGTCTGGATGCGGGAAGAGGCTGCGCGGCTGGGCCTGAACGTGCTGATCCGCTCCAGCACCGATCAGATGCACAATCTCGCGGTGCAGGGCCCGAAATCGCGCGCGCTGATGGCGCAGATCATCTGGACGCCACCGCATCAGCCCGCCGTCACCGAACTCGGCTGGTTCCGCTTCACCGTCGGGCGCATCGGCGGCCCTCAGGGCGTGCCGGTCGTGGTATCGCGCACCGGCTACACCGGCGAGTTGGGATACGAGATCTTCTGCCACCCGCGTCAGGGCGACATCGTCTTTGATGCCGTCTGGCAGGCCGGGCAGCCACTGGGCCTGCGCCCGATGGGGCTTGCGGGCCTTGATCTGGTACGCATCGAGGCCGGGCTGGTCTTCGCGGGCTATGATTTCTCCGATCAGACCGACCCGTTCGAGGCAGGCGTGGGCTTCACCGTGCCGCTGAAATCCAAGGCCGCCGATTTCGTCGGGCGCGATGCGCTGATCCGCCGCAAGGACCATCCGTCGCGCAAATTCGTCGGGCTGCAGATCGACGGTCAGGAACCCGTGGGCCATGGCGACCCGATCCGCATCGGGCGCGCGCAGGTGGGCGAGATCTGTTCGGCCATGCGCAGCCCGCGCACCGGCCAGATGATCGCACTGGCGCGGCTGGACGTGGCCCATGCCGCCATCGGCACGGCGGTCGAGGTCGGACGGCTCGATGGTCATCAAAAGCGGATCGCGGCACAGGTTTCGGCCTTCCCGCATTACGACCCGCAAAAGGAACGTCCCCGGTCGTGACACCGGGGCGCGCCGGGGATGGGAGCCCGGTGACGGCCGCCACATCGGCGGGGGAGGCAAGAAAACCGGGGCAAAAGACCCCCAGCCACACAACAGGGAGTTTGGACGTGGACAAGAACATGATGACTGCGGCGCAGGCCGCAGCCAGAGCGGGGGTGGCGCCGACAGGCACGCCCAGCTCGGGCGCGCTGCACAGGTCGCTGACCTGGAAGGGCGCATTCTGGGTGGCGGCCGGTGTGCCGCCGCTGGTGCTGTTTTCCATCGGCGGGATCGCGGGGGTGGCGGGCAAGGCTGCTTTCGTGGTCTGGATGATCTCTATGGTGATGGGCTTTCTGCAAAGCTTCACCTACGCTGAAATGGCCGGTATGTTCGGCAACAAATCGGGCGGCGCCTCGGTCTATGGCGCCACGGCCTGGCTGCGCTATGGCAAGCTGATCGCGCCGCTGTCGGTCTGGTGCAACTGGTTCGCCTGGTCGCCGGTGCTGTCGCTCGGCTGTGCCATTGCGGCCGGCTATATCCTGAACGCGCTGTTCCCCATTCCGCTGGCCGAAAGCCAGCCGGTGCTGGATTGGGTGGCGGCCAATATCGCCAGCTACACCGCCGAAACCCCCGCCGTCGCCGCCTATATGGCTGAAAATGCGGGCGTTGCAGTGGCAGATGCCATTTCCGCCGTGGCCGCAACCGATGGCGTCGCCGCCCTGACCCCCGCCTTCCGCGTGTGGGAGGCGTTCAACATCGCCGTTCCGGGCCTTGGCACCCTGCACTTCAACTCCACCTTCGTGATCGGGGTTGTGCTGATGCTGATCATTTTCGTGATCCAGCACCGCGGCATTGCCTCGACCGCCAAATCGCAGAAATGGATGGCGGTCGTGGTGCTGATCCCGCTCTTGCTGGTGGGGCTGGTGCCGATCCTGACCGGCGCGATCGACAGCATGAACGTCACCAATATCGTGCCGCCGACCGCCGCCTATTCCGGCGTCGATGGTGCCTGGGATATCGGCGGCTGGACGCTGTTTCTGGGCGGTCTCTATATCGCCGCCTGGTCGACCTACGGTTTTGAAACCGCCGTCTGCTATACTGCCGAATTCAAGAACCCGCAGACCGATACCTTCCGCGCCATCTTCTATTCCGGCCTGCTTTGCGTCGTGTTCTATTTCCTGATCCCCTTCGCCTTCCAGGGCGTTCTGGGGCAATCGGGGATGCTGGCCACCGGCATTGTCGATGGCACCGGCGTGGGCGAGGCCTTGGGCAGCATGGTCGGCGGCGGGCCGGTTGTGACGCAGATCTTCGTGATCCTGATGATCATGGCGCTGTTTCTGGCCATCATGACGGCCATGGCCGGATCGTCGCGCACGCTCTATCAGGGCTCGCGCGATGGCTGGCTGCCGAAATACCTCAGCCAGGTGAACGACCATGGCGCGCCGACCGGCGCCATGTGGACGGATCTTGGCTTCAACGTGATCCTGCTGGCGCTGGCCTCGGATGCGGGCGGCTACTTCTACGTTCTGGCGATTTCGAACGTCGGCTACATCATGTTCAACTTCCTGAACCTGAATGCCGGCTGGATTCACCGGATCGATTCCGCCCATCTGCCGCGCCCGTGGAAGGCGCCCACCGTGCTGATCGGCATCAACACCGCGCTGGCCTTCGTGAATGCGCTGTTCCTCGGCGCGGGCGCCAAGGTCTGGGGCTATTCCAACGCGCTGTGGTCGGGCCTGATCTTTGCCGCGCTGATCCTGCCGGTGTTCTGGTTCCGCCATTATGTGCAGGACAAGGGCCATTTCCCGAAAGAGGCGATGGAGGATCTGGGCCTGTCTGACAGCGGCGATCTGGGGCCGCGCAAGGCAGGCATCTGGCCCTATGTGGCGCTGATTGCCGGCGCTGTCGTGGTGCTCTGGTCCAACTGGTTCTTCCAGCTTCCGGCCTGATCGGCCCGGCAACACCTGCCGTCCCGTGTCCCGACAGATGCGGGACGGCAAACCGACGATAACCATATTGGAGACTGACATGACGAACTCGTGGCGTTTTTCCGCGCTGGCTGACCGGCATCGCGCCCTTGGCTCGGCGCTTGAAGACTGGAGCGGGATGGGCACCGCCTGGTCCTATGACGCAGATCCCGTGGCCGAATATCTGGCGATCCGCACCAAGGCGGGGCTGATGGATGTATCCGGGCTGAAAAAGGTTCACCTGACCGGCCCCGCCGCCAGCCATGTGATCGACCGCGCCACCACCCGCAACATCGAAAAGCTGATGCCGGGCCGGTCGGTCTATGCCTGCATGCTGAACGACGCGGGCAAGTTCGTCGATGATTGCGTGATCTACCGCACCGGCCCCAATGCCTTCATGGTGGTGCATGGTTCCGGCCAGGGCCATGAACAGCTGACCATGGCCGCCACCGGCCGCGATGTGACGATCAAGTTTGACGACAACCTGCATGACCTGTCGCTGCAAGGCCCGCTGGCGGTGGATTTTCTGGCAAACCATGTGCCGGGCATCCGCGATCTGGCCTATTTCAGCCATATGCAGACCTCGCTGTTCGGCAAGCCCGCTATGATTTCGCGCACCGGCTATACCGGCGAACGCGGATACGAGCTGTTCGTGCGCGGGCAGGATGCGCCGATGATCTGGGATCGCATCCTGGAGGAAGGTGCGCGCCATGGGCATCATTCCCTGCCGCTTCACCACGCTGGACCTGCTGCGCACCGAAAGCTATCTGCTGTTTTTCCCCTATGATAACAGCGAGATGTATCCTTTCTCCGATGAACCCTGCGGCGATACCCTTTGGGAGCTGGGCCTTGATTTCACCGTATCGCCCGGCAAGACCGGCTTCCGCGGCGCGGAAGAGCATTACCGGCTGAAGGGGCGCGAGCGGTTCAAGATCTGGGGGCTGAAGCTGGAAGGCGACAAGGCACCGGGCAATGGTGCGCCAGTCTTTAAGGATGGCGCGCAGGTGGGTCTGGTCACACAGGCCATGCACTCGCCCCTGAACGGCTGGACGGTGGCGATTGCCCGCCTGCCGGTGGATTGTGCCAATGCGGGCACCGCCCTGACCGTGCACTGTGCCGAACATGGCGCGATTGCCGCCACCACCAGCCCGATGCCCTTCTTCGACCCCGAAAAGAAACGCCGCACCGCCAAGGGCTGAGGCCAGGTCGCGGGCCCAAGGGCCCGCACCCCGCCGGAACGGAGAGTTGAATGCCCAGAACCGAATTTACCCCCTCGATCACCACCCGCCCCGTCTATCCCGGCCTGTCGCCCGTGCCGGGTGCGGCGGCGCTGATGCTGGCCGATGCCAGCGGCGCAGAGGCGCTGATCGAACTTGCCGTGCAGGATGCCGCGCTGATCGCGGCGGCGCATGTGATCTATATCCCCGAAGGCGCGCCCTTCGGCGCCGCGCTGGCCGCCCTGCACCCGAAACATTACCACGAAGGCCCCAGCTTTTCCGCCATCCTGCCCCGCTTTCGCAAGGCGCTGCTGGATGCCCATATGGGCACGCGGCTGTATCTGGCGGGCAGCGAAACCCTGATCGGGCTGGCCATGGCCGAGGCGCTGGCCGCAGGCCTGCCCGTTGATGCGATCCAGAGCGATCATCGCGGCTCCATCGCGCGGCGGCTGCAATGCGTGCATTGCAAGGGCATCACCGAAGGCGTCACCACCGATCCCTTCACCTGCAGCCATTGCGGCCTGACCCTGTTCGTGCGTGACCATTATTCGCGCCGTCTGGCCGCCTTTCAGGGCGTCTGCGTCGATGCCGAAACCCCCGGCATCGTGCCCGACCTGCAGGAGATCAAGCCATGACCGCCCGTCTGCTGCGCGTGGCCGCAATTGAACCGCTGACCCCGCTTGTCACCCGCTTCCGCTTTGAATGTCCCGAAGGGGGCAGCCTGCCGCTGTTTTCCGGCGGGGCGCATGTGGTGGTGGAAATGCCGGATGAGGGCGTGCTGCGGCGCAATGCCTATTCGCTGATTTCCGATCCGATGGATGGATCGGGCTATGAAATCGCCGTGCGGCGC
This sequence comes from Gemmobacter sp., assembly GCA_034519525.1. Lineage (GTDB taxonomy): Bacteria > Pseudomonadota > Alphaproteobacteria > Rhodobacterales > Rhodobacteraceae > Gemmobacter. The sequence continues at coordinate 43,566 of JAXHOJ010000048.1, read as the reverse complement.
GAGGATGCCGGGCGCGGCGGGTCGCGCTTCATGCACGGATCTGTGGCCGTGGGCGATCTGCTGCGCATCGGCGCCCCGGTCAACCTGTTCGCGCTGGATCTGACGGCGCGCAAACATGTGCTGATTGCGGGCGGCATCGGCATTACCCCCTTCGTTTCGCAGCTGAAACAGCTGCAGCGCCTGCAATTGCCGTTCGAGCTGCATTATGCTGCGCGATCGCGCGCCGAGGCGGCGGGGCTGCGCCTACTGCCCGATCTGCCACAGGTGCATCTGCATATCTCGGGCGAAGGGAACCGGATCGACCCGGCCGTGATCCTGCAGGGGCAGCCCTTGGGCACCCATGTCTATACCTGCGGGCCGCAGGCCCTGATCGACCGCGTGGCTGAAGTGGCCGCGCAGAAGGGCTGGCCCCGGGCCGCGCTTCATGCCGAGGCGTTTCTGGCGCCGCCCACCGGCGCGCCGTTCACCGTGACCCTCGCCCGGTCTGGCCTGAAGATCGAGGTCAGCCCGCATCAAAGCCTGCTGGAAGCCATCGAGGCGGCGGGCGTCGATGCGCCCTGGCTGTGCCGGGGCGGTGCCTGCGGGCAGTGCGAAACCGAGGTGATCGCCTGCAACGGCCGGATCGACCATCACGACCACTGGCTGAGCGACAGCGACCATGCCGCCAATACCAAGATCATGCCCTGCGTCTCGCGCTTTCAGGGTGCCGAACTGATCCTCGACCGATAGGGGCCAAGATGACCATCCTGTTCAACGACGAAACCTTCCGCGACGATTACACCTTTCACAATTCGGCCGAGGCGATCCGGCGCTTTCCCTTCCCGTTCGACCGCGACAGCTACATGTATTCGGTCAACATGGAGCCGCATAAAGGCGGGCGGGAAGGCAGCCCGTTCGAGAAACGCTTTGACGTGGATGAACATTACGTCAGCGAAATGCGTGACCGCGCGATCACCCTGACGGAAGACCCGCTGCGCTGCCAGTCGCTGCCGCATATGGAGCTGGCGGGATGGGATCTGCTGGATCTGATCATGCAGTCCAAGGCCGAAGATTACCCCGATCTGTTCAGCCTGCAGCGCGACGGCAACCAGTGGCACTGGATCAACCGGCCGCTGGGGATCGACCAGCGCTTTACCTTTCTGGATGCCACCACCCTGCCCTGCGGCCCGATGGAATATATCACCCGCCAGGCGCAGGGCGATTTCGCGGTGCTGGACCAGCGCGAGGGCAATCTGTGGATGGATGCGGGCATGGTGACCAGCCAGGCCGACTGGAGCCTGGATTTCGACATCGGGATGAACTTTTTCGAATGGCACGCCCCGGTGCCCCGCGCCGCCGAAATGGGCGTGTTTCAGCGCGCGCTGAAATTCCTGCTGAACGTGCAGCAGGGATCGCCCGCGCGGCGGCTGAACTGGACCATGACGGTTAACCCCCGGCTGGATACCAGCCCCGAGAATTACCACAAATGGGGCCCGGAAAAGCGCACGATCACCCCGGAGAACGTGGGCCAGAAGCAATTTCTGCGGGTGGAGCTGCAAACCTTCTGGCGGCTGCCGCGCTCCAATGCGCTGGCCTTCCCGATCCGCTGCTATCTGATTTCGCTGGAAGATCTGGCATCGGTGCCGAAATGGGGCCGCCGTCTGCACCGGGTGCTGCGCGATCTGCCCGAGTATCTGGCGGCCTACAAGGGCTTTGCGGTGAACCGCCCGATGATCGTGGAATATCTGGCGCGGTTCGATGATGGCGCCGAAACCTCGCCCGGGATCTTTGCCGATTGATTACAGCATGGCGCCGGTTTCGGCCTGCGCCAGCACCAGATCCATCAGCCGCGCGGCGATCGGCAGCAACGGCCGCCTGCGCAGGCTGAGCAGGAAATAGGGCGACACGCGGATGTCGCGCTGCAGCCGCAACACCGCAAACCCCGCCCCGACCGGCGGCAGCGTCAGCAGTTGCGCCACCTCTTCCGACATGGCGGCGACGGCATCGCTTTTGGCCAGATAGGCGATCATCAGCAGCAGCGAGGGGCTGTTGACCGTATTGCGCGGCTCGGCCAGGCCCACGGCGCCAAAGGCCTCCAGCGTGGCTTCGCGGATCGGGGCGCCGCGATCCTGCATGATCCATTCGTAATCCATCAGCTCGGTCAGCGTCACCACCGGGGCGCGGGCCAGCGGATGATCGGCCCGCACCAGCAGCGCCACCTTTTCATCGCGCATCGGCCGGATGTCGAAATCGCGGCTGTCATATTCGGGCAGCACCCGCGCCAGCGCGAAATCCAGATCCCCCGCCGCCAGATGGCGCAACAGATCGCGCGAGGGCGCCACATCCACCGTGATTTCCGCCCCCGGCGCGTCGCGCTTGATCTGCCGGATGGCGGGCACCAGATAGCCGACGGCCGGCCCCGTCACCGCCCCCACGCGCACCGCACCGCCAAACCCTTCGCGCAGGGCCTGCACTTCGGCCGCCATGCTGCGCATTTCCCGCAGCATGGCCTGCGCCCGCCGCAGCACGATCTGGCCGATCTCTGTCGGTTCCATCCCCTTGGGCTGGCGCAGGAAAACCGGCGCCCCCAGCCCGCGCTCGATTTCCGCCAGCATCCGCGAGGCGGCGGGCTGGGTCAGCGAAACCTCGGCTGCGGCCAGTTGCAGCTGGCCATGCCGGGCGATGGCGGTCAGCAGGCGCAGCTGCGCCGGTTTCAGCGTGGGCAGGGTGAAGGACATAGGAGTTACCGGATTTGATATGTGAAATGTAAATAATGTAATTTTACTGATATGTCACGCCCCGCTAGAACAGCCACAGGCAGCTCGAATCGAGCGCCGAGGAGGAGGGGGCAGGCGGGAGGAACACGCACTGCCCGTATCAGGGAGAGAGAGATGAAACTCAAATCCGTCGCCGCTGCGCTGGCGATGTGCAGCTCGTTCATCGCCTTTGGCGCGGTTGCCGAAACGGTGGGCATTTCAATGCCGACGAAATCCTCGGCCCGCTGGATCTCGGATGGCGAGTCCATGGTGAAGCAGTTCACCGAAGCCGGCTATGAAACCGATCTGCAATATGCCGAAGACGATATCCCCAACCAGCTGGCCCAGATCGAGAACATGATCACCAAGGGCGTGGATGTGCTGGTGATTGCCGCCATCGACGGCACCACCCTGTCGAACGCGCTGGAAAATGCCGCCGCCGCCGATATCAAGGTGATCGCCTATGACCGCCTGATCCGCGACAGCGGCGATGTCGACTATTACGCCACCTTCGACAATTTCAAGGTCGGCGTGCAGCAGGCCACCAGCGTGGTGAACGGGCTGAAGGAACGCTTCCCCGATCAGAAGCCCTGGAATGTGGAACTGTTCGGCGGCAGCCCCGACGACAACAACGCCTATTTCTTCTATGATGGCGCCATGTCGGTGCTGCAGCCGATGATCGATTCCGGCGAGATCGTCATCGGTTCCGGCCAGATGGGCATGGACAAGGTCGGCACCCTGCGCTGGGATGGCGCGGTGGCGCAATCGCGGATGGATAACCTGCTGTCGGCCAATTACACCGACAAACAGGTGCATGGCGTGCTGTCGCCCTATGACGGGCTGTCGATCGGGATCCTGTCGTCGCTGAAAGGCGTGGGCTACGGATCTGGCGACATGAAGATGCCCATCGTTTCGGGCCAGGATGCCGAAGTGCAATCGGTGAAATCCATCCTCGCGGGCGAGCAGTATTCGACCGTGTTCAAGGATACCCGCGAACTGGCACGCGTGACCGTGGGCATGGTGGATGCGATGCTGAAAGGCGGCGAGCCGGAGATCAACGACACCACCACCTATGACAACGGTGTCAAGGTCATCCCGTCCTATCTGCTGGAGCCGGTTTCGGTGGATGCGAGCAACTGGGAAGAGATCGTGATCGGCTCGGGCTACTACACCATGGACCAGATCAAGTAACGCATCCCTTTTGCGGATGTTTCAGGGCCGCCCCTCGCCGCAAGCGGCGGGCGGCCCGCCCTACCTTGCGTCCTTTCGGAGGCCCGACATGACCGCGCTGCTGGAGATGCGCTCCATCACCAAGACCTTTCCGGGCGTCAAGGCGCTGGATCAGGTGAACCTTTACGTCCGTCAGGGCGAAATCCATGCGATCTGCGGCGAGAATGGCGCCGGAAAATCCACGCTGATGAAGGTGCTTTCGGGCGTCTATCCGGCGGGCAGCTATGAGGGCGAGATCGTCTATGACGGGGCCTTGGCCCAGTTCCGCGGCATCCGCGACAGCGAAGATCGCGGGATTATCATCATCCACCAGGAACTGGCGCTGGTGCCGCTGCTGTCGATCGCGGAAAACCTGTTTCTGGGCAATGAACGCCAGAAGGGCGGCGTGATCGACTGGCAGGAAACCTTTCGCCAGACCGAGGCGCTGCTGAAAAAGGTGGGTCTGAAAGAACCGCCGGGCGTGCAGGTGGGCAAGCTGGGCGTCGGCAAGCAGCAGCTGGTCGAAATCGCCAAGGCCCTGTCGAAAGACGTGCGCCTGCTGATCCTGGATGAACCGACCGCCGCGCTTTCGGAATCCGACAGCCAGGCCCTGCTGGATCTGCTGCTGGAGCTGAAGGCGCAGGGCGTCACCTCGATCATCATCAGCCACAAGCTGAACGAGGTGCGCCGCGTGGCCGACAGCGTGACGGTGATCCGCGATGGCACCACGGTATCGACGCTGGATGCCCATACGACCCCGATTACCGAAGACCGCATCGTGCGCGACATGGTGGGGCGCGACATGGCGCACCGCTACCCCGACCGCACCCGCCGCACCGGCGCCGTGGTGATGGAGGTGGAGGGCTGGAACGTCTGGCACCCCGAACATGCCGAACGCCAGGTCATCAAGAACATCGCATTGAATGTGCGCGCGGGCGAGGTGGTGGGGATCGCGGGCCTGATGGGTTCGGGGCGCACCGAACTGGCCATGAGCCTGTTTGGCCGCAGCTATGGCCGCAATATCAGCGGTCAGGTGAAGGTGCATGGTGTGGTGAAGGATACCGGCACCGTCAGCCGGGCCATCGCGGCAGGCATTGCCTATGTGACCGAAGACCGCAAATCCCTGGGCCTGATCCTGGAAGAAACCATCCAGCGCAACACCACGCTGGCCAATCTGCCTGCCGTGGCGCAGGGCGGCGTGATCAACGAGGCGCGCGAAACCGAAGTGGCCGAGAAATACCGCGCGGCCATGCGGATCCGCACGCCATCGGTGTTCCAGAAGGTGATGAACCTTTCGGGCGGCAACCAGCAGAAGGTGGTGCTGTCGAAATGGCTGTTCACCGAACCGGAGGTGCTGATCCTGGATGAACCCACGCGCGGCATCGACGTCGGCGCGAAATATGAAATCTACAGCATCATCAACGACCTGAGCGCACAGGGTAAAGCGGTTCTGATGATTTCCTCGGAAATGCCGGAGCTGCTGGGCATGTGCGACCGGATCTATGTCATGAACGAAGGCGCCTTCGTGGGGGAATTGCACCACACCGAGGCCACGCAGGAGCGCATCATGTCGCTCATCGTTACGGAATAAGGGAGAGGCAGGATGACAACGCCAAAGGCCGAAGGCATCGGCCGCTATCTGATCAGCCACCTGCGCGAATACGGGCTGCTGTTCGCCCTGATCGCCATCATGGTGTTCTTTCAGATCGTGACCGACGGCACGCTGCTGAAACCCGTGAACATCACCAACCTGTTCCTGCAGAACAGCTATATCATCATCATGGCGCTGGGTATGCTGATGGTGATCGTGGCGGGCCATATCGACCTGTCGGTGGGATCGGTGATGGGCTTCGTCGGCGCCATGGCGGCGGTGATGATCGTCAGCTGGGGGTTGCCGGTGGCGGTGGCGGTGCCGCTGTGCCTGATCGTGGGGATCCTGATCGGGGCGGCGCAGGGCTATTTCGTGGCTTTCTGGAAGATCCCTTCCTTCATCGTGACGCTGGCGGGGATGCTGGTGTTCCGCGGCCTGTCGCTGTGGCTGCTGGCGGGGCAAAGCATCGGGCCGTTTCCGAAAAGCTTTCAATCGCTGTCGACCGGGTTCATCCCCGATCTGTTCGGGGTGGACAAACCGAATGTCACCGCGCTGGCCGCCGGGGTGATTGCAGTCTGCGTGCTGATCTGGCTGGGGCTGAAAGCCCGCGCCCGCAACGCGCAATATGGCATCGAGGATGAGCCGACGGCGTTTTTCGTGGCCCGCAATGCCATCGTCGGCGCCGCACTTCTGTTCGTGACATGGAAGCTGGCAGGGTTCCGCGGTCTGCCCAATGTGTTGATTTCCATGGTGGTTCTGACGGTGATCTATGCGTTTATCACCGAACGCACCACGCTGGGCCGCCGGGTCTATGCCATTGGCGGCAATGAAAAGGCCGCGAAACTTTCGGGGATCAAGACCGAACGCCTGACCTTCCTCACCTTCGTGAACATGGGTTTTCTGGCCGCACTTGGCGGGCTGGTCTTTGCGGCGCGGCTGAACACCGCCACGCCGAAAGCCGGTTTCGCGGTAGAGCTGGACGTGATCGCGGCGGTCTTCATCGGCGGCGCCTCGATGTCGGGCGGATCGGGCAAGATCATCGGCGCGGTGGTGGGCGCCTTCATCATGGGCGTGATGAACAACGGCATGTCGATCATGGGGATCGGCATTGATTATCAGCAGGTTATCAAAGGCCTGGTGCTGCTGGCCGCCGTATTCTTCGATGTCTACAACAAGCAGAAGCAGGGCTGAACCATGTTCCTTTCGCAGATCCGCACCGCAACCGGCCGCGCTGTCGTGGCCCGGCAAGGCGAGGCCGCCCATCTGGTGCCCGGCACAGAAACGGTGATCGACCTGGCGCAGGCGGCGATTGCCGCAGGCCGCTCGCTGGCCGCCGAAGTGGCGGCGCGCGGACAGGGCGCCGCCGTCGATCTGGCGGCCGCGCTGGCGCGAAGGCCGGGTGCTGCTGCCCGATCAACCACCCAGACCCCTGCCCATGCACCTGACCGGCACCGGGCTGACCCATCTGGGCAGCGCCGCCACGCGCAATTCGATGCACGCCAAGGCCGATCCGGACCAGATGACCGACAGCATGAAGATGTTCCGCATGGGGCTGGAGGGTGGCAGGCCCGACGCGGGCAAGATCGGCGCGCAGCCGGAATGGTTCTACAAGGGCAACGGCCATGTGGCCGCGGCCCCTGGCGCCCCGCTTCTGTCGCCGGGCTGCGCTCTGGATGCGGGCGAAGAACCTGAAATTGCAGGCATTTATCTGATCGGCCCCGATGGCACGCCCTTCCGGCTTGGCTTTGCGCTGGGGAATGAGTTTTCCGATCATGTGACGGAACGCGGCAATTACCTGTGGCTGGCCCATTCCAAGCTGCGCCCGGCGAGCTTTGGCCCTGAACTGCGTCTGGGCGATCTGCCGCAGCATGTGGAAGGCACAAGCCGCCTGCACCGCGATGGCGCGGTGATCTGGGAAAAACCCTTCCTGTCGGGCGAGGCGAATATGAGCCACAGCCTGGGCAATCTGGAACATCACCATTTCAAATATGCCCTGTTCCGGCAGCCCGGCGATCTGCATGTGCATTTCTTTGGCACCGCGACCCTGTCTTTTGCCGATGGCATCACCACCAAACCCGGTGATGTGTTCGAAATCGAAAGCCCGGCCTTCGGCCTGCCGCTGCGCAACCCGCTGGCGCAGGAACCGGCGCAGACAACGCCTTTTGCCGTCCAATCCCTCTGAGGTGTGCCATGACATTCAAACCTGCCCCCTGGCCCCGCAAATTGCGTTCGCAGCACTGGTATGGCGGCACATCGCGCGACACGATCTATCACCGGGGCTGGATGAAAAATCAGGGCCATCCGCATGACCTGTTCGATGGGCGCCCGGTCATCGGCATCCTGAACACCTGGTCGGACCTGACGCCTTGCAACGGCCATCTGCGCGAACTGGCCGAAAAGGTGAAGGCCGGCATCTGGGAGGCGGGCGGTTTCCCGGTCGAGGTGCCGGTGTTTTCGGCCAGCGAAAACACTTTCCGCCCCACGGCGATGATGTATCGCAACCTTGCAGCGCTGGCGGTGGAAGAGGCGATGCGCGGCCAACCCATTGATGGCGCTGTGCTTCTGGTGGGCTGCGACAAGACGACACCCAGCCTGCTGATGGCCGCCGCCTCGACCGATATCCCGTCGATCGTGGTGACGGGCGGGCCGATGCTGAACGGCTATTTCCGGGGCGAGCGGGTGGGATCGGGCACCCATCTTTGGAAATTTTCCGAAGCCGTGAAGGCGGGCGAGATGACCCAAGCCGAATTTCTGGAGGCCGAAGCCTCGATGAGCCGGTCTTCGGGCACCTGCAATACCATGGGCACGGCCTCTACCATGGCCAGCATGGCCGAGGCGCTGGGGATGGCGCTTTCCGGCAATGCGGCCATCCCGGCGGTGGACAGCCGCCGCCGCGTGATGGCACAGCTGACCGGGCGGCGGATCGTGCAGATGGTGAAGGACGACCTGAAACCCTCTGATATCATGACGAAACAGGCGTTTGAAAATGCGATCCGCACCAATGCGGCCATCGGCGGATCGACCAATGCGGTGATCCACCTGCTGGCCATGGCGGGGCGGAGCGGCGTTGACCTGACGCTGGATGACTGGGATCGCTGCGGCCGCGACGTGCCGACCATCGTGAACCTGATGCCTTCGGGCAAATATCTGATGGAAGAATTCTTCTATGCGGGTGGCCTGCCTGTGGTGTTGAAACGGCTCGGCGAGGCCGGTCTTTTGCACCGCGACGCCCTGACGGTTTCGGGCACCACGATCTGGGAAGAGGTTCAGGACGTTCAGAACCACAATGAAGAGGTGATCCTGCCCACCGACAAGGCGCTGGCGCAATCGGGCGGGATCGTCGTTGTGAAGGGCAATCTGGCGCCGAAAGGTGCGGTGCTGAAACCCTCGGCCGCCTCGCCCCATCTGATGCAGCATCGCGGTCGCGCCGTGGTGTTCGAGGATATCGACGATTACAAGGCCAAGATCGACGACGAGGCGCTGGATATCGACGAAACCTGCATCATGGTGCTGAAGAACTGCGGCCCCAAGGGCTATCCCGGCATGGCAGAGGTGGGCAATATGGGCCTGCCCCCCAAGGTTCTGCGCAAGGGGATCACCGATATGGTGCGCATTTCCGACGCGCGCATGTCGGGTACCGCCTATGGCACCGTGGTGCTGCACACCTCGCCCGAGGCGGCGGCGGGCGGCCCACTGGCGGTGGTGCAGAACGGCGATTTCATCACGCTGGATGTGCCCGCGCGCCTGCTGCAGCTGGAGATATCCGAGGCGGAGCTTGCGGCACGGCTGGCCGCCTGGCAGCCCGCGCATGACCGGCCCAGCTCGGGCTATGCCTGGCTGCATCAGCAACATGTTGAAGGCGCCGATACGGGGGCGGATCTCGATTTTCTGAAGGGCTGCCGGGGCCGCGATGTGGGCAAGGATTCGCACTGATGAAGATCGCATTGGTCGGCATCGGAAAAATCGCGCTGGATCAGCATGTTCCGGCCATTGCCGCCGCGCCGGAATGGGAGCTTGCAGCCAGCTGTTCGCGCCATGGCAGTGTGGCAGATGTGCCCGCTTTCAGCGATTTCGCGCAGCTTCTGGCGGAACGGCCCGATATTCCGGTGATCTCGCTTTGCCTGCCGCCGGTGCCGCGTTTCGAATATGTGGCAATGGCCCTGCAGGCCGGGCGCCATGTCATGCTGGAAAAGCCCCCCGGGGCCACCCTGGCCGAAGTTCATACGCTGGAGCAGATGGCCCGCGCCCGTGGCGTGACGCTTTACACCACCTGGCACAGCCGGATGGCCCAGGCCGTGGCGCCGGCCAAGGCCTGGCTGGCCGACAAGGTGGTGCGGGCGGCGCAGATCACCTGGCGCGAGGATGTGCGCAAATGGCATCCCGGTCAGGATTGGGTGTTCGAACCCGGCGGAATGGGCGTCTTTGATCCCGGCATCAATGCGCTGTCGATCCTGACGGAAATCCTGCCTGCGCCGGTGCATCTGACGGCGGCAGAGCTGGAATTTCCTGAAAACCGCCAGACGCCGATCGCCGCGCGGCTGGTGTTTTCGGGTGGGGTGACGGCCGATTTCGACTGGCGGCAAGAGGGGCCGCAAACCTGGGATATCCGTCTGGAAACCGATGCAGGCCAGCTTGCGCTGCGCATGGGGGGCAATGTGCTGGAGCTTGATGGCCAGCCTGTCGCGGGCGAAAACAGCATCATGGGCGAATATCCGGCGCTTTATGCCCGGATGGCCGCGCTGGTGCACGCCGGACAATCCGAGGTGGATCTGGCCCCCATGGTGCATGTGGCCGATGCGCTGACACTGGGGCGCCGGTCGATCACGGCTGCTTTCCATTTCTGACCTCCTTTTCTTCTGACCTGACAGCCTACTGAAAGGACAAACCGATGAGCTTCACGCCGCATGGCCGCCACCTGATCGCCGGCGCCTGGATCGCCACCGAAGCCCGTTTTGCCTCGGAACCGGCGCATGGCCCGGCGCATTCGTTTTCTGTCGGCACGGCCGATCTGGTGGCGGCGGCCTGTGCTGCGGCGGAAGAGGCGTTTGTGACCTATTCCCGCACCTCCCGCGCAGACCGCGCCCGGTTTCTGGACACCATCGCCGACGAAATCGAAGCCCGGGCCGAGGCCATCACCGAAATCGGCAGCCAGGAAACCGGCCTGCCTGCCGCCCGCCTGCAGGGCGAGCGTGGCCGCACCACCGGACAGCTGCGGCTGTTTGCCAGCCACATCCGCGACGGCGATTACCTCGACCGCCGCCATGATCCGGCCCTGCCCGACCGCCAGCCCGCACCGCGCCCGGACATCCGCCTGATCCAGCGCCCCATCGGCCCGGTCGCCGTCTTCGGCGCCTCCAACTTCCCGCTGGCCTTTTCAACCGCCGGGGGCGACACGGCCTCGGCCCTCGCCGCAGGCTGCCCTGTCGTCGTCAAGGGCCATTCCGCCCATCCCGGCACCGGCGAGATCATCGCCGAAGCTATTCTGGCTGCCATCACATCATGTCATCTTCCTCCGGGCGTGTTTTCACTGATTCAGGGCGGGCATCGGGATGTTGGCACGGCACTCGTTACCAATCCGTTTATAAAAGCCGTGGGTTTCACCGGATCGCTTGCAGGCGGGCGGGCGCTGTTCGATCTTTGCGCCACGCGCCCCGAACCGATCCCGTTTTTCGGCGAGCTGGGTTCTGTTAACCCCATGTTCATTCTTCCGGGTGCAATGTCGGCCCGTGGCGCGGGAATCGCCGCAGGCTGGGCGGGCAGCCTGACGATGGGGGCGGGGCAGTTCTGCACCAATCCCGGCATTGCCGTGGTGATGGAAGATCAGGCTGCGGCGCTGGGGCAGGCCACGGCTGCGGCGCTGCAGGGCGTCGGGGCGCAGGTGATGCTGACCGAAGGCATCGCCCATGCCTATGCCACCGGCCGTGACCGTATCGCCGCAGGCACCGGCGTGCGGGCACTGCTGACGCAGAGTTGTGACCGGCGGCAGGCCCTGCCGCAGCTGTTTATCGTGAAAGGAGCGGACTGGCTGGCAGATCACACCCTGAGCGAAGAGGTTTTCGGGCCGCTGGGCCTGATCGTCACCGCGCAAGACCCCGAAGAAATGCTGCAGATCGCCCGAAGCCTGGAGGGCCAGCTGACCGCGACCATGCATCTGGATGCGCCCGACACCGCGCTGGCCCGCCGCCTGCTGCCGGTGCTGGAGCGCAAGGCCGGGCGGGTGCTGGCCAACGGCTTCCCCACCGGCGTCGAGGTCTGCGACGCCATGGTCCACGGCGGGCCATACCCCGCATCCACAAACTTCGGCGCAACTTCCGTCGGGACAATGGCCATCAGACGGTGGCTCAGACCCGTCAGCTTTCAGAATATCCCAACAGAACTACTGGATGAGGAGTTGCAGTGACACCCGACTGGATCGCCGTTGACTGGGGCACGACATCGCTGCGTGTCTGGGCCATGGCGGATGCCCATCCCGTCGCGGCGCGGCAATCGGCGGATGGCATGGGCAAGCTGTCGCCCGCGGATTTCGAACCTGCGCTGCTGCGGCTGATCGCCGACTGGCTGGGCGACACCCCGATGCCGGTTGTCGCCTGTGGCATGGTCGGCGCGCGGCAGGGCTGGGCGGAGGCGGCCTACAGGCAGGTGCCCTGCGCGCCGCTGGGCCATCCGCTGCGGCAGGTGCACGCCAATGATCCGCGCCTGCAGATGCAGATCATCCCCGGTCTGTCGCAACCCGGGCCTGCCGATGTGATGCGGGGCGAAGAAACGCAGATCGCGGGCTATCTGGCCCTGAATCCGGGGTTTGACGGGGTGATCTGCCTGCCCGGCACCCATTCGAAATGGGCCGAAATCCATGCAGGCCAGGTTCTGCGGTTCCACACCTGCATGACAGGCGAAATCTTCGCGCTGCTGGCCGACCAGTCTGTTCTGCGTCACAGTCTGGGCACAGGCTGGGACGACCCGGCCTTTGCCGCCGCCATCGCAGACATCTTGCCTGCGCCGGAAAACCTGCCCAAGCTGCTGTTTTCATTGCGGGCGGCGGCCTTGCTGCAAGACCTGCCGGGCGCAGAGGCGCGGGCGCGGCTGTCGGGGCTGATGATCGGCGCAGAGCTTGCGGCGATGCGGCCGATCTGGCAGGGACGCCAGATTGCCCTGATCGGCGCCGGGGCGCTGGCCGGGCATTACGCAACCGCGCTTGGCCTTGCCGGAACGGTGGCGCAGCTGACCGATGGCACCGAAATCACCCTCGCCGGGCTGACCGCCGCCCGCAGGCTTCTGAAGGAAACCGCCGCATGACCTCCCGCCCGATCATCGCCATCCTGCGCGGCATCACCCCGCCCGAGGCCGAAGCCGTGGCCGCCGCGCTGATGGATGCAGGCATCGACCAGATCGAAGTGCCGCTGAATTCGCCCGATCCGCTGGACAGCATCGGGCGCATGGCAGCGGCCTTTGGCAAACACGCACTGATCGGCGCGGGCACGGTGCTGAGCGTGGCGGATGTGGCGGCGGTGGGGGCTGTGGGCGGGCGGCTGATCGTGTCGCCCGATTGCAACCCCGAGGTGATCCGCGCGGCCAAGGCTGCCGGGATGCAGTCTTTTCCCGGCGTGTTCACCGCGACCGAATGTTTCGCCGCGATCCGCGCCGGGGCGGACGGGCTGAAGATCTTCCCCGCCTCTGTCATGGGGCCAGAGGGGATCAAGGCGTTGCGCGCGGTGCTGCCGCCGCAGATGCCGGTCTATGCCGTGGGTGGTGCCGATGCGGCAAATCTGGGTCTCTGGCTGCAGGCGGGGGCAACCGGCTTTGGCATCGGCACGGCGCTGTACCGCCCCGGCGAGCCGCCGGAAACCGTGGCGCAGAAGGCCCGCGCGCTGGTGGCGGCCTATGACGCGGCCATGAAATAGCCCATATATAACAATGGCCTGAACCTGGCCATTGCCCTGCCTTCCCTGCATCAGGCGCGCCCTGACGCGGGGCCTAACCGGCACGATACGCAACCTGCAGCAGATTTCCCTTGCGGAACCCGCAGGCAGGCTTTATCCCGTTTCCATTCCGTTGGGGTGCCCGTGAGGGCTGAGAGGTGAAAGCCAACCCATCGAACCTGATCCGGTTAATACCGGCGGAGGGAACGGATAAAAAGGGTGGGCACGCCCTTATTCTCCTTTCATTTCGCTGGCTTGCACAAGGCGAACTGAAAGATGGACGCATATCGCAGCCCCCCCTGCCCCATAGCCCTGACCATTGCAGGCTCTGATTCCGGCGGTGGCGCGGGGATTCAGGCCGATCTGAAAACCTTTTCGGCGCTGGGGGTCTATGGCACCTCGGCCCTGACGGCGATCACCGCGCAGAACACCTGTGGCGTGCGGGCGGTGGCGGGCGTTACGCCGACCATGGTTGCCGCACAGATCGCCGCCGTGCTGGAGGATCTGCCGCCCCGCGCGGTCAAGATCGGGATGCTGGCCGATGCGGCGGTGATCGCCGCCGTGGCCGGGGCGCTGGCGGGCTATGCCGGGCCGGTGGTGCTGGATCCGGTGATGGTGGCGAAATCGGGCGATGCGCTGCTGGCCGATGATGCGGTGGCGGCGCTGCGCGACATGCTGTTGCCCCGCGCCACGCTGCTGACGCCGAACCGCCCCGAAGCCGCACGCCTGCTGGGCCAGCCCGAGGCAACGTCGGAAGAGGATGCTGCCGAACAGGGCCGCGCGCTGCTGCGTCTTGGGCCACAGGCGGTGCTGATGAAGGGCGGCCATGCGCCGGGCCCCGTCTGCACCGATCTGCTGGTGACGGCGGCGGGGATCACCCGGTTCAGCGCGCCGCGCATTGCCACCCGCAACACCCATGGCACCGGCTGTAGCCTGTCTTCCGCGATTGCCGCCGGGCTGGCGCTTGGCCAGCCGCTGCCCTTGGCGGTGGCACAGGCGCAGGGCTGGCTGCACCGGGCGATCCTTGCCGCCGACGGGCTGCACCTTGGCGCGGGCCATGGGCCGGTGCATCATTTTCATGCGCTCTGGCCGGGGGTGCGGGCATGACGGTGCATCACATTCTGGGCGCCGGGGTCATGGGGCTTTGCACGGCGGTTGAACTGGCGGGGCGCGGTGCGGCGGTCATCCTGCATGATCCCGCCGGTCTGCCCGGCCCGCATCACTGCAGCTGGTGGGCGGGCGGGATGCTGGCGCCCTTCTGCGAAAGCGAAACCGCCGAGGCAATTGTCGGGACGGAGGGCCGACGCGCCGCAGACTGGTGGCAGACGCAGGGCGCCCATGTCACCCGGGCCGGAACGCTGGTCGTGGCCCCGGGCCGCGACCGGGCAGAGCTGGACCGTTTCGCCCGCCGCACCCGGGGCCATGTCTGGCTGACCGGGGCCGAGGCAACCGCGCTGGAGCCGCTGTTGGAAGGGCGTTTTCCCCGCGCGCTGTTCTTTGAGGAAGAGGCGCATCTGAACCCGCGTCAGGCGCTGGCGGCGCTGGTGGATCGGGCGCTGGCGCTGGGTGTCGGCTTCACCACCGACCCGGCACCGCCCGGCCCGGTGGTGGATTGCCGGGGTCTGGCCGCCCGCGATCTGCTGCCCGATCTGCGCGGGGTGAAGGGGGAAATGCTGCTGCTGCAGGCGCCCGGCCTGCATCTGTCGCGCCCGGTGCGCTTTCTGCATCCGCGCATCCCGCTGTATATCGTGCCGCGCGGGCCGGGGCTGTTCATGATCGGCGCCACGATGATCGAAAGCGCCGAACGCGGCCGGGCCAGCGTGCGGTCGCTGCTGGAACTGCTGACCGCCGCCTATGCGCTGCACCCCGCCTTTGGCGAGGCCGAAGTGGTAGAGATCGGCCATGATGCCCGCCCCGCATTTCCCGATAACACCCCCGCCCTGCGGCAGCTGCCGGGGCGGCTGTGCCTGAACGGGCTGTACCGCCACGGCTATCTGATGGCGCCCTGGCTGGCCCGCCGCGCGGCGGATCTGCTGACGCCGCAACCTTCGACCCCCTACCTTCCGACCGGAGAAACCGCATGACCTTTCGCCTGCTTCTGAACGGTGAAGCCATTGAAACCACAGCCGGAAATCTGGCCGATCTGCTGGCCGAACGCGGAATGGCCGGGGCGAAATGCGCCACGGCGGTGAACGAGGATTTCGTGCCCGGCGCCCTGCGGGCCGAAACGCCGCTGCGCGCGGGCGACCGGGTGGAAATCGTCACCCCGCAGCAGGGGGGCTGAGATGGCGGCGTTTTACGGAACGGAACTGGCCTCGCCCTTCATGCTGGGCACGGCGCTTTACCCCTCGCCCGCGGTGATGGCGGCGGCCTTCCGCGCCTCGGGGGCATCGGTCGCCACCGTCTCGGTGCGGCGCGAAGGCGCGGCGGGTGGGGATTTCTGGGCGATCATTCAAGGGCTTGGCGTGCATCTGCTGCCCAATACGGCGGGTTGCCATTCGGTGAAGGAGGCCGTCACCACCGCCCATATGGCGCGCGAGATCTTCGGCACGAACTGGATCAAGCTGGAGGTGATCGGCCATGCCGATACGCTGCAACCCGATCCCTTTGGGCTGGTGGAGGCCGCGCGCATCCTGAGCGAGGACGGCTTTCAGGTCTTTCCCTATATGACCGAGGATCTGGTTCTGGCCGACCGCCTGCTGGATGCGGGCTGCGAGGTGCTGATGCCCTGGGGCGCGCCCATCGGCACCGGGCTGGGCCTGCTGAACCCCTATGCCCTGCGCAGTTTGCGCGCACATTTCCCCGATGTGCCGATGGTGATTGATGCGGGCCTTGGCCTGCCGTCGCAGGCGGCACAGGCGATGGAGATGGGGTTTGATGCCGTGCTGCTGAACACCGCTGTGGCCCGCGCGGGCGATCCGGTGGCCATGGCGCAGGCCTTTGCGCGGGCGCTGGAGGCGGGGCAGCTGGCCCGCACCGCCGACCCGATCGAGCCGCGCGATATGGCGGCACCCTCTACCCCATTGATTGGAAAGGCCTATCTCGCATGACGCTGCCGCGTTTCTATCCGATCTTCGATGCCGCGCATTGGCTGGAACTGGCTTTGCCACTGGGCGTGCGGCTGGTGCAGCTGCGGGTAAAGGATCGCAGCCCGGCCGAAACCCGCGCCGAAATCCGCCGGGGCCTTGATCTGGCGCGGGCGCATGGTGCAGCGCTGGTGGTGAATGATTACTGGCAGATCGCCATCGAAGAAGGCGCCGGCTGGCTGCATCTGGGGCAAGAAGATCTGGATACCGCCGATCTGCCCGCCATCCGCCGCGCCGGGCTGCGCCTTGGCCTGTCCACCCATGACGATGCGGAACTGGATCGCGCTTTGGCCTGCGCGCCCGATTACGTCGCGCTGGGGCCGGTTTACCCCACGATCCTCAAGCAGATGAAATGGCAGCAGCAGGGCCTGCCCCGCGTCACCGAATGGAAGGCGCGGCTGGGCGATGTGCCCTTGGTCGCCATCGGGGGCCTGAGCGTGGAACGCGCGCCCGGCGTTCTGGCCGCCGGGGCGGATGTGGTTTCTGCCGTCACCGACATCACGCTGCACCCCGATCCGGCGGCGCGGCTGCGCCAGTGGCTGCAGGTGGTGGCATGAGCCGTTACGCAAGGCAGGCCGCCGTTCTGGGCGATGCCGCACAGCCGCTGCTGGCCGCTGCCGGGGTTCTGGTGGTGGGTGCAGGCGGGCTGGCGGCGCCGGTGCTGCAATATCTGGCGGGGGCGGGCGTGGGCTTTCTGCGCGTGGTCGATCCCGACCGGGTAGAGCTTTCGAACCTGCACCGCCAGACCCTGTTCCGCATGGAGGATTTGGGCCAGCCCAAGGCCATGGTGGCCGCAGCGGCAGTGCGGGCGTTGAACCCGGATGTCATGGTAGAGCCGGTGCAACAGGCGCTTGGCCCCGGCAATGCGGCGGCGCTGGCCGAAGGCTGCGCGCTGGTGCTGGATTGCGCCGACAGTTTCGCCGTCAGCTATATGCTGTCGGATCAATGCCTTGAGGCTGGTCTGCCGCTGGTTTCGGCCAGTGTCACCGGGCTTGGCGGCTATTGCGGCGCTTTCTGCGGCGGCGCGCCCTCGATGCGGGCGGTGTTTCCCGATCTGCCGCCGCGCCTGGGCAGCTGTGCCGAAACCGGGGTGGCCGGGCCGGTGGTGGGCATCATCGGCGCGCTGCAGGCCCAGATGGCGCTGGCGCTGCTGGTGGGCGATGCCACGCCGCTGGGGCGGCTGGTCAGCTTTGATGCGGCGCGCTGGCGCTGGGGCGGGTTTTCCTTTGCCCGCGCGCCGGAACCGGCCTTTGCGCCGCGTTTCATCGAAGCCGAGACGCTGCGCCCCGATGATCTGATCCTGGACCTGCGCGCGCCGGAAGAAGGCCCCCTGCCCCATCCCGCCGCCCTGCGCATCCCCCCGGGGGCCGAGGCGCAGCATCTGCGCCCCGCCCCGCGCATCGTGCTGGTCTGCCGCTCCGGCCTGCGCGCCTGGGGTGCCGCCGAACGGCTGGCCGCGCTGACCCAAACCCCCATCACACTGGTTGCCATGGGCGACCGGACCACAACACCAGAACAGGTAACCGCATGAAACATCTTGCCTTCCTTCTGCCGCTGATCGCCACCCCCGCTGCGGCGGCAGATCAGATGACCATCCTGCTGGACTGGTTCGTGAACCCCGATCACGGCCCGATCATCGTGGCGCAGCAGCAGGGTTTCTTTGCCGCCGAAGGGCTGGAGGTGACGATCCAGCCGCCCGCCGATCCGGCCGATCCGCCCAAGCTCTTGGCCGCCGGGCAGGCGGATCTGGCCGTCAGCTATCAGCCGCAGCTGCATCTGCTGGTGGCTGAGGGCCTGCCGGTGAAGCGTGTCGGCACGCTGATCGACAATCCGCTGAACTGCCTGCTGGTTCTGGCCGACGGGCCGGTGAAACAGATCGCCGATCTGAAGGGCCGCAAGATCGGCTTTTCGGTGGGCGGGGTGGAGGATGCGGTGCTGGGCAGCATCCTGAAGGGCGCGGGGCTGACACTGGATGATGTGGAACTGGTGAATGTGAACTGGTCGCTGTCGCCTTCGCTGATGGCGGGGCAGGTGGATGCGGTGATCGGCGCCTATCGCAATTTCGAACTGAACCAGATGCAGATCGAAGGCCGCCCCGGCCATTGCTTCGCGGTGGAAGAGGTCGGCGTGCCGATCTATGACGAGCTGATCTATCTGGCCAATCCCGCCACCATGGATGCCGGGCGCACCGCGCGTTTCCTGCGCGCCACGGCCAAGGCGGCGGCCTTCATCGCCGCCGATCCGCAGGCCGGCTGGGAAAGTTTCGCCAGCTACGCCCCCGAACTGCGCGACGAGCTGAACAGCCGCGCCTGGGGCGATACCCTGCCGCATTTCGCCGCCGATCCCACGGCGTTTGACGCCGAACGCTATGCCGCCTTCGCCGCTTTCATGGCCGACAGCGGCCTGATCCCGGCGGGGCAGACGGCGAATGATCTGACGGTAACGCTGAAGGCCGCGCAATGACCGCCCGCGCCGCCGACCTGCATCAGGCCCCCGATTATGGCCGCGCCTTTGCCCTGTGGCGCGCCGCCTGCCCGGCGGATTGGGCGCGCTACATGCGGCACCCCTTTGTCGAGGGGCTGCGTGATGGCAGCCTGCCGCAGGCGCATTTTCTGCATTATCTGGTGCAGGATTACCTGTATCTGATCCACTATGGCCGCGCCTGGGCGCTTGGCGTGGTGAAAGCCCAGACGGTGGAGGAAATGCGCGCCTGCGCCGCCACGGTTCATGCGCTGATCGTGGAGGAAACCGCGCTGCATCTGCGGCTTTGTGCCGATGCTGGCATTGATCTGCCTGCCATGATGGCCACACCCGAACGGCGCGAAAACCTCGCCTATACCCGCTATGTGCTGGAGGCAGGCTATTCCGGCGATTTCCTGGATCTGCTGGCGGCGCTGGCACCTTGCGTCTTTGGCTATGGCGAGATCGGAGCGCGGCTGCTGGCCGAGGCCGGGGATACGCCCTACCGGCCCTGGATCGAAACCTATGGCGGGGCAGAGTATCAGGCGTGCTGCCATCGGGTCGGCGCGCTGCTGGATCAGGCGCTTGACCTGCGGCTGGGGCCGGACTGGCACGCGCTGCCCCGGGCAGGCCAGCTGGCCGGACGCTTTGCCATGGCCACGCGGCTGGAGGGCGATTTCTGGCAGATGGGGATGGAGCCGTGAGGCCGCCCGGCCTCTGGCTGGATGGCACGGCGCGGTTTGGCGGGCGGGCGCTGTTCGGCCCCTTACGCTTTCGGGCCGGGGCCGGGCAGCTGACGGCGATCCTTGGTCCGTCGGGGGTGGGCAAATCCACCCTGCTGCGGCTGTTCGCCGGGCTGGCGCAGGCAGAATTCACCGGCAGTTTCGGTGCCGATGACGACCAGCCGCTGCAGGGGCGGCTGGCGTTGATGGCGCAGGAAGACGGGCTGCTGCCCTGGGCTTCGGCACTGGAAAATGTGGTGATCGGCGCCCGGCTGCAGGGCACCCCGCCCGATCTGCCACGCGCCCGCGCCCTGCTGGCCGATTGCGGGCTGGACGGCATGGAACGCCGCCGCCCCCCTGCGCTGTCGGGTGGGCAGCGCCAGCGGGTGGCGCTGGCGCGCTGCCTGTATGAAGATCGCCCCGTGGTGCTGCTGGACGAACCCTTTTCGGCGCTGGATGCGCTGACCCGGGCACGGATGCAGGATCTGGCGGCGCGGCTGCTGGTCGGGCGCACGGTGCTTCTGGTGACGCATGACACGGCCGAGGCGGCGCGGCTGGCCGATCATATCCTGCTGCTGTCGCCCGAAGGGCTGGAGGATTGCGCGGTGCCGGATGGCCCGCCGCCCCGCGCCCATGATGCCACCGGGGTGCTGGCCACGCAGGCGGCGCTGCTGTCACGAATGATGGCGGCGGCATGACCCGGCATATCCTGTTGCCCGTGCTGGGTTTTCTGCTGCTGTGGGAGGGCGTTGTGGCGCTGTTGGGCCTGCCGCGCTTTCTGCTGCCCGCGCCTTCGGCGATTGCGGCCACGCTGTGGGATCAGCGGGCGCTGATCGGCTACCATGCGCTGGTCACCACCGGCACGCTGCTGGCCGGGCTGGCGCTTGGCAGTGCGCTTGGCGTGGCGCTGGCGCTGTGGCTGGCGCTGTCGCCCGCCGCTTTGCGGCTGCTGCGCCCGGTGCTGGTGTTCAGCCAGACGATCCCGGTCTTTGCGCTGGCGCCTTTGCTGGTGCTGTGGTTCGGCTATGGCTTTGGCGCCAAGATCGCCACGGCGGTGCTGGTGATCTTCTTCCCCGTGGCATCGGCCTTTCTGGATGCGCTGCTGCGCACACCTGCGCCGCTGCTGGATATGGCGCAGGTGATGGGCACCACGCGGGCGCGGCTGCTGTGGCGCATCCGGTTGCCTGCGGCGCGGGGCGGGCTGGCCTCGGGGCTGCGGCTGGCGGCGGTCTATGCCCCCATCGGCGCGGTGCTGGGCGAATGGGTGGGCGGATCAAAGGGGCTGGGCTATCTGATGCTGCTGGCCAATGGCCGGGCCAAGACCGATCTGGTCTTTGCTGCCCTGCTGGCGCTGGCCTGCCTGACCCTGGTGCTGACCGCCGGGACAGACAGGCTGGCCCGGCGGCTGGAGGGTCAGCGTGAAGGTCAGCGGGCCTGCGGCACCCCCGGCAGCACGCAGAGCATTTCGTAAAGCAGGTTGGCCCCGATCAGCGCGGTATTCCCCGTCGGATCATAGGGCGGCGAGACCTCGACCAGATCGCCGCCCACCAGATTGAGCCCGGCGCAGCCCCGCACGATTTCCAGCGCCTGCCAGGTGTTCAGCCCGCCCACCTCGACCGTGCCGGTGCCGGGGGCGAAGGCGGGATCAAGGCTGTCGATGTCGTAGGACAGGTAAACCGGCGCATCGCCGATCTTTGCCCGGATATCGGCCATCAGCGGTGTCAGCGATTTGTACCAGCAGTCTTCGGCCTGCACCACCGTCCAGCCCTGCTCCCGGCCCCAGTCGAAATCGTCGGGGGAATAGCCCGTGCCGCGCAGGCCGATCTGGAATACCTTGTCATTCTGCAGGCAGCCATCCTCCCACGCCCGGCGGAAGGGGCAGCCATGGGCGACCTTTTCGCCAAACATCTCGTCATTGATATCGGCATGGGCATCGACATGGATCAGCGCCACCGGCCCGTGTTTTTCCTTGATCGCGCGCAGGATCGGCCAGGTGAGCGTATGATCGCCGCCCAGCGTCAGGGGGATGGCGCCGTGACCCAGGATGCCGCGATAGAAGGTGGTGATGATGTCGACCGATTTCTTCAGATCGAAGGTGTTGATCGGCACATCGCCAATATCGGCCACCTGCAGGTGATCGAAGGGGGCGGCACCCGTGGCCATGTTGAAGGGCCGCAGCATCCGGCTTTCATCGCGGATCTGGCGGGGGCCAAGCCGCGTGCCCGGGCGGTTGGAGGTGCCGATATCCATCGGAATCCCCACGAAACAGGCATCCAGCCCCGCCGCATCGGGGACCGAAGGCAGGCGCATCATCGTGGCCGGCCCACCAAAGCGCGGCATGTCATTGCCGCCCAGCGGCTGGTTGAAACGGGTCATGCCTTTTCCTTTTCTGTCAGCCAGTTGCCGATGATCTGCCGGTGTCGCGCCCCATCATAGCTGGGGAAATGCCCGCCATGCACCACCCGCACCGGCAGATCATACAGCCGTTTCATGCTGGCGATGTATTGCGCGGCCTCGGCGGGTGTCGTGCCCTCGATCAGCGGGCCGTCATAGACGATATCGCCGGAAATCAGCACACCGCTGGCCGCCTCCCACAATGCGATGCCGCCGGGGGAATGGCCGGGGGTGTGGATCACCTCGAACTGCCGGTCGCCCAGATTGATCACATCGCCATCCTGCAGGATGCGCGTCGCCGGGGCCGCCTTCACCGCGTAAGTGGCGGAAAGATAAGGTTCGGGCGGCAGCTGGGTGAAGATGTCATCCGTCACATATTTATCGGCATAGGTGTTTTCGCGCGTGGGCGCGGCCAGCAGATCGGCCTCGGCCGCGTGGCACAGGCGGCAGGGAAATTCGTGATGGCAGCCGATATGGTCGAAATGGGTATGGCTGGCCACGGCATCCAGCGGGCGCTCGGTGACCAGTGGCACCCATTGGCGCAGCGACACCACGCCCATGCCGCTGTCCACCAGCATGTCACGGTCGCGCCCGCGCACATGCCAGATGTTGCAGCGATAGAATTCCTGGATATGCGGCTCGTCGATCCAGGTGATGCCATCATCAAGCCTGCGCAGGCGATACCAGTCTTCGGGGCGGGCGCGGATCATGCGGGCTCCTTCGGCAGCAGAACCGGGGCACGGGCAAAAAGCACCATCACGCTGCCGGGTTCGGGATGGGCGGATTGCGGCAGATGCGCCACCAGCCGCAGATCGGGCGCGGCAAGCGGGGCGAAATGGCAGCGGTGATGGGTGCCGAAAAACGCGCTGTCGATCAGCCGGGCCTCGCCCAGCGACAACGCGCCTTCGGCACCGATGTTTTCAGGCCGCAGGCACAGCACCAGATCCCCCTGCCCCGTCAGCGGCAGCGCCCCAAGCGGGGTTTCCACGCTCTCGCCGCGCCCAGTGGCGGGGATGCGGTTGATCTCGCCCATGAAACTGGCGGAAAACAGGCTGCGCGGGGTCAGATAGATGTCTTGCGGGCTGCCCACATCCTCGATCCGGCCCGAATTCATCACCACGATCCGGTCGGCAATCGCCATCGCCTCTTCCTGATCGTGGGTGACGTGCACGAAGGTGGTGCCCACACGGCGCTGGATCGCCTTCAGCTCGTCCTGCATCTGGCGGCGCAGCTTCAGATCCAGCGCGCCCAGCGGTTCATCCAGCAGCAGCACATCCGGTTCCACCGCCAGCGCGCGGGCCAGCGCCACGCGCTGCCGCTGCCCACCAGACAGTTCATGCGGGCGGCGTTCCGCCTTGCCGTCCAGCCCGACCATGGCCAGCATCGCCTCGGCCCTGGCGCGGCGTTCGGCCCGGCCCTGACCGCGCATCCGCAGGCCGAAGCCCACATTTTCGGCCAAGGTCATATGCGGGAACAAAGCGTAATCCTGAAACATCGTGGTCGTCGGCCTGTCTTTCGGCGGCACCTGTGTCATGTCGCGGCCACCGATCATCACCTTGCCGGAGGTCGGCGTGACAAACCCGCCCAGAACCGACAGCAGCGTGGTCTTTCCACAGCCCGAAGGCCCCAGCAGCACGGTAAATTCGCCCGCCGCAATCTCCAGCGACACGCCCTGCAGCGCGGTATAGCTGCCGAAGACCTGGCGGATATTCTGGATGGAAACGGCGGCGGTCATCGGCGGGCCTTTCGGAATACGGTCAGTTCCAGCGCGATCACCACCGCGATGGACACAAGGAAGACAAGGCTGCCGATGGCATTGGTGGCGGGCGACAGGCCCGACCGCAGCATCGACCACAGTTCGACCGGCAGCGTCACCTCGAACCGGGTCAGCAGGAAGGCGATGATGAATTCATCCCAGCTGAAGGTGACAGACAGGAAGAAGGCCGCCGCCATGGGTGCGGCCAGCATCGGTGCTGTGACAAGGCGCAGCACCTGCCATTCGCCCGCGCCCAGATCGCGGGCGGCGCGTTCGGCGTTCTTCTGGTGATCGCCCATGGCGGCGTAAAGAATGGCAAAGCAAAGGGGCAGGTTGATGACCACATGCCCCACCCCCGTCGCCATCAGCGAGGGCCGGATGCCCAGCCCGTTGAACACCGACAGCAGCCCCAGCGCGATAATCAGGTAGCTGACCGTCATCGGCGCGATCAGCACGCCGCGCAGCAGCGCCGACCCCGGCAGCCGATAGCGCGCCAGCCCCTGCGCCGCCAGAAAGCCCAAGAGCAGCGCGATGGCCGAGGACACCAGCGCCACCAGCGCCGAATTGGCGAGCGCCGCCATCAGATCGCCATCGCCCAGAACCTGCGCATACCATTTCAGCGTGGGGCCGTTGAAGGGCGGCACCGGCAGGCGGCTGGCCTGAAAGGAAAACAGCACCAGCACCGCCACCGGCAGGAAGATGAACCCATAGGCCAGCGCCAGATAAAGCCATGCAAGGTGCCGCATCACAACCGCTCCATCCGCAGCCAGCGCGCGCAGGCGGCATAGGCCAGCGTCACCACCGCCATCAGCAGGATGGACAGGGCCGAAGCCATCGGAAAATCGCCGCGCCGCCCCAGCTGCAGCATGATGAGCTGCGGCAGCGTCAGTTCGTTGTTCCCACCCAGAATCTGTGGCGTGATGTAATCGCCGATGCACAGCACGAAGGTCAGGAAGGCGCCGGTCATCACACCGGGCAGAGTCAGCGGCAGGATGACATGGCGGAAGGTGGCGAAAGTGCCCGCCCCCAGATCAGCCGCCGCACGGGCGTAGTTGGGTGACAGCTGAATGAGATTGGCATAGATCGTCAGCGTCAGCAGCATGACAAAGAAATGCACGAAACCGATCAGCGTGGCGCCGCGCGTCGCCACGATCTCCAGCGGTGCGGCAGTCAGGCCCAGCCCGGTCAGCGCCTTGTTCAGCACGCCATTCTGTCCCAACACCAGAAGCCAGGCGTAGGATCGCACGACATAGGATGTCCAGAACGGCAGCACGGCCAGCAGCAGCGCCAGCCGCTGCCAGCGGGCGGGCACCCGCATGGCGATCATCCAGGCCAGAGGCCAGGCCAGCACGACGGAAATCAGCGTGACCGCAAGGGTGATCTGCAGCGAGTTCCACAACCCCTGCCGCAGCGAGGGATCGGTGAAGATGCGGATGTAATTGCCCAGATCGGGGCCGGGCATGATCGC
The DNA here is from genome assembly GCA_034519525.1 of Gemmobacter sp. Classification (GTDB taxonomy): domain Bacteria; phylum Pseudomonadota; class Alphaproteobacteria; order Rhodobacterales; family Rhodobacteraceae; genus Gemmobacter. The sequence continues at coordinate 18,229 of JAXHOJ010000048.1, read as the reverse complement.
CCGGCCTTGCATGGAGGACAGGCTTAGCCAGATCATCGCGCCGAAGGGCAGGATGAAGAAGGCCACCGTCCATATCAGCGCCGGGGCCACCAGCAGGGTGGCGCGGCGGCTTTCCTGCGCCTCGATCGCCATGTCAGTTCTGCAGCATCTCGGTCCACAGATCCTGCATCGCGGTATCCAGCGCGGCATCGGGCACCGGGTAAAGCTGCGAGCGGGCGATGAAATCGGGCTGTTCATCCCAGCGCAGCACGGTTTTCTGTTCGGGCGTCAGCACATCACCCGTCTTGGCATTGGCAGGCATCCCCCAGTAGCAGGAGGATGTGGCCAGCCGCGCCTGACCTTCCGGCCCGGTGATGTATTTCACGAATTCCAGCGCCAGATCGGGCTGGGTGCTGCCTGCCAGCACGGCGATGCTCTGCGACCAGCGCAGCCCGCCCTGTGCCGGGATCGTCCAGTCAAGATTGGGGTTTTCGGCGGCCAGCACGGCGGTCAGCCATTCGCCGCCGCCCACCAGAACATCCACCTCGCCTGTGGCCAGCGCGGTCTGGCTGCTGACCACATCGCCCACCAGTTTCGACGCGGCTTTCAGCTTCATCAGCGGGTCTTTCAGGCCCGCCAGCGCCTCGGCCCCCAGATCCGAAGTGGCCACGCCCTGCGACAGGCCGACAAGACCCAGCACCGGCAGATAGTAATCATAGATCGCAATCCGCCCGTCATATTTGCCCGAGGTCAGCGCGGCCATATCGGCCATATCGGCGGGATCGACCTTTGATTTGTCATAGGCGATGGTGTTGTAGCCGAATTTCTCGGTCACCGCATAGGTCACGCCATCGCGGGTATTGTTTTCCGGCATGACCAGCGCGGGGAAGAAATCGGCCGTGGGCAGCTGATCGGCGGGCAGCGGCGCCAGCAGGCCCAGATCGACCGCGCGGCCGACATCCACCCCGTCGATCACCATCACATCCCAGTCGCCGGGCTGCGACTGATCGAGGATGGCAAGGCCTGCGGCGGTGCCTTCGTATTCTTTCACATTCACCTTGACGCCATGCGCCGCCTCGAACGGTTCCAGCAGCGCGGGGTCGGCGTGATCGCACCAGATCAGCGCGTTCAGTTCCTGCGCGGCGGCGGGCAATCCGGTGGCCAGGGCAAGGGCAGAGGTCAGGGCGAGACGGAGGGGGGCTTTGGGGGTCATGCGGTGGCTCCTGTTGGGGAAGGTGCTTGTTGGGGTGCGCTCTGACGGCGCCTGAGAAAAATATTGAATGGCCTCATTTTTGAAGTCAATATCAAATAAAAGGCAGAGGATGAACGATGGCAGGCTTGCGGGCACGGCAGAAAGCAGACAGGAACCGGCGCCTGCTGGATGCGGCGCTGCATCTGTTCCAGACCGTGGGATATGACGCCGCCCGCATCGAAGATATTGCAGAGGTGGCCGAAGTTTCGGTGGGCACCTTTTACAACTACTTCCAGACCAAGGGCGATCTGCTGCTGGCCACCGTGACGATGGAGGTGGAGGCGGTGCTGGAGGCGGGCGAAGCCATCGTGGCCGCCCCGCCCGCCGATGTGGCGCAGGCGCTGGATGCGCTGATCGGCTGCTACTATGACCATTCGTTGGTCTGGCTGACCAAGGAAATGTGGCGCACCGCCATGGCGCTGGCGATCCAGGCGCCCGATACGCCGTTCAGCCGCCGCTATACCGAACTGGACGGGCGGCTGCGCCAGCAGGTCTGCGCGCTGTTGCTGCGGCTGCAGGGCAAGGGGCAGCTGCGGGCGGATACGGACTGCACCGCGCTGGGAGAGATGATTTTCAACAATCTCAACATGATGTTCATCGAATTCGTCAAGGATGACGCCATGACCCCCGCCGATCTGCGGCAGCTGGTGGGGCGCCAGAACGGGCCTTTGGCGGCGATGTTGCGCATGGGCTGACGGGTGGATTGCCGGGCGGTTTTCTGTGCGGAACAGGCGGCGAAGTGTTAATTGACAAAATCTATCAAGTTTAATATCCGGGGCGCATAGGTATGCAGCCCGCCGATCCTGCCAGTCACCATACCGACCCTCATGACTGACAGGATGGATATCATGACCAATGCGATCAGCATTGACGCTTCGGGCGTTACCGGCGTCAACCTCGCCACCTACTTCTCTGATTTCTTTGCAGGCTTTGCCTCTGGCGCCATGAGCTTTTACGGCGGCACGCCGGACAGCGCCTTTGGTGGCACCTATTACATGAACGGCGACCAGATTCTGGGCCGCTTTACCGAAGATGGGGCGCAGAATGATGCCGCAGTGGTGATCGGTGGCGAAGATTTCGCCTATGACATGATCCATTATGGCAGCTCTTACGGCCATGGCATCAGCGGCAATGTGGAAAGCATCACATTCGGCGCCTGGGTGGATGGCGAGACCAGCGGCACCCAGGGCAATGGCGCGGATGGCCTGATTTCGGGCCTTGATACCGGGGTGGTGATCGAGGGGCTGGATATTTCGGCAGCGCCGGGCACCGGCAGCGACACCACGGTGAACCCGGTTCATGCGCTGTACAGCGCGATCCGCCTGCTGGATGGCGCCGCGATCTATGATCTCATCAGCGAATATGCGGTGGAAGTGACCGGATCGACCGGCGCCGACACGCTGACCGGCTTTGCGGGCGATGACCTGCTGATGGGCGGTTCGGGCAATGACACCCTGCTGTGGAGCGCGGGCAACGACACCCAATATGGCGGTGGCGGCAATGACACGCTCTATGGCGGGGCCGGGCGCGATTCGCTGTTGGGCGGTGCCGGGCATGACGTGATCAACGGTGGCGTCGGCGCCGATACGCTGGTGGGCGGCAACGGCAATGACACGCTGACCGGCGGCGCAGGCTTTGACGAGCTGACCGGCGGCGCGGGGTCGGATGTCTTTGTATTTGCCGCAGGGGCGAAGCGCGACACGATCACCGATTTCAGCACCACCGATGACGTGATCGACCTGACGGCGCTGAACCTGGACGGTCTGGAGGCGCTGACCATCGCGGATACCGATCTGGGGGCCACTGTCACCATCGGCGCGATTGTCGTCACGCTGACCGGCGTGGATGCGGCCGATCTGACCGACGCCAGCTTCCTGTTCTGATCTCCGTCCCTGACGGCAGAGGGGCCGCGCGGCCCCTCTGTTCCTGAAGAAAGGCATATCCATGCCCCTGCACCGCATCCCTGCCGCTGTTGCCCTGCTGGCCCTTGCCCCGACCGCGCTGCACGCGCAGGAGGCGGCAGAGGTGCAGCTGGACACCGTCACCCTTGTTGCGCCGGCAGAGACAGCGCCGGCCACCACCACCGTTGCGCTGGAACCGACGGCGGCCGCGCCCTCGCTTGAGGCGATCTTTCGCGGGATGGCGGGGATCACCACACAGGGCGGATCGGCCGCCGAGCCGGAAATGGCGGTGAACATCCGCGGGTTGCAGGATAATAGCCGGGTTGCCGTCAGCATCGACGGCGCGCGGCAGAATTTTGCCCGGGCGGGCCATGGCGCCAATGGCACCTTTGCGCTGGACCCGGAAATGTTGCGCAGCGTGACAGTGACGCGCGGCCCGGGCGCCGGGGCGGGGGCGATTGCGGGCGCGGTGGAGTTTCGCACACTGACGGCGGCGGATCTGATTGCAGAGGGCGAAACCTCGGGCGGCGAGACGCGGCTGCGTTATGGCAGCTTTGCCAAGGCCCCTACCGTTCATGCGGCCTGGGCAACAAGGATGGGCGAAACCGCCGATCTGACCGCCGCGCTGACGCGCAGCGAAAGCGGCGATTACAAAACAGGCGATGGCACGGAAATCACTGCAGGCGAATTGATGAATTCCGGCCTGTTGAAGGCGGGCTGGCACCTGCCCTCGGGGCATGATCTGGCCTTGTCGGGCCGGGTGATGACGCGGGATTACATCACCGGCATCGCCACCAGCACGCCGCGCGACACCGATCTGACGAGCAGCGGTTTCGGGCTGGATCATGGCTTTGCGGGCGATGGCGGGCTGATCGACATCACGACCAACCTGTATCGCACCGAAACCGAGATCCGGCAGAAGGCGCTGGATGCCGATCTGAACCCCACCGGGGTGGAACGGTCTTATGACACCACAACCACCGGCCTGCGGTCACGCAACATATCGCAGTTCGAAACCGGCGCGCTGTCGCATGAGCTGACCCTGACGCTGGAGCTGTTCGAAGACCGGGTGACAACGGATGACCCCAGCACCGACAGCCTGAGCCCTTCGGGGCGGCGCAGCGTCTGGTCGCTGAATGCCGCCGACCGGCTGCTGCTGGGCGAGACAGAGCTGACGCTGGGCCTTTCTGGCGATGGATACAGCCTGTCCAGCGATGGCACCGGCACCTCGGGGCAGGCCGTTTCGCCGCGGGTTGCGGTGAAACATCCGCTGGGGGAAACCGTCAGCCTTTATGGATCGCTGGCGCAGGGCTATCGCCCGCCGTCGCTGAACGAGGCGCTGGTGGATGGATCACACCCCGAACCCGCGAATTTCGAAGTGCGCCCGAACCCGAACCTGAAGGGCGAACGCGCCTTTTCGGCGGAACTGGGGCTGGGCTATGAGGCCGCCGACCTGTTCGCCGATGGCGACAGGGTGACAGCCAAGGCCACCATCTTTCGGTCTGATGTCGATGATTACATCGGGATGGAACGGGTGGGTGGCGTCTTCAACGGCTATTACCAGTATAACAACATCGCCCGCGTCCGGATCGAGGGGATCGAGCTTGAGGCGGGCTATGACAGCGACCGCCATTTCCTGACGCTGGCGGCACAGCGCCTGCATGGCGTGGATCAGGACAGCGGCGCCGAACTGTCGCGCGTGGCGCCCGACCGGCTGGTGATGACAGCAGGCCTGCGCAGCGCACAAGGCGCGGAATATGGCGCCCGGCTGACCGCCGTGGGGGCCAAGACCAGCGGCGATTTCCAAAGCGGCAGCTGGAACACCGTCGATCTGTTTCTGACGCAGCCGGTGGGCGCGCATGGCAGTTTCGGCTTTGCGATCAACAACATCCTTGACGAAGTTTACACCCCGCATCTGGAAACCCAGCCTGCGCCGGGGATCAACATGCAGGCCTCCTTGACCCTGCGGTTCTGACCCCCTGCCCCCTGGTTTCTGGCCTGAAAGGACAGATCATGACCCTGAAAATCACCCTGACCGCCGACCCCGAAACGGGCAAGGGCGTTGATTTCAACGCCGATCTGAAAAGCTATTTCGCGGGCTTCGTGCCCTTCGAAATGCCCTGGTTCCTGGAACCGACCGGCAGCAGCGAAACGACGCAGATCCTGCATCTGGATACGCCGGAAACCGGATCCGAGGCCGATACCCGCGTGGTGGTGCTGGATGGCGAGGATTTCTTCTATACCTTCTCGAACCACACGGTCAGCGGCAGCATCGACAGCATCCGGCTGGCCCGTTTGGGCGATGCCTGGGATGCCGATGCGCAGGATCTGGCGCTGGAGGGCGGGCTGATTTCCGGCGTGCAGGAATTCATCACCATCACCGGCCTGTCGATCGACAATCCCGCCGGTGTGGCGGGTGACGTGCACGAGATCGTGGCCGGGCTGATGGGCGGCGGGCCGGATGGCGATACGGTGGATGCGCAGCCGATCTATGACCACATCTGGGCCGAGGCGCATCAGGTGACGGGATCGGCCGGGGCCGACAGCTATCGCGGAACCCGGTTCGGCGACCGGGTGGATGGCAAGGGCGGCGCTGACAAGATCTGGGGCCTGAACGGCCATGATACGCTGCTGGGCGGTGCCGGGAATGACAGCCTTTATGGCGGGCAGGGCCGCGATGTGCTGAACGGGGGCACGGGGGCGGATCTGCTGACCGGGAATGGCGGGGCGGACCGCTTTGTGTTTGCCAGCATCGCCGCCGCAAAGGGCGACCGGATCGCGGATTTCAATGCGGCGCAGAATGATCTGATCGTGCTGACCGGGATGGATGCCAACAGCCGGCAGGGCGGCAATCAGGCCTTCACCTTTATCGGGGATGAGGGCTTCAGCGCGGCAGGCCAGCTGCGCGCCGTGGTTTCGGGCAATGCCACGATCCTGACCGGCGATGTGAACGGGGATGGCAAGGCCGATTTCCGCATCACGCTGACCGGGCAGCATGACCTGACGGTGGATGATTTTCTTCTGTAAGGCGCGCAGGGGGTGGGGCAGTTTTTACTTGCCCTGCCGCCGCTCTTTCCCCCTAATTCGCGCGCGGGTGACGGGAGATGAACATGCGCAACAAGGCCCTGGCCGCGGCAGCGCTGGTGGCGGCGGGGTTGGCGGTCGCCGCCACCGGCAGCCGCCTGCAGCCTGATGCCGCAGCCGCCCCGCCTGCCCCGGTTCCGGTGATTGCGGGCCTGCAACCACAGGATCGCGGCCTGTCGGCCCGGCTGCTGGCGGCGGATGCCCTGCCCGCCGATCTGCACCCCAGCCCCCTGCAGGCCGAAGGGCGGCTGGTCTGGATGCAGCCCGGCCAAAGCCTGCGCCATCACTGGCCCGGGCTTGTCATCCACAGCCGCTTTGACGGAACGGTGGCCTATCTGGTGTTTGACGATGCGGTGAACCGCTTTCGCCTGACGGTGGATGGCGCCCGCGAAACCGCGCTGATCCTGACACGGCCGGGGCGCGCGGTGATCGAACTCGCGGGCCTCGCGCCGGGGCCACATGACATAACGCTGGAAAAGCTGAACGAATCTGCGGCCCCCGCCGGGTTTGGCGGCATCTGGGCAAAGGCTGCGGCGCCCGAGGCCCCGGCAGACCGGCGCCCGCTGATCGAATTCATCGGGGATTCAGAAACCCTGGGCTATGGCAATACCGCCCCCGGGCGCGACTGCACCGCAGAGGCGGTCTTTCTGACGACCGACAGCACGGCCGCCTTTCCGGCCCGGGTTGCGGCGGGGCTGGGTGGGCAAGCCCGGGTCATTGCCCAATCCGGCATCGGCATCGTGCGCAACCATGAAGGCCTGTCCCCCGGCATCACCATGACGGATCTGTATCCGCTGGATGAACCCACGGCAGCCGCGCTGCCTGCCTTGCCAGAGCCCCCGGCGCAGCTTGTTGTTCTGGCACTGGGATCGAACGATTTTTCCACCCCGCTGGACAAGGGCGAAAGCTGGGATGGCACCCCCGATCTGGAGGCGGATGCGGCGGCAGGTCTGGCAGAGCTGGCACGGGCTGCCTTGCAGCGCAACCCGGGGGCGGAACTGCTGCTGCTGGCCTTTGCCGAACATGGTGACAGCCTGATGGAGGCACATCGTCAGGCCATGGCCCATATCAAGCCCGAAGCGCCGCATGTCAGGCTGGTTACCCTGCCGGTGCTGGACCGCACGGCCTGTCAGGCGCATCCCTCGCAGGGCGATCATGCAAGGATTGCGGATATCCTGCTGGCCACCATCGCCGAACTTCCGCCGCAGTGGCGGCATTAGCGGCTGATCTTTGCCATCCGCACCGGCGCCAATCACGGCCCGATGCCATCGGCCATCATGGTGCCGATGCCTTCAGGCCGCCGCCGCGATCCCGCCATTCCTGCGTTCAGGCGGCTTCTGTTTCGCCGTGAATGGCCACCGTCAGGGCGCGCAGATCCGCCAGTTCGGCCAGCAGCGCGGGGTCGCAGGCATCCAGATCGACCAGATCCAGCCGGTCCAGCCCGGCGCCCGGCTCCAGCAGCAGCGCCAGCCGGGCCAGCGCGCCCGGTTCCGGCACGGCCAGAGGCCCGCGTGTGACTGTGGCCCGCAGGGGATGGCGGATCATCACGTTGAAATCCAGCAGCGGCCCGGCCGTCAGCTGTGCGGCACAAGGTGCGTCGCCCGGAAAGACCAGCGGCGGGCTGGCCGCATCCATCACATGCACCTGCCCGGAGACCTGCAACCGCATGGCGCCGCCTTCAATCACCGTCAGAATGCGGGTCACATCCGGAAAGCACGAAAACGGGCCATCCGTGGCGACAATGGCGGTGGAAATCCGCCAGTCAAAATCGCCAAACCCGGCCCCGGTGGGCGAAACGGCAATTTCTGCCGTTTGCCCACCGCCGTTCTTCCACGGGCGGAACTGACGTTCCGCCGCAGGGTAGACCCCCCTCACCCCAGGATGCCCGGCAGGCGCAGCCCGTGGTCGCGGGCGCAATCCAGTGCGATGTCATAGCCCGCATCGGCATGGCGCATCACGCCCGAGGCCGGATCGTTCCACAACACGCGCTCCAGCCGTTTCGCGGCCTCGGGCGTGCCATCGGCCACGATCACAACGCCGGAATGCTGGCTGAACCCCATGCCCACGCCGCCGCCGTGGTGCAGGCTGACCCAGGTGGCGCCCGAGGCGGTATTGAGCAGCGCGTTCAGCAGCGGCCAGTCGGACACCGCGTCCGAGCCGTCCTGCATCGCTTCGGTCTCGCGGTTGGGCGAGGCGACGGAGCCGGAGTCCAGGTGGTCGCGCCCGATCACGATGGGCGCCTTCAGCTCGCCGCTGGCCACCATCTCGTTGAACATCAGCCCGGCGCGGTGCCGGTCGCCAAGGCCGATCCAGCAGATGCGCGCGGGCAGGCCCTGAAAGGCGATGCGATCCGCGCGCCATATCCAGCCAGCGGTGCAGGTGGGTGTTATCGGGGAACAGCTTCTTCATCGCCGCATCGGTCTTGGCGATATCCTCCGGGTCACCCGACAGCGCCACCCAGCGGAACGGGCCGATGCCCTTGCAGAACAGCGGGCGGATATAGGCGGGCACGAAGCCGGGGAAGGCGAAGGCATTTTCCAGCCCTTCCTCCAGCGCCACCTGCCGGATGTTGTTGCCGTAATCCAGCGTCGGCACGCCGGCGTTCCAGAAACCCACCATGGATTCGACATGGGCGCGCATGCTGGCGCGGGCGGCGGCCTGCACCTCGGCGGGGGCGGTTTCTTGCTTGGCGCGCCAGTCGGCCACGGTCCAGCCCTGCGGCAGATAGCCGTGCAGCGGATCATGGGCGCTGGTCTGGTCGGTCACGATATCGGGGCGGATGCCGCCCGCCTGCATCCGGGCCAGCAGTTCGGGGAACACATCGGCGGCATTGCCCAGAAGGCCCACCGATTTCGCCTCGCCCTTGGCCGTCCATTCGGCGATCAGGGCCAGCGCCTCGTCCAGGGTTTTCGCCTTGGCATCGACATAGCGGGTACGCAGGCGGAAATCTATGCGCGTCTCGTCGACCTCGACCGCCAGACAGCAGGCCCCCGCCATCACGGCGGCCAGCGGCTGCGCGCCGCCCATGCCGCCAAGCCCGCCGGTCAGGATCCATTTGCCCGTCAGGTCGCCGCCGTAATGCTGGCGCCCCGCCTCGGCGAAGGTTTCATAGGTGCCCTGCACGATGCCCTGCGTGCCGATGTAGATCCAGCTGCCGGCCGTCATCTGGCCATACATCATCAGGCCCTTGCGGTCCAATTCGTTGAAATGTTCCCAGGTGGCCCAGTGCGGCACCAGATTGGAATTGGCGATCAGCACGCGCGGCGCATCCGCATGGGTGCGCACGATGGCCACGGGCTTGCCCGATTGCACCAGCAGCGTCTCGTCTGCCTCCAGATCGCGCAGCGCGGCGCAGATGCGGTCGAAATCCTCCCAGGTGCGGGCCGCGCGCCCTATGCCGCCATAAACCACCAGCTCATGCGGGTTTTCGGCCACATCGGGATGCAGGTTGTTCATCAGCATCCGCAGCGGCGCTTCGGTCAGCCAGCTTTTGGCGCTGATCTCGGTGCCGGTCGGCGGGTAGATGTCACGCAGGTTATGGCGCGGATTTGTCATCGTTTTATTCCCTTCTCAGGCGAGCATAAGGCCGGAAATGATATTGCGTTGGATTTCAGAGGAGCCCTCGTAGATGCGCATGATCCGCAGATCGCGGGCATGGCGTTCCAGAGGGAAATCGCGGGTATAGCCATAGCCACCATGGATCTGGATCGCCTGATCGGCGATGCGCCCCGCAGCCTCGGAGGCGAACAGCTTGGCGCGGCTGGCGGCGGCAGTGAAGCGCTGCCCGGCATGGCGCTGGCGGGCGGCTTCATGGCCCAGCAGTTCGGCTGCGGCCAGATCGGTGTCCATATCGGCCAGCATCCAGCGGATGCCCTGCCGGCTGGCCAGTGCCTCGCCACCGATGATGCGGGTCTTGGCCCAGTCACGCGCGGCGGTCAGCGCGGCGCGGGCGATGCCCACGCACATGGCCGCCACCTCCACCCGGCCATTGTCCAGCACCTTCATCGCGGTGCGGAAGCCGGTGCCTTCGGGGCCGATGCGGTTGGCATCGGGAACATGACAGTCGATATCCAGCTCCCAGACATGGCCGCCGCGCAGGCCCATGGTCTGTTCTACCCGGCCCGGCACCAGCCCGGCGGTGCCCTTTTCCAGCACGAAGGCCGAAATGCCGCGATGCGCCGCAGTGGGATCGGTCACCGCATAAACCACGATGAAATCCGCAACGCCACCATTGGAGATAAAGCACTTGCGACCCCGGATGCGCCAGCCGTCGCCTTCGCGCTGCGCCCGGGTCCGCATATCGGCGGGGTCAGACCCGGCATTGGGTTCGGTCAGGCCAAAGGCGCCCAGCAACCGGCCCTCGGCGGCGGCGGGCAGCAGCCGCGCCCGCAACGCATCATCGCCACCGATCAGCAGCGAATCCGTCGCCAGATAATGCGCCGTCAGGGCAGATACGGTCGATGCACAGGCCCCGGCAATGGTGGCCACGCCTTCGAACAGCGCATGGGCCGAGATATCGGCGCCCCCCCAAGCTTCGGGCAGGTTCGCCCCCATCATCCCCGTTGCGGCCAGCGCGGCAATCTGGCTGTGCACGAAACTGGCGCTTTCATCGGTTTTCGCCGCATGGGGGGCGATTTCCTCGGCGGCAAAGCGGGTCAGCATATCCAGGAAGCCGCGTTCCGTATCATCCAGCAGATGGGTGTAATCAGCCAAGGTCATTCTCCTGCACGATGCCTGCGGCAATCAGCCCGGCAATCTGGGGGGCGGTCAGCCCCAGGGCGGTCAGCACGGGGCGGGTATCGCCGCCAAGCGCGGGCGCGCCGGTGGCAGACAGCGGTTTCTGCCCGTCAAAACGGATCGGCTGGCCTGCCACCCGGCTTTGGCCAAGCCGGTGATGCGGCAGATCGGTGACAAGGCCACGCGCCTGCGCATGGGGGCTGTGCAGCGCCTGTTCCAGGGTCTGGAGCGGTGCGGTGGGGATACCCGCCGCACGCAGGCTGGCAATCAGCGCCTCGGTCGTCAGGGTCGTGGTCCAGGCTTCGATCAGGGCGCGCAGGGCGGGTTCATGGGCAGTGCGCGCTTCGTCGCTGGCAAAGCGCGGATCGGCGGCAAGGCCGGGCTGACCCATCAGCGCGGTCAGCCCGGCGAACTGGCGGTGGCCCAGAACGGCGATGATGACTTGGCCATCAGCGCTGCGGAAGGCGCCAAAGGGGGTGGACAGCGGATGGCGGTTGCCCGTGCGCGTCACCGGCTGGCCCGCGTAATGCAGCAGCGCATGGCTGGTGGGCAACATGGCGACAAGGCAATCCATCATGGCGATATCGACATGGGCGCCGCCCTGGGTTGCCCGGCCCAGAAGACCCGCAAGGATACCGATCGCGGCGTAAAGCCCGGCGGCCACATCACCGATCGCCTCGCCCGTGCGCAGGGGCGTGCCGCCCTCTTCGCCGGTGGCATCCATCCAGCCCGACATGGCCTGCACCACCACATCATAGGCGGGCAGATCGGCATCCGGCCCCTGCTGCCCGAACCCCGAGATCGAGGCAACGATCAGCGCGGGATTGGCCGCGCGCAGGGCGGCGGCGCCGATGCCCAGCCGGTCGGCAACGCCGGGGCGGAAGTTTTCGACCACCACATCCGAGCTGGCGGCCAGTTTCAGCGCCAGCGCCCGGCCTTCATCGGCCTTCAGATCGACGACAAGGGATTTCTTGCCCCGGTTGTTCAGCGCGAAAAGCGCGGATTCTCCTGACAGGAACGGGCCGATATGGCGATAATCATCCCCCTGCGGCGGCTCCAGCTTGATGACCTCGGCGCCCAGATCGGCCAGGATCGCGGTGCAGAACGGCCCGGCCAGAACCCGGGTCAGATCCAGGATGCGGATACCTGACAGCGGTTTCATCGGCTGGCCTTCCGTGTGGCAAGTTTGGGGCAGCCCCGCAGGGGGCGCCCAATCGCCGTGGGATCCTGCACCCGCATCATGGCCGCAGCTCTGCGAACAGGGCGGGCGGCACGGCATCGGCCAGCGCATCACTGGCCACCAATGCGGCGGCCTGTGCCAGATCCGGCGCCAGATAGCGGTCCTGCCCCAAGGGCGCGATGTCCCGGCGCAGACGTGCCAGGGCGGCGGCCAGCGGGGCCGAGGTGGCCAGCGGGGCCCGCGCCTCGATCCCCGCAGCGGCGCACAGCGCCTCGATCCCGATGATATGCGCAAGGTTTGCGTTCATCCGGCGCAGCCGCCGCGCGCCATGGGCGGCCATGCTGACGTGATCCTCCTGATTGGCGCTGGTCGGCGTGGAATCGGTGGAACAGGGATTGGCCAGATGCTTGTTCTCACTCATCAGCGCCGCCGAGGTCACTTCGGCGATCATCAGCCCGCTGTTCAGCCCCGGATCAGAGGTCAGGAAGGGCGGCAGGCCAAAGCTCATCGCCGGATCAACCATCATCGCGATGCGGCGCTGGGAAATCGCGCCGATTTCGGCCAGCGCCAGCGCGATCTGATCGGCGGCCAGTGCCACCGGCTCGGCATGGAAGTTCCCGCCCGAGACGATCAGCGCCGGCTGGTCATCGGCGCCGGTCAGCACCAGCGGGTTGTCGGTAGCCGCGTTCGCCTCGATCTGCAGCGTGGCGGCGGCCTGGAACAGCACGTCGATGCAGGCGCCCGTCACCTGCGGCTGGCAGCGGATGCAATAGGGATCCTGCACCCGGGTATCACCGTCACGATGGCTTTCGCGGATGACAGAGCCATCCATCAGGCCACGGATGATGCGGGCCGCCAGGATCTGGCCGCGATGGCCGCGCAGGGTGTGGATTTCGTCGATGAAAGGCGCCGTCGATCCCATGATCGCATCGGTGGACATCGACGAGGCAACCAAGGCGGCACGGGCGGCGCGGAAGGCATCGAACAGCCCGGCCAGCGCGAAGGCGGTGGAGACCTGCGTGCCGTTGATCAGCGCCAGCCCCTCTTTCGCGGCCAGCGTCAAAGGCGCAAGGCCCGCGGCAGCCAGCGCCTCGGCCCCCGACATTTCGATGCCCTTGTGCTGCGCGCGGCCCTCGCCCAGCATCACCGCCGCCAGATGTGCCAGCGGCGCCAGATCGCCCGACGCCCCGACAGACCCCTGCGACGGGATCACCGGCAGCACATCCTGCGCCAGCATCGCCTCCAGCAGCGCCACCACTTCGGGGCGCACGCCCGACGCGCCACGCCCGAGGCTGAGCAGTTTCAGCACCATGATCAGCCGCACCGTCTGCGGCTCCACCGGCTCGCCCACGCCGCAGCAATGCGACAGGATTAGGTTGCGTTGCAGCGTGGCGGTATCGGCCGGCGCGATCCGCACCGAGGCCAGTTTGCCAAAGCCGGTATTCACCCCGTAAACCGGCACATCGCCCGCCGCAGCCGCCGCGATCCGCGCCGCCGATGTGGCGATGCCCGGCCGGGCCGATGCGTGCAGGGTCACGGCCAGCCCGTCGCGCCAGACCTGCTCCAGTTCGGCAAGGGTGGCGGTTCCGGGGGTAAGGATCAAAGCGGGCATGGCGTGCCTCCGAAGATGCGGGAATGAAGCGGGTTGAACCCGATGCGATAGGAAAGTTCAGCCGGATGGGCGATGTTCCACACGGCAAGATCGGCGATCTGCCCCGGCACGATGCGCCCCCGGTCGGCCAGCCCCAGCGCGCGGGCGGCGTTGACGGTAAAGCCCGCCAGACATTCGGTGGGCGTCATGCGGAACAGGGTCGCGCCCATGTTCATGGTGACAAGCGCCGAGGTCAGCGGCGAAGTGCCGGGGTTGCTGTCGGTCGCCAGCGCCATCGGCACATCGGCGGCCCGCAGTGCGGCAATCGGCGGCAGTTTTGTTTCGCGCAGGGTGTAGAAGGCGCCCGGCAGCATCACCGCCACAGTGCCCGCGGCGGCCATGGCGGCAATGCCGCTGTCACCCAGCCATTCCAGATGATCTGCGGAAAGCGCGCCATGCCGGGCGGCCAGCGCGGCCCCCTCCAGATCCGACAGCTGTTCGGCATGAAGTTTCACCGGCAGGCCCAGCTTTGCGGCATGGGTAAAGATGCGGTCCATTTCGGCGGCGGAAAAGGCAATGCCTTCGCAGAACCCGTCCACCGCATCGACCAGACCTTCGGCCTGCGCGGCCTCCATCCCGGCGATCACAACGCGGTCGATATAGCCTGCGCGATCTGCCGCAAATTCCGGCGGCAGCGCATGGGCGGCCAGCCAGGTGGTGACAATGCGGATCGGCCGTTCCTGCCCGATCCGCCGGGCCACGCGCAGCATCTTCAGCTCGGTCTCGATATCAAGCCCGTAGCCGGATTTGATTTCAACGGTGGTGACGCCCTCGGCAATCAGGTGATCGGCGCGGATCAGCGCGCTGGCCAGCAGCTGTTCCTCGGTCGCGGTGCGGGTGGCGCGGACCGTGGACAGGATGCCACCGCCCGCGCGGGCGATTTCCTCATAGCCCGCACCGTTCAGGCGCATGTCGAACTCGCGCGCCCGGTCGCCGCCATAGACCAGATGGGTATGGCAGTCGATCAGGCCGGGCGTCACCAGCCGCCCGCCCAGCGACTGCGGCGCCTGCCCCTGATGGGCGGCAGGCAGGTCGGCCGCAGGCCCGGCCCAGACAATGCGGCCATCCGCGATGGCAATGGCGGCATCAGGAACAATGCCACAATCGGTGCCATTTTCCGGTGAGACAAGGGTGAGATCAGCGAGCAGCATGGTTTGCCTTGTTATATCCACGCCAAACGCTATTATGAGCAGACATAATATGTCAAGCGAGTCGTCACATGGCAGATTTCAGTTCCAAGGATGCGGTCGTTCTCTGGGCCAGGCAGGCACTATTGCCCGAGGGTTGGGCACAGGATGTGGCGCTGCATATTGGCGCGGATGGGCGGATCACCCGCATCGACCATGGCCCTGCCCCGGCAGGTGCCCTGCGGCGCGAGGTGATTGTTCATGCACCGGCCAATACCCATTCCCACGCCTTTCAACGCGCGATGGCGGGCCTGACCGAACGGCGCAGCGCGGCCCAAAGCGACAGTTTCTGGAGCTGGCGGCAGCTGATGTACCGCTTTCTGGACCGCATCACCCCCGATCAGGTGCAGGCAATCGCCGCCTATGTGCAGATGGAAATGCTGGAGGCAGGCTTTGGCGCGAATGTGGAATTCCACTATCTGCACCACGCACCCGGCGGGCAGACCTATGATAATCTGGCCGAACTTTCCGCCCGGATCGCCGCTGCCGCCGAACAGACCGGCATCGGCCTGACGCTGCTGCCCGTGCATTATCAGCAAGGCGGCTGCGATGGTCGCGCGCTGAACGGCGGCCAGCTGCGCTTTGGCAATGATGCCGACCGCTTTGCCCGGCTGTTTGACGGCGCGCGACAGGCGCTGGCAGGCCTGCCCGGCGATACCCGCCTTGGCGTGGCGCCCCATTCCCTGCGCGCGGTACCGGCGCGTGATCTGGCGGATACCGTGGCGCTTGCGGGCGACGGCCCGGTTCACATGCACCTGGCCGAACAGCAGGCCGAGGTGGACGAGGTGCTGGGCGCCACCGGCGCGCGCCCCGTTGAATGGGCGCTGGCCAATCTGGATCTGTCGCCGCAATGGTGCCTGATCCACTGCACCCGGATGTTGCCTGCGGAAACCATTGCCCTTGCCCGCAGCGGCGCGGTGGCGGGCCTCTGCCCGCTGACCGAGGCAAGCCTGGGCGACGGTATCTTTGACGGCATCCGCTGGGCCGAGGCGGGCGGCGCGATTTCCATCGGGTCAGACAGCAATATCCGCATCTCGCTGGCCGAGGAACTGCGGCAGCTGGATACCAGCCAGCGCCTGCGCGACCACAGCCGCGCGGCCTTTGCCACCCCCGATCTGTCCACCGGGCGGCGGCTGATGGATGCGATCTCGCGCGGGGGTGCGCAGGCAGCGGGGCGCGGGGCGGGCCGCATTGCCGTGGGCGAATGGGCCGATCTGCTGGCCTTCGACATGGATCACCCGGATCTGGCCGGGCTGCAGGGCGATTTCATCCCCGACAGCTTTGCCTTTGCCGGCGACAGCGGCATGGTGCGCGATGTCTGGTCGGCGGGCCGCCATATGGTGCAGGACGGCCGCCATATCCGGCGCGATGCCATCCGCAGCGCCTATGTCGCCGCGGTGCAAAGCCTGCGCGCCGAGGCCTGAAACAGCGGCGACCCGCCTCAGTAGCGGGTCGTCATCCGGTGATCGCGGCGGTAGATCAGGCTGACATAGGTGACCACCTGATCCTGCCATGTGGTCTGCCGCTCGACCCGGAACAGGGCATCCCCCGCATGGCAGTTCAGCAGCATCGCCTGTTCGGGATCGGCGGCCGTTGCCGAAAAGCTGATCTCCACATCGGAAAACGGCACCTGCTGCACCAGCCATTCATTGGGGCCGACCACCGAGAAATCAAAGTCGCGGCCCTGCGGCGTGGCGGCAAGGTTGATCCAGCGATCTTCCAGCTGATAGGGCCTGCCATCTGCGAAATGCATACAGACCAGATGCAGCACCTCGTTCCCCGGTTTCAGGCTCAGCCTTGCGCGCAACCAGTCGGGCGCCAGCATCGCCTCCGACCGGATCAGCGCATAGCGGTAGGCGGCCCCCTGCTCTTCGATCTCCTTGCGGATCATCGGGATCTCGAACCGCACCTGACGCACCGGGGTCAGCCGAACCCGGGTGCCCGCCTTGCGCTTGCGTTCCACGAATCCCTCATCGACCAGCTCGCGCATGGCGCGGTTCACCGTCGCCCGGGCCGAGCCATATTCAACCGCCAGCTCCTGTTCGTTCGGCACGGCGCTGCCCGGCGGCCAGGTGCCGTTCAGGATCCGCTCCAGAATATCAGCCTTGATGTCTCGATAGGTCATTTCACCACATTATCCGATCACGGCACATACAGTCTGCCCGGTTGGCAGGCAGAAGCCGAAGCATTTCAACCTCTATATGACAATTCCCGCCGATTTTTCTGGACGGACACATATTATTTGCCATTATGAATATTCATATCACAGTCAAAGTCTAGACAAATGGCATCCAAGCTATCACCGATCCCCAAACTTGTGCTCAGAAGGCTTGCCATCGGGGCGCTCACGCTCATCGTGGTTTCGGCCGTGATCTTCTGGGCTGTCGAATTGCTGCCCGGCAATATTGCGACCGAGATTCTGGGCCAATCGGCCACGCCGGAGACCATCGCCGCCTTCAACGCCCAGTTCGGGCTGAACGACCCGCCGCTCTGGCGCTATGTCAGCTGGCTGGGCAATGCGGTGCAAGGCGATTTCGGCCAGTCTCTGGCCACCCGGCGCCCGATCACGGATCTGATCGGCGACCGCGCCTTCAATACCTTCTTCCTTGCCGGCTATGCGGCCCTGATCGCCGTGCCGGTGTCGATCCTGCTGGGGCTGATCGCAGCGCTTTATCGCGGATCGCTGCTGGATCGCTGGATTTCAAGCTCCACCCTGGCGGTGATTTCCTTCCCGGAATTCTTTGTCGCCTATATCCTCATCCTGATCTTCGCGGTGCAGCTGGGCTGGTTTCCCAGCCTTGCGGGCGTCACCCCGTCCATGACCCTGGGCGAGCGGCTTTATGTCAGCTTCCTGCCTGCCCTGACCATGGTGCTGATCGTGACCGCGCATATGATGCGGATGACGCGCGCCGCGATCGTGAACCTGCTGGCCCTGCCCTATATCGAAATGGCCGAGCTGAAGGGGATGAAACGCTGGCGCGTGATCGCCATCCATGCCCTGCCCAATGCGGTGGCCCCCATCGTGACCGTGGTTGCGCTGAACCTCGCCTATCTCATCGTGGGTGTCGTGCTGGTCGAGGTGGTCTTTGTCTATCCGGGCCTTGGGCAGCTGCTGGTCGACAGCGTGGCCAAGCGCGACATGCCGGTGGTGCAGGCCGCCTGTCTGATCTTTGCGGCGACCTACATCCTGCTGAACCTTGTGGCGGATGTGATCGGCATCCTGTCGAACCCCCGCCTGCTGCATCCGAGGTAATGTTG
>JAXHOJ010000044.1:0-14557 GCA_034519525.1 Gemmobacter sp. | reverse complement strand
GAACTGGCCGATTACCTGATCGGCCAGGATCCGCAGCGGATCGAGGATCTGTGGCAGGTGATGTACCGCGGCGCCTTCTACCGCGGCGGCCCGATCCTGATGAGCGCGATTGCCGGCGTCGATCAGGCGTTGTGGGATATCAAGGGCCGCGCCTATGGCCAGCCCGTGCATCAGCTGCTGGGCGGCCCCTGCCGCGATCGCATCCGGGTCTATTCCTGGGTCGGTGGCGACCGGCCTGCCGTCTATCAGCGGCGCAGGCCGTGGCTGGCGGTGAGCAGCGCTGAAGCTTTGCCGCATTTGAGCTGAGCGGCACCGAAGAACTGCAGATCGTCGACAGCCATGCCAAGATCGACCGCGTGGTGGAAACGCTGGCCACGGTGCGGGCCGCCGTCGGGCCGCATGTCGGGCTGGGCGTCGATTTTCATGGCCGGGTGCATCGCCCGATGGCCAAGGCCCTGATCCGCGAGCTTGAACAGTTCCGCCTGATGTTCATCGAAGAACCGCTGCTGTCGGAACATCTGGATGCCATAGCCGAGGTGGTGCGCGGTTCCTCGACCCCAATCGCGCTGGGGGAACGGCTCTATTCCCGCTGGGATTTCCGCGCTGTGCTGGAAAGCCGGGTGGTCGATATCATCAATCCGATCTGTCCCATGCAGGCGGCATCACCGAGGTGCGCAAGATCGCCGCCATGGCCGAAGCCTATGATGTGGCGCTGGCTCCGCATTGCCCCCTTGGCCCGATTGCGCTGGCCGCCTGCCTGCAGGTCGATGCCGTCAGCCACAATGCCTTCATTCAGGAACAGTCGCTTGGCATACACTACAACGGCAAGGGCCGGGATCTGCTGGATTATCTGGTTGATCCCGATGTCTTCACCTATGCCGATGGCATGGTGGCCATTCCGGGTGGCCCCGGTCTGGGGATCGAAGTGAACGAAGACGCGGTGATAGAGGCTGCCAGAACCGGCCACCGCTGGCGCAACCCGCTGTGGCGCCATGCCGATGGCAGCGTGGCAGAATGGTAGGATAGCATGAACAGGCTCACCGGAAGGTTCATCGCCGTCACCGGCGCGGCACAAGGCATCGGCCGGGCGATGGCCGCCGAATTTCTGGCCGAAGGCGCCGATCTGTTCCTGCTGGATCGCGACGCCGCAACCCTGGCCGAAACCGTGGCGGCATTGCCGGGCGCGGGCCGCATCCATCAGGCCTGCGCCGATATCGCCGACCCCGCCGCCGTGGCCCGCGTCTTTGCCGCAACTGTGGCCGAGGCTGGCCGCCCGCTGGACGGGCTGGTGAACAATGCCGGGGTCAATGTGTTTCATGCCCCGCTGGAGACCAGCGATGCCGAATGGCACCGCGCCTTCGCCATCAACCTTGAAGGGGCTTGGTCCTGTGCCCGCGCCGTGCTGCCCGGCATGATCGCGCGGCAGCACGGGGTGATCCTGAACATCGCCCTCCACCTGCATGCCTTCACCATCATCCCCCGCACCTTTCCCTATCCGGTGGTCAAACACGCCCTGCTGCGCAGGCCTGACGAAATGCCCTAGCGCTGGAATATGCGGCGCAGGGCATCCGGGTGAACGCCATCGCCCCCGGCTATGTCGCCACGCAGAAGGTGATCGACTGGTGGGCCAGCCAGCCGGACCCTGCGGCGGCTCCGGGCAAAACTGCCCTGGCGCAGCATCCCCAGGGTCGGATTGCCACCCCGCCGAAATCGCCCCGCGCGGCGGATACCATGATCTCGGACAGACCCCCTTCGCGGCATTGAGCGGCTGCCTGACCATCGGCGGCGGAGCTTAGCGCCGCAGCATGCCGCCGGCCGCCTTCATCCGCCGTCGACTGGGGCAGCACCAGCACTTCCGTTGCCTGGTCCATCAGCGCCGGGGGGCAGGTTCTGGCCGAAAGCCGCGGCGCCGAAGGGATGCTGCATTGCACGGCCAGCGCGGCAGGCTTTGCCCCGGTACTGCAGGCCCATCTGGCCCGCCTGGCCGCCCCCGCCGACAGCCCTGTGCTGATCTGCGGCATGGCCTTCGCCCGCCAGGGCTGGATCGAGGCACCCTATGCCACCCTGCCCGCCCCGGTGGCCGCTCTGGCCGGGGCCGCCGTGCGGGTGCCCGCCGATCAGACCGAAGGGCGTGACGTGCGGATCCTGCCGGGCCTGTACACAGCAGACCGATGCCGATGTGATGCGCGGCGAGGAAACCAACTGCTGGGCCTTGCCCTCTGCACCAGGCCATCAGGGCCTGCGGCCTTATGCCCGGCGCACCCATACAAATGGGCGCTGCTGCAAGGACGGCCAGGTTGCCGGTTTCCCGCAGCTATCTGACGGGCGAGCTGTTCGATCTGCTGTCGCGCCACAGCATATTGCGCCATGCCATGCCGGAAAGCCTGCATATCGCCCCCGATGATCCCGCCTTTCTGGCGGCTCTGGATCTGGCGCTGGCCGATCCTGCGGCGCTGATGGGGGCGCTGTTCGGCATCCGCGCGGCAGAACTTCTGGGCACAAGATCAAAGGCGGAAAGCGCGGCCCGCCTGTCGGGCCTGCTGATCGGGGCCGAGGTCGGCTGTCAGCTGCGCGCCGCCGAAGGGCAGGCGGTGGTGCTGGTGGGGCAGGCCGGGCTGGGCGCGCTTTATGCGGCGGCCCTGCACCGGGCCGGGCTGTCGTTCACACCCGCCGATGCAGAAGCTGCAACACGCGCAGGCCTGATTGCCGCGGCGCGCGAAATCTGGGGAACAGGACAATGAAAACAGTGGCATGGCCCAGCCTGCGGCGCGGTCTGGTGGCGATCCTTCGGGGCATCACCCCGGACGAGGCCGAAACCATCGCCGATGTGCTGATCGAAGAGGGCTTCGAGGTGCTGGAGGTGCCGCTGAACTCGCCCGACCCTGCGCCTCTATCGCGCGGATGGTGGCGCGGCATGGCGATCATGCGCTGATCGGGGGCGGCACCATGCTGTCGGTCGCAGATGTGGATCGGGTGGCGGCGGCGGGTGGCCGGTTGATGATAAGCCCGAATATCCGCCCCGATGTGATCCGCCATGCCGCCGGGCTTGGCATGGTGACAATGCCCGGCGTGCTGACCCCGACAGAGGCTTTCGCCGCGCTGGAGGCCGGGGCTTCGGGGCTGAAGTTCTTTCCGGCCAATCTGCTCGGCCCGCAGGGCATTGCCGCGCTGATGGCGGTCTTGCCGCGTGATACGGTGGTGGGGGCGGTCGGCGGCGTGGGGGCCACCAATATGGCCGCATATATCCGGGCAGGCGTCACCACCTTTGGGCTGGGGGCCAGTGTCTATCGCCCCGGTGATGGCGCAGATGTGGTGCGGCAGAAGGCCCGCGCCCTTGTCACCGCCTATGATCAGGCCATGGCTGCGGCCTGATCGTCTGAACTGCAGTGCCGCAGCCGTGGCCCGCCCCAGCGCCGCGGCCTGATCTTCCATCACCACGGCAATGCCGGGATTGGTGCAGAACTGCCCCGCCCCCATCGTCAGGCTGCCCGCCCAGCCTGCGGCGATTCCCGGGCCACGGGCCGCCAGCCCTATCTGGCAGCACCGCGCCGCGCAGGCCTGCTGTCCCGACAGGGGCAGGACGGTGGCGGGACGGGCGCGGGACGCAGGCCAGACGCAGCCGGCGCCTGTGGTGCCCTGTGATCTTCATGACAAGCGTTGATAAACTGGCTAAGTATGTTAGAAATCTTACATACTGCTGCGGCCCGTTTCCACGGAGTTTGAAGATGAATGCCAAAGATCGCCGCGTCACAGCCCTGTCACTTGCCCTGGCAGAGCGCCGGGTGATCCATCTGAAAGAGGCAGCGGCGCTTCTGAACGTGTCGGAAATGACGGTGCGGCGCGATGTGGCGGAAAACCCGGATCTCTTCGGCTATCTGGGCGCGCATATCATCCCGGCCCGCGGCCCGGATATCGAGGCGCCCTATACCGTGGATCGCGCGGCAGAAAGCCATTCCATCGCCAAGCGTCAGGCCTCCATTCAGGCGCTGCGCTATCTGCAGCCCGACGAGGCGGTGTTCATAGATTGTGGCACCACGCTGATTCACTTTGTCGATCTGATCCCCGCCGATATGCGGCTGACCGTGGTATGTTATGCCTTCAATACGGCTGAGCGGTTGATTTCCAAGCAAAATATCACGCTTGTGATGCTGGGCGGCGTCTATCATCCTGCCTCTGCCACCTTCGCGGGGGCGCGGGATACCGATATGCTGAATGTGATGGGGCTGAACGTGGCCTTTCTGTCGGCCTCGGGGGGGGACCGGCAGCGCGGTGCCTCGTGCGAGCAGTTCCACGAGGCCCCGATCAAGCGCAAGGCCATGGACATTGCGCAGCGCCGCTACCTGGTCTGTGACAGCAGCAAGATCGGCCGGGTCCGCCCCGCCTATTTCGCCGATGTCAGCGCCTTTGATGCGATCATCACCGAAACCGGCTCCCTGCCCATGGATGCCGCAGGCTGGAATTCTGGGGGGGGCGGCAGAATGATGTTGAAAAAATAACAAAATCACTGATAAAAATATAACTTGCACGATTCGCCCCCGAAAGGATGCTAAAATGCACCAAAACCCCGAAAAACCCAAAAATCCTGCATTTTTGCGAAGTGGGGATGATTTGGGGCGCAATGCGGGGGGCGCGCTGGATCTGGGCTGGGTGGCGCAGGTGCGGGTCAACCTGTCCGCGACAGAGCGGCGGGTGGCCAGCCTGCCGGGGCGCCGCAGTGTCAAGAAA
This sequence comes from Gemmobacter sp., assembly GCA_034519525.1. Taxonomy (GTDB): domain Bacteria; phylum Pseudomonadota; class Alphaproteobacteria; order Rhodobacterales; family Rhodobacteraceae; genus Gemmobacter. The sequence goes on along the minus strand of JAXHOJ010000044.1, from coordinate 9,832 downwards.
GACGCGCAGGCGGCCTGGCTGCTGAAGGCGCTGACCTGCATAGATCTGACCACGCTGAGTGGCGATGATACCGCAGGCCGGGTGCGGCGGCTGTGCGCCAAGGCGGCGCAACCGCTGACGCCCGCGCTGCAAGAGGCGCTTGGCATGGGCGATCGCCGCCTGACCACGGGCGCCGTCTGCGTCTATCACCGCTTTGGTCGCCACCGCGGTGGAGGCCCTGGCAGGGCACGGGCATCCCGGTGGCGGCGGTGTCCACCGGCTTTCCGGCCGGGCTTGTCGCCGCATGACGCTGAAGCTGACGCGAAATCGCGAAGCGTCGGTCGGCCGATGGCGCGGCAGAGATCGACATCGTCATCACCCGCGAACATGTGCTGACCGGCAACTGGCAGGCGCTGTATGACGAGATGCGCGATTTCCGGGCGGCCTGTGGTGCTGCGCATGTGAAGGCCATTCTGGCCACCGGCGAATTGAAAACGCTGCGCAATGTGGCGCAGGCCTGCGCTGGTCTGCATGATGGCCGGGGCGGATTTCATCAAGACCTCGACCGGCAAGGAAGGCGTCAATGCCACGCCTGCCGGTGACGCTGACCATGATCCGCACCATCCGCGATTATCTGGACCGCACGGGATACCGGGTGGGCTATAAACCCGCGGGCGGCATTGCCACCACCAAGGATGCGCTGATGCAGCAGTTCCTGATGAAGGAAGAGCTGGGGCGCGACTGGCTGGAGCCGGATCTGTTCCGCATCGGCGCCTCCAGCCTGCTGGCCGATATCGAACGCCAGCTCGAAACCCATGTGACCGGCGCTTATTCCGCCTTCAACAGACACCCGATCGGATAGACCGATGAGCATCGCAAAGTATTTCGACGACATGTCCTATGGTCTTTCCCCAGAATCCGATGCCGAGGCGCGCAGCTGGCTGGCGCGGCATGACCACAGCTTTGGCCATTTCATCGCCGGGGCCTTCACCCAGCCGGAACACAGCTTCCAGACGCATGAGCCCGCAACCGGCAAGCCGCTGGCGCGGCTGGCGCAGGGCACGGCGGCAGATGTGGATGCGGCTGTGGCGGCAGCCCGCAAGGCGCAGGGGCCCTGGGCCAAGCTGCCCGGACATGCGCGGGCGCGGCATCTTTATGCGCTGGCGCGGATGATCCAGCGCCATGCCCGGCTGTTCGCGGTGCTCGAGACGATCGACAACGGCAAGCCGATCCGCGAAACGCGCGATATCGACGTGCCGCTGGTGGCGCGGCATTTCTACCATCATGCCGGCTGGGCGCAGCTGCAGGACAGCAGCTTTCCCGATCATGTGCCGGTGGGTGTGGTTGGGCAGATCATCCCGTGGAACTTTCCGTTGCTGATGCTGGCCTGGAAGATCGCGCCGGCGCTGGCGATGGGCAACACGGTGGTGCTGAAACCCGCCGAATACACCTCGCTGACCGCGCTGCTGTTCGCCGAGATCTGCCGCGAGGCGGGCCTGCCGCACGGGCGTGGTCAACATCGTCACCGGCACGGGCGAGACCGGCGCGCTGATCGTGGATCATCCGGGCATCGACAAGATCGCCTTCACCGGGTCGACCGATGTGGGGCGGCAGATCCGCCAGCGGATTGCAGGCAGCGGCAAGGCGCTGACGCTGGAGCTGGGCGGCAAGTCGCCGTTCATCGTGTTCGACGATGCCGATCTGGATGGCGCGGTGGAAGGTGTGGTGGATGCGATCTGGTTCAACCAGGGCCAGGTCTGCTGCGCCGGTTCGCGGCTGCTGGTGCAGGAAGGCATCGCCGAGGATTTCATCCGCCGCCTGAAGCGCCGCATGGCCACGCTGCGCGTGGGCTCGCCGCTGGACAAGGGCATCGACATGGGCGCCATCGTGGCCCCGGTGCAGGTGGATCGTATCCGGTCGCTGGTGGCGCAGGGTGTGGCGGATGGGGCCGATCTGTATCAGGCGGCGGTCGATCTGCCGGCAGAGGGCTGTTTCTACCCGCCGACCTTGCTGAGCGGGGTGCAGCCTGCCTCGGTCGTGGCGCAGGAAGAAATCTTTGGGCCGGTGGCCGTGACGATGACCTTCCGCACTCCGGATGAGGCGGTGCAACTGGCCAATCACGCGCGCTATGGCCTGTCGGCCAGCATATGGAGCGAAACCATCGGGCTGGCGTTGCAGGTTGCGGCGCGGGTGGAGGCCGGGGTTGTCTGGGTCAATGCCACCAATCTGTTCGATGCGGCCGTGGGCTTTGGCGGGCGCAAGGACTCGGGCTTTGGCCGCGAGGGCGGGCGCGAAGGGGCGTTTGAATATCTGAAACCCAAGGCGATGATCGGGCGCAAGGCGCGGCCTGCGGCAGTGCCGCCCGGGGTGCGCGCATCCGCGGTGACGGAATTTGCCGCCCCGGCCATCGACCGCACCGCCAAGCTGTTTGTTGGTGGCAAGCAGGTGCGCCCGGATGGCAATTATGCCAGCCCGGTGCTGACCCCCAAGGGGGCGGTGATTGCCGAGGTGGGCGAGGGCAGCCGCAAGGATATCCGCAATGCGGTGGCGGCGGCACGCAAGGCCGAAGGCTGGGCCAGTGCAACGGCGCATAACCGGGCGCAGATCCTGTATTACATTGCCGAAAACCTGTCGGCGCGGGCGACCGAATTTGCCGCCCGGATCAGCGCGATGACCGGGCAACCGGCGGCGGCGGCCATGGCAGAGGTGGAGGCCTCGATCGCGCGGCTGTTCAGCTATGGCGCCTGGGCCGACAAATACGAGGGCCGGGTGCATGTGCCGCCGCTGCGCGGGGTGGCGCTGGCGATGAACGAACCCGTGGGGGTGGTGGGGGTGATCTGCCCGCCCGAGGCGCCGCTGCTGGGCTTCATCAGCCTGGTGGCGCCGCTGATCGCGATGGGCAATAGGGTGGTGGCGGTGCCCAGTGCGCTGCATCCGCTGTCGGCGACGGATTTCTATTCGGTGCTGGAAACCTCGGATCTGCCGGATGGGAGTTCTGAACATCGTCACGGGCGATCCGCAGCAGCTTGGCGAGACATTGGCCGCCCATGCCGATGTGGACGGGATCTGGGCCTTTGGATCGCCGGCTTTGTCAGAGGCGGTGGAGCGGCTTTCGGCGGGGAACATGAAGCGCAGCTTTGTGGATCACGGCCAGCTGACGGATTGGGCCGATGCCAGCGCTGAGGGCACGGAATGGCTGCGCCGGGCGACGGAAGTGAAGAATATCTGGATCCCATACGGCGTCTGAGACCAGATCGGCCGCCGCGGAGATGACGGGGCGGCCCATGAAAACCGGGAGGGTAACATGCTGAAAAATCTTGACCCGGCGCTTGGCGCCGATGTGCTTCATGCGCTGCGGTCCATGGGCCATGGCGATACGCTGGTGATTGCGGATACCAACTTTCCATCCGATGCGATTGCCCGGCAGACCCGGCTGGGGCGGCTGCTGCATATCGACAATGTCAGCGCGGCGCGGGCGGTGAAGGCCGTGCTGTCGGTGCTGCCGCTGGACCGCGCGCTGCAGAATTCCGCAGGCCGGATGGAGGTGATGGGGGCTGCCGACGATCTGCCGCCGGTGCAGCAGGAGGTGCAGGCCGAAGTGGATGCCGCAGAGGGCCGCGCCGCGCCGATGTATGGCATTGAACGCTTTGCCTTTTATGAAGAGGCCAAGAAGGCTTATTGCGTCATCTCCACCGGCGAGCGGCGGTTCTATGGCTGTTTTCTGCTGACCAAGGGCGTGATCGCCCCGGATGCCGATCTGGGGTGAAGGCCTGCGCGTGCCGCTGAAACGGCAGCTGCCCCCGGCCGTTTCCACGGGCCGGGGGCAGCTGTTGCGCAGCCGGTCAGAGAACGGCGCCGATTTTCCACGGCACGAATTCATTGTCGCCATAGCCGAAATCTTCGGATCTGGTTTTCTGACCCGAGGCCGTATCCAGCAGCAGATCATAGATGCGGGCGCCCATCTCTTCCAGGCTGACCCCCTGTTCGACAACCACGCCGCAATCCATATCCATATCCTCGGACATGCGGCGATAGAGATCGCTGTTCGAGGCCAGTTTGATCGAGGGCGCGGGCTTGGCGCCAAAGCAGCTGCCGCGCCCGGTGGTGAAGGCGATCAGATTGGCGCCCGAGGCCACCTGCCCGGTGGCGGCCACCGGATCATAGCCGGGGCTGTCCATATAGACAAAGCCGGGGATGCGGATCGGTTCGGCATAGGCAAAAGCCCCGGCCAGCGGCGACAGCCCGCCCTTGGCGACGGCACCCAGGCTTTTTTCCAGAATGGTGGTCAGCCCGCCCTTCTTGTTGCCGGGCGAGGGGTTGTTGTCCAGGCTCGCGCCGTTGATGGCGGTGTAATGGCGCCACCAGTCGATCATCGCATTGATCTTCGCGCCGGTTTCCGGTGCAGCCCGGGCGATCAGCAGATGTTCCGCGCCAAAGATTTCCGGCGTTTCCGACAGGATCGAGGTGCCGCCCGCCGCCACCAGCATGTCAGAGGCGACGCCAAGTGCCGGGTTGGCGGTGATGCCGGAAAACCCGTCTGACCCGCCGCATTGCATCCCCAGCACCAGTTTCGAGACCGGCTGTGCGCTGCGGGTATCGGTATTGGCCGCGGCGCAGATCGGCTCCAGCAGCTCCATCGCGCGGCGCACGGCCGAGGCAGAGCCGCCGACATCCTGAATGTTGAAGATCCCGATGCGCTCTTCGGTCCAGTCGGTGCGCTTGTACAGCGTCAGCTGGTTGACCTCGCATCCCAGCCCCACGATCAGCACGCCGCCGAAATTCGGGTGATCGCGATAGCCTTTCAGCACGCGCACCAGCGCATCAAAGCCTTCGCCCGCACTGGCCATGCCGCAGCCCTGATCGTGGACGATGGGCGCGAAGCCGTCGATATTGGGAAAGCGCGGCAGCAGCAGGCGGTTCGCCATATTGGCAATCGCGTTGCAGACGGTCGAGGAGCAGTTGACCGAAGCCATGATGCCGATGAAATTGCGGGTGCCCGCGCGGCCATCGGGGCGCAGATAGCCCTGAAACGTGGTGCGGGCGGGCGGGGCATGGATCACGCCGGTATGGCTGGCCTGATCGGAATGGCTGTCCGACATGGCGGCATTGTGGCTGTGGACGTGATCGCCCGGCGCGATATCCTGCGTGGCCACCGCCATCACCTGCCCGTATTTCACCACTGCCGCGCCCTGCGCCATCGGCCGGACCGCGAATTTATGGCCCAGCGGGATATCGGCGCGCAGGGTGACCCCCAGCGCCGCTTCCCCGGCGGCCAGCGGGCGCAGCGCGATCCCCACTGTATCGGTGGGGTTCAGGTGCATGAAGGACGGGCGGCTGGCGGTCATGCGCGGGCTCTTTCGACAATGGCGTGCAGATCCGGGCAGGGCAGGGCCTTCTGGCCCGACCCAATCCAGGAAGGCCGCGATGCGGCGTTCGGCCTTCTGGCCGTGGTTCTGGGCAATATCCGCGATCTTGTGATCGAGGAAGGGGTTGGCGAACCTGTCCAAAGTGGTGGCCAGATAGGCCACCGCTTCGGCGCCACGGCCCTTGTGGGCGAAACCGGGCAGCACCTCGGCCTGATACAGCGCCAGAAGGGCGGCGCCTTCGGGGCCGGCCATCAGCTCGCGCACCAGCGCGCCATCGCGGGCGCCGGTGGCGCGCCAGAAATCGACCAGCGCGGTATGGCCGAGGTTGAGGATATGCAGCTTCAGCCGCTCGATCTCCTCAAGATCCGGCACGATCTGCACGGCGGGGTGATTGCAGGGCGCCGCAACGCCCGGCGCCGCCTCGATCGCCCAGAGGGCATAGGGTTCCGCCACGGCGCCTGCCGGTTCCAGCGGTTCCGATACGATGCGGTCCACCAGGCTGTTGGCGAAGGGCAGGGCGGCGATCCAGTCAAGCAGGGCAGGTGCGGCACCATTGCCTGCGCCGATATCCAGCAGGCGGGCCTTCAGGACATGGCCGTTTTCCGGCACCAGCTCCATGGGCATGATGACCAGTGGCGCGGCGCCTGCGGCAAAGCGGGCGGCCAGCAGGTGGAACAGCTTGGCCGGAAAGCTCATGCCCTGCGAGGGGGTGGGGTGCAGATCGGCGGGCTGCGGCTGATAGCCCGCATCGCCGGTGTTGGAAATCACCACCTCTGCCTCGGTGCAGAAGATCCGGGTCAGTTCTGCCCAATCCGTCGCGGTGGACAGGGTGCGCCTGACCGAGGTGACGCGGGTTTCCGCATCCATCGGGGCGCCGTCCTGCAACCCGCGCACAAGCACGGGATAGCCCTCGGGCAGGGCCAGCGCCGCCAGCCGCCCGGCGCGGGCCGGATCGCCCGAGCTTTGCACCACGGTGACGGCGCGGGGGGCAGGGTGGCTTCGAGAAGAACAGATCGGCATGGGCCTGCAGAAAGCGCGAGGGTGCCGAATTGCAGGATCGGGGTGTGGATGTCAGACACGGATGATCGCCTTGATGAGCGTGCCGCGATCTTCGGCCCAGTGCGGCAGGTTGGTCACGGCCTCTGCAAAGCTGGTGTCATGGGTTGCCAGCGCATCGACGGGCACGCGGCCCGCGCGGATCATCGCGATGACATGTTCGAAATCGGCCTTCAGCGCGTTGCGGCTGGCGAGCAATGTGGTTTCGCGCTTGTGGAATTCGGGGTCGGCGAAGACCAGATCACCCTTCACCACCGACAGCAGCACATAGGCGCCGCCATGTGCCACCCATTTCAGGCCTGCGTTCATGGCGTGGATATTGCCGGTGGCATCAAAGACGGTGTCATAGGCGCCGGGCGCCGCTTCGTTCACCAGTTCGAACCGGGCCTCGGGCAGCACCTTGCGCGCCAGATCAAGGCGGGAGGCGGAGGTGTCGCGCAAAGTGACCTCTGCCCCGTCGATGGCGGCGAACAGCGCGGCGCCGATGCCGATGGGGCCCGCGCCGACGATCAGCGCCCGCGATCCCGGCTGCACCCGGCCGCGCCGCACGCCATGGGCGCCGATGGCCAGAAATTCCACCATGGCGGCGGCTTTCTCGGTCAGCCCTTCGGCGGCATAGATATTCGCTTCGGGCACCACGATTTCTTCGCACATGCCGCCATCGGTATGCACGCCCAGCACCGCGATGTTTTCACAGCAATTGGGCTTGCCGATCTGGCAGGCATGGCAGGTGCCGCAGGTCAGATAGGGGTTGATGACCACCACATCCCCTGCCGCGATCCGGCCATCGGAGGAGGCTTCGGCCGCGCGGCCCGAAAGTTCGTGCCCCATGACGCGGGGATAGGCGAGGAAAGGCTGATGGCCGCCATAGATGTGATAATCGGTGCCGCAGATGCCGATATGGCCGATGCGCACGCGGATATGCCCGGGCTTTGATTCGGGGCGCGGGCGTTCCGTCAGCTCGAACCGGCCGGGTTCAACACAGACGAGGGTTTTCATCAGGCTCATGGATCAACTTTCGCTTGGCATCTGTCGTTGCGGCTTGCCCGCTGGCGCTGTTTTTTATTTAATAAGAACCGTATTCGTCAAATCAATTCGGCGGAACCGCGAAAATCCTGGGAGATAGGCCGTGGCGCGTGACAGGAATCTGTTCAAAATGCTGGTGAACCGGATGCTGGACCGGCTGCAGGACGTGCCGCCGGGCAGCGCGCTGGGGTCGAGGGGGCGAGCTTGCGGGCGAGCTGGCGGCCAGCCGGACGACGGTGCGCGCCGTGCTGGCGCATCTGACCGAGGCGGGGATTCTGTCCTGGGACGGGCGGCAGAAGCTGTTGCTGCGCGCGCCCCGGCCCGAAGACCGTTTTGATGCCGATGAAACCCGGCCCCGGCAGGAGCTGGTGGAGGGGCCGTTTCTGGATTGGGTGCTGCAGGGCGATCTGCCCCCCGGCACCACGATCAACGAGGCCGAACTGGCGCGCCGCTTCGATGTGCCGGTGGCGACGGTGCGCGAATTCCTGATCCGGTTCGAGCCGTTCGGCCTGATCGAAAAGCGCCCGAACCGGCATTGGGTGCTGAACGGTTTTACCCGCGATTTTGCCGAGGAAATGTTTGCCGTGCGCGAAATGTTCGAACGGCGCGCACTGGCCGGGCTGCTGGCAGGGTCTGTGCCGGGCGGGCCGCTGCGGCCCGGCCTGCTGGCGTTGCGGTCCGAACATTGTGCTGGCGCTGGAACAGGGGCCGGATGCCGGGCTGGCGGGGTTTCCGGCGCTGGATGCGCGGTTTCACAGCCTGCTTTGTGCGGCGGCGCGCAACCGCTTTATCGCGGATTTCAGCCGGACGATTTCGATCATCGTGCATTTTCATTATCGCTGGAACAAGCGGGATGAACTGCGCCGCAACCGGGCAGCGGTGGGCGAGCATCTGGCGATCATTGATGCCGTGCTGGACGGCGATGCGCCGCGCGCCGGGGCGGCGCTGGATGCGCATCTGGCAACGGCCTATCGCACGCTGATGGCCTCGGTGATCTGGGCCGAGGGCTGAGGCCTGCCATCACCCCAGCGCAGGGCAGATATGCGTTTTGTGAAGAATCAGGTTGACAGTTCCGCCAGATTTGGTCCAACCATGCTACCAAAGTTTGGTCCAACCATAGGACCATGCCAGTGGAGGGGAGGCCATGGCGGGACAATCGGCAGTCGAAGATATTCGGGAGGTGCTGCGCCGCGAGATCGTGGAGCAGATGCAGATCGGTGATCTGCTGCCGAACGAACGCGAACTGGCAGAACGGTTCGGCGTGGCCCGCAATACCGTGCGCGAAACCATGATCCATCTGGAGGCCTTTGGCCTGATCGAGAAAACCCGGCGCGGGGCGCGGGTGCGCCAGCCGGATTTCGACCCGATCTTTTCGGTGTTCGTGCAGCATTTCGATCATTCGGCCAAGACGCTGGCCGATGTGCTGAATTTTCGCCGCATCGTGGAAACCGGCGCCGTGCCGCTGGCGGTGCAGGGCGTGACAGAGGCCACGCTGGACCGGATGGCCCAGGCGAACGACCGGATGGGCCGCGCCATGACCGCCTCAGAAGCGGCGGGCCATGACTATGATTTTCACATGGCCATGGTCGAGGCGACGGGCAACACCGTGCTGATCCGCATGTACCGGCTGCTGTCGGTGCCGCTGAAGTTTTACCTTGAGGTCGGCAAGTCCCGGCAGCCGGAAACCGAACAATCGGTGGCCGAACATGCCCGGATCATCGCCCGGCTGAAAGAGCGTGACGCTGCGGGGATGATGACCGCGCTGAACGCGCATTTCGATCACTCTGGCGCCGTATTCGCTGCCTTGTCGCAGCGCGCCGCCGCCACAACACCTGACACAGCCCCACGGGAGGAGACCCAATGAAGCTGAAATCCCTCGCCCTTGCCGCTCTGCTGAGCGCGGCCGCCATCCTGCCTGCCGCCGCGCAGGAAGTGATCGTGAAGGTCGCCTATGAAAACAACCCGGGCGAACCCACCGATCTGGTGATGAACCGCTGGGCCGAACTGGTGAAGGAAGCCTCGGCCGGCAATGTCGCGCTGGAACTTTATCCGTCGTCGCAGCTGGGTGCCAAACAGGATGTGATCGAACAGGGCCTGCTGGGCGTGAACGTCATCACCATCGCGGATGTGGGCTTTCTGACGGATTACGACCCGGATCTGGGCATCCTGTTCGGGCCCTATCTGACCGACAGCCCGGAACAGCTGTTCAAGATCTATGAAAGCGACTGGTTCAAGCAAAAGGACGCGGCGCTGCGCGAGAAGGGCGTTCACATCGTGATTTCGAACTACCTTTACGGCACCCGGCAGCTGCTGGCGACCAAGAAGGTTGAAACGCCCGCAGACATGGTAAGCCTGAAGATCCGCGTGCCCAACAACATCATGCAGATCAAGGCAATACGTAACCC
>JAXHOJ010000030.1:0-8952 GCA_034519525.1 Gemmobacter sp. | reverse complement strand
AAACATTCATTACCCTGTTGAGGCTGGCGCCTGACACCTGCGGCGGTTCTTTTTCGGTTGCGATGGCGTGGTGGTGGACGGCAGGCCGCGCATGACCTTTGAGTCTCGCCCTGGCCGGCGATCTGGCGGCGCGCGGCCTGATCCTGACCCATGCCGAGATGGAGCAGCAGTTTCCGGGGTGGCACCATCGAGCGGGTGAGATCAAGGCCCGCGCCATGGGCGCCGATATTCCCGAAGGCTGGACCGATCTGTTCTATGAAAAGCTCTATGCCCGGCTGGCCGAGGGCACGGCGCTGATTGCCGATGTGCTGCAGGTCTTCGATGCGCTGGATGCGGCGGGCATCCCCTATGCCATCGGATCGAACGGCACGATGCGCAAGATGGAAATCACGCTGGGCCAGTATCCGGCGCTGGCCAAGCGGCTGGAAGGGCGGATCTTTTCGGGCCGCGATCTGAAGATGCTGAAGCCCGATCCCGATCTGTATCTGTTTGCCGCCCGCAAGCTGCGCATCCCGCCGCAGGGCTGTGTGGTGATCGAAGACAGCCCGACGGGCGCACGGGCGGCCAGTGCTGCCGGGATGCGCTGCTTCGGCTATGCGCCCAGCGGCGATGGCGCCGGGCTGGCCGCCGAAGGTGCCCGCCCCTTCCGCGCCATGGCCGATCTGCCCGGACTTTTGGGGCTGTAAACCGCGCCTTGCGGCTTGCTCCTTTCCAAATACTCAAAAAACAAGAAGACAAGCGGCCGCAAGGCCGCGCAGGCGCCCTGAAAGACTTGCGCGCCCGGCAGGGCGCGCGCCGTCTGGCAACAGGTCAGCCCGTGAAAGGTCAGGCGGAGAACCAGCCCTTGAACTGATCGCGCAGCAGGTTCTTCTGCACCTTGCCCATGGTATTGCGCGGCAGATCGTCGACAGCACCACCGCCGCCTTGGGCTGCTTGAACCGCGCCAGCCGGCTGCCGTCAGCGCGCCAATACCGCCGTCGCGTCCAGATCGGCGCTCCTTCGGCGGCACCAGCACGGCAACGACCGCCTCGCCGAAATCCGGGTGCGGCACGCCGATCACGGCGCTTTCCAGCACGCCGGGCACGCGCGTCCAGCTCGCAGCTCCACCTCTTTCGGATAGACGTTGTAGCCGCCCGAGATGACCAGATCCTTGGCCGCGGCCCGACGATGGTGCACATAGCCATCGGCGTCCATGCCAGCCCAGATCGCCGGTGATGAAGAAGCCATCGGCGCGCAATTCCTCGGCGGTCTTTTCCGGCATCCGCCAGTAGCCCTTGAAACACGTTCGGCCCGCGCACCTCGATCACGCCGATCTCGCCCTGCGGCAGTTCGGTGCCGGTTTCGGGATCGCGATCACCTCGGTGCCCGGCAGCGGCAGGCCCACGGTGCCCGCGCTCGCCGTTCGCCCTCATAGGGGTTGGAGGTGTTCATGTTGGTTTCGGTCATGCCATAGCGTTCCAGGATGGCATGGCCGGTGCGGGCGCGCCATTCGCGGTGGGTTTCCGCCAGCAGCGGCGCCGAGCCGGACACGAACAGCCGCATATGCGCCACCAGATCGCGGTCGAAGCGCGGATCGTCCAGCAGGCGGGTGTAGAAGGTCGGCACGCCCATCAGCGCGGTGGCCTGCGGCAGCAGCGCGCAAGAGCGGCATCCACATCGAACTTCGGCAGGAAGATCATCGCGCGCCGCCGGCGAACAGCGTGACGTTGGTGGCCACGAACAGCCCGTGGGTGTGGAAGATCGGCAGCGCGTGCAGCAGCACATCGCGGTCGGTGAAGCGCCACGGCTCCACCAGCACCTGCGCATTCGACAGCAGGTTGCCATGGGTCAGCATCGCGCCCTTCGACCGCCCGGTGGTGCCCGAGGTATACAGGAGCGCCGCCAGATCATCGGGGCCACGATCCGCCGGGGTGATGGCCTCGGGCTGGGCTGCCGCCGCATCGGGCAGGCTGCCCGATCCATCGGCGTTCAGCGTCAGAACCTGCGCGCCGTGGCGGGCGGCCACCGGCGCCAGTGCTGCCTGTTTCGCCCCGTCGCAGAGGAACAGCTTCGGCGTGGCATTGCCCAGAAAATATTCCACCTCATCCGCCGTATAGGCGGTGTTCAATGGCAGGAAGATGGCCCCCAGCGCCACAGCAGCGCCATAGACCGCCAGCGCCTCGGGGCTTTTGGCGATCTGCACGGCGATGCGGTCACCCACCCCCAGCCCGGCGGCACGCAGCGCATGGGCCTGCCGCGCCACCAGCCGCAGAAAGGCATCACCCGACAGGCTGCCGCCCTCCGGCAGGATCAGAAAATCCTCCGCCCGCCCGGCCAACGGGGCAAACAGCGCATCGAACAGGGTATTGGGCATGGCAATCCTCCGCTTGCTGGGGCGGTTGATGCCATGGCAGGCGGGCGCGCATCAGACGGCCTGCTGAATCGACATGCCGAGGTCACGTTTCATTTCAGGAAACAGGCTTTGCATGGCTTTGCGGTCTGCGTCCTGATTTGCACCCGGCGTTGCCGCAATTCCGCCCCGATCCGGCCCCAGCCTGATCAGCATGAAACAAGGAGAACCCTGATGTCCTTCGTGACCCGGCTGATCGACGCTCTGCGCAACGGTACCCGCTTTCCGGCCCAGCCGAAGGGTGATTTCTTCGACGCCCGCCTGCAACGGATGCAAAGCCGCAACGGCACCGCCTGCCGCGCCACGCCGTTCAGAAATTCGCGGCTACATTCGGCAGTCTGAGCTCGGTTATCAGGTCGCGCACTTCCTGCCGGGCGGCGATGTTGGACAGGTTCAGCTGATCCACCCCGGTATCGCGCAGATCCAGCAGCGTCAGGCCGCGCGGAAACAGCTCGCGGAAGATCACCCGTTCGGAAAAGCCCGGCGCCACGCGAAACCCGATGCGGCGTGACAGGTCTTCCAGCGCGGCGCCGACCTTCTTCTTGTTGTGCATCTGTTGCGCGCCCAGGCGGTTGCGCAGCACGATCCAGTCGATGGGTTTCAGCCCGGCCTGCGCCCGCAGCTGCCGCGCGCCCCAGACCATTTCCGAATAGATCGACGGCCCCTTGACCTTGTTGGTTTCCGGGTCGATCCGGGCCAGCAGATCGAAATCCACGAAGCTGTCGTTCAGCGGCGTCACCAGCGTATCGGCCAGCGAATGCGCCACCTGGCTCAGCCGCGTATGCGAGCCGGGGCAGTCGATCACGATGAAATCGCTGATCGGGTCCAGTTCGGCAATGGCCAGCGACAGCCGGTATTCCAGCGGGTTTTCGCTCGGCGGCACCTGCGCGGGATCGACCTCGGGCAGGTCGCGGTAATCCGGGCTGGGCAGGTTGAGCCCTTGCTGCGGGCCAGCCAGGCGCGCCGGTTTTCGACATAGCGGCCAAAGCTGCGCTGCCGCAGATCCAGATCCAGCGCGCCGACACGGAAGCCCATCCGCACGAGCGCGGTGCCAACATGCATACAGGTGGTCGATTTGCCCGAACCGCCCTTTTCGTTGCCGACAACGATGATATGCGCCATGGCCGCCCCTGAATTCCCGGATCTTTCCGCCCGCACTTCTTAGTTGCGGCTGCAGCAGGAGGAAAGCGCGAAGCGCGCCCAGCGGGTTCAGAACAGAAAGTCATCCGCCGTCAGTGGCTGTTCCGACGCATGATGGATCGTCAGGCGCAGATCTTCGGCCAGAACAAGCTGGCTGACCCCGGGGCGCAGGCTGACAAGCGCATCGGCCAGATCGGCAAAGCTGGTCAGGCCGCCGAAGGCCGTCAGGTCGATACGGTCTTCGTCGGCAGCGAAATCGCGGATCACATCGGCACCGCCGCCCGGCACGAAGCCAAACTGATCGGCGCCAGCCCCACCCCACAGCGTATCATCCCCCGCGCCGCCGCGCAGGGTATCGGCCCCGGCCCCCCCGGCCAGCCAGTCGTCACCGGCCCCGCCGCGCAGGCTGTCATCGCCCGCAAGGCCGCGAAGCCGGTCATGGCCGCCCTGCCCCACAAGCAGGTCATCGCTGCTGGCATGGCCGGTGATGCGATCTGCCATCTGTGATCCGGTGACCATGATCCGGTGCAGGCCGGGTGTATCATAGGACAGCTGCGCCAGGGACAGGGTGCCGCCCTCTGCCATGGTGATCTGCAGCCGGGTCTCATAGCCGGTGACCGATGCGCTGCGGCTGATGCCCCCCGCACCGAACTGCCCGGCCTGCAGGGCCAGAGTGGCGCCGGCTTCGAAATCCAGCGCCTCGACGGAACGGATGGTCCAATGCCCGACATCCACGACCCCGGCGCCATATTGATCGGACCGGACCGAAATCTGATCTTTGCCCGCGCCGCCTGCCAGCGTCGAAGCAAGATCCGCAACGGCGAATTCATCCTTGGTCAGCGTGAACAGCAGGAATACGTCGTCTCCGCCCTGGCCCAGAGCGGTATCACCGCCACCCCGGATCATGAACAGATCCCCCTGGCCACCGCCCAGCATGTGGTTGGCGCCGCCGGTGTCATCATAGGTGATGGCGTTTTCCGCCCAATAGCTGTTCAGCCCGCCATCCAGCAGGCTGCGGGCCGCGATCGGGCCGAACAGATCGGCGGTGAAAGCGGCGCGCAGCTCGCCGCGGGGGCCCTGCGTCTGGATCAGGGCCTGCGCAAGATCGGCATCCCAACCGCTGCGCGGGCCGCCATCCCCGGCCAAAGCCAGCGCGAACATGTGCCCCGCCCCATCGTTTGCCAAAAGGCTGTCCGGGGCTTGCTGCACGGTCACTGCCGCTTCGGTCTGGCCGGTCAGCCCGAACAAGACCCGGATGTCGGCGGCGTCTCCGCTGCCGTTGTGGAATGTGATCGTGGCCATCTGCCCTGCCCCCTGTGTCTTGGGCGGAAGATGCAAATGGAAAAGGGCGCGCCAATGGCGCGCCCGTGGTCATTCTGCCACAAAAGCGACAGCTTGGATCAGAAACCCAGACCGGCGTATTTGTTCTTGAACTTTGACACGCGGCCGCCGGTGTCCATCAGCTTGGCGGTCTGGCCGGTCCAGGCGGGGTGCGACAGCGGGTCGATGTCGAGCGACATGGTGTCGTTTTCCTTGCCCCAGGTGGTGCGGGTCTGGAAAATCGTGCCGTCGGTCATCTTCACGTTGATGAAGTGATATTCGGGGTGGATGCCCTGTTTCATGGCGCCGCTCCTTACTCAGCTTTGGCTTTGTAGTTGGTGTCTTCGGCGATACGGGCCGATTTGCCGCGACGGTCGCGCAGGTAATACAGCTTGGCGCGACGCACACGGCCACGACGCACCACTTCGATCGAATCGATGTTGGTCGAATACAGCGGGAACACGCGTTCCACGCCTTCACCGAACGAGATCTTGCGCACGGTGAACGAGGCGGAGATGGTCGCGCCGCCCTTGCGGCCGATCACGACGCCTTCATAGTTCTGCACGCGCGAACGGGTGCCTTCGGTCACCTTGTAGCCGACGCGGATGGTGTCGCCGGCCTTGAAATCCGGGATGGTCTTGCCGAGGGCGGCGATCTGCTCGGCCTCGAGTTGCGCGATCAGGTTCATCGCAGTTCCTTACTGTTGCTTGCGGTTGTTCCGCAAAGTTGGTGCGTCCTCAGAGCTCTCGGTCTTCGCCCGGGTCCCTACCGTGTTTGGCACAGTAAGCCCGCCAGAGATCAGGTCTGCGTTCTTTCGTCAGCCTTTCGGCCATATCCTTCCGCCAGTCGGCTATCTTCGCGTGATGTCCGGATTGAAGCGTTTCCGGTATCTCGCGGCCTTCCCAGAGGGCGGGTTTCGTGTATTGGGGATGTTCCAGAAGCCCGTGCGAGAAGGATTCCTCCTCGGTGGACGCCTGATTCCCAAGCACGCGGGGTATAAGGCGAACCGTCGCGTCGATCAAGGCCTGAGCCGCGATCTCGCCGCCGGTCAGGACGAAATCGCCCAAGGATACCTCTTCGACCGCCATAGGCGTCGATCACCCGCTGGTCCACGCCCTCGAACCGGCCACAGATCAGGGTCAGGCCATCGGCCTGCGCCCATTGCTGCGCCCGGGCCTGGGTGAAGGGCTTGCCGCGCGGTGACAGAAACACCACGGGCCAGCGCTTGCGATCCGCCGGGGTGCCGATGGCCGCCTGATCCAGCGCGCGGGCCACGACATCGGCGCGCAGCACCATGCCCGCGCCGCCGCCAGCGGGCGTGTCATCGACATTCGCGATGCGTGCCGATCGCCAAAGGGGCGCAGGTCGATGGGCTCCAGCGACCACAGCCCCATATCCAGCGCCTTGCCGGTCAGCGACAGGCCCAGAGTGCCGGGAAACGCCTCGGGGAACAGGGTGATGATCTTTGCCACCCAGGCGCCGCGCACCCGCTGCGGCGCCATCAGGTCGCGCGGCTGCAGGCTGGCCGAGATGGACAGGCGGCCATGGCTTTTGCCCCCGGCTTTTGGCGGCGGGCTTGCGGTTTCGGGCGGATCGGTTTCTTCGGTCATGCCGCCTTGTAACGCGGGCGCAGGCCGACGGAAAGCCGCCCCGCGCAGATCACGGCGCGGGGTCCAGACCGTTCAGCGGTGCAAGCTGGCGGTTCAGCGCGATCAGATCGGCCAGCGCGGCGGCGGCACTGGGGCCTGCAGCGCTGCGCGCAGCCTCCAGCGCGCCGGTATTGGGGCAATCGCCCCAGGCATCGGCATCGGCGTTCAGCAGCAGGATGCAGCGCCGGGCCACCAGCGCCAGCAGCCGGTCATCGCCACTGGCCACCTGCAGCGCCCGCACCGGCGCCGCCCGGCCCCGGCAGGCCTCGGCACAGGGTTGCGAGGTGGCATGAAGCACGAAGGCCGCCCGCAAAGGCAGCGACAGCGGGGCGGCCTGCACCCGCGTCAGCAGCGCATCATAGAGCGGCGCCGTCTGGATCTGCGCGTCAAGCCGCGTCAGGCAGCCCTCAACCTCGGCCAGGGGGGTATCAGCGGGCAGCGCATCCAGCGCCGCGAACAGCTGCGCCGCCCCCACCGCCGCCACACGCGGCCGCGCCGGGCCGGGCGCGGTGATGCCCAGCAGCGCCTCGTCCAGCAGCTGATCCATCGCCACGTTGCGTTCGGGATCGAACACCATCCGCGCCAGAGGCACCGCGATGAAGGAAAGCGCCAGCGGCATTCCCACACCGAACACGGGTTCAAACCCCGTGACATGGCCGAAGGCGCGACCAAAGGCGAAACAGGCGCTGACCAGCACCAGCTGCACCGCCGCGCGGCCCAGAAGCGCCAGCCAGGCCGGAGGTGCCAGCCAGGCGCGCGGATGGTCCGGCCAGTCCTGCGGGCGGATCACCACCAGCCACAGCAGAAAGATGGCGGCAAATGCAGGCACGGCCGACCAGGAAAAGTCAGCCGCACCGGCCAGCACCGGCCCAAGATAAAGCAAGATCGCTGCGCCCCGCAGCAAACCGATTCGCAACATTTACGCCCCCGCCCGGCGCAGAACATCGCACCGGGGCCGACACACAGCATGACGCGGCTTTGGCCCTGCGTCCAGCGCCGCCGTCACTCCAGCCCTTCCGGCAGATCCGCGATCAGGCAGCGCGCCGCCATATCCACCAGCGGCACATTGGCCATGGTAAAGGGCAGCAGCAGCCCGCGCGGCAGGCCCGGCCCGTTGATTTCAAGAATATCGCCGGCGCCATGGTTATGCACCGCCGCCACCGTGCCGATGGCGCTGCCGCCCGGATCGCGCACCTCCAGCCCGATCAGATCAGCATAGTAATATTCGTCATCGGGCAGGCGCGGCAGGCGATCCTTGTCGGCGTAAAGGTTCACCCCTTTCAGCGCATCGGCCTCTTCCTTGGTGGCAATGCCGGTCAGCCGGGCGCCCAGACCGCCGGCCACCGGGCGCGTCAGCTTGACCTTGAAGCTGCGGCTGCCGTCTTCGGTGTAAAGCGTGCCGTAATCGGCAATGGCGGTGGGTTCGGCGCAAAAGCTTTTCAGCCGCACCTCGCCCTGCACCCCGAAGGAACCGGCAATGGCCCCAACACAAATCCGGTCGGTCATGTCAGCGCGTCTCCATGATAAGCGCAGGGGCGCGGCTTTCCCAGCCCGCGCGTTCAAGTTCGGGGGTTTCGCTGTCTTCTTCGGGGAAACCCAGACACAGATAGCCGATCAGGCGCCAGCCCGGCGGCACCGCCAGATCCTGCGCCAGCCGGGCCGGATCCAGGATCGACACCCAGCCCAACCCCAGGCCTTCGGCCCGCGCCGCCAGCCAGAACTGGGTGATGGCGCCGACAACCGAATAGGCCCGCGTTTCGGCCATGGTCTGCGCGCCAAGCCCCGCGCCCTTGGCGGTGCCTTCATCGCAGAACACCGCCAGATGTTCCGGCGCCTCGCGCATACCGGACAGCTTCAGCTGCGCATAAAGCGCCGCCCGGTCCACCGATCCATCCTGCGCCGCAGTTCCGGCATAGGCGGCCAGCGCCTCGGCATTGGCCGCTTCGAAATTCGCAATCGCCGCGTTTCGGGCCGCCGGGCTTTGCACCCGGATGATCCGCCACGGCTCTGACAGGCCGACCGAGGGGGCCAGCGCAAATGCCTGAAGGCAGCGGTTCAGAACCGCTGCCTCCACAGGATCGGTGCGAAAGCGGCGCACATCGCGCCGCCAGCGCATCAGATCCCAAAGTTCAGCCCTGAAATCAGGGGCATAGCTGCCGCGCATGGCAGCCTGCGATCACTCTTCCGCCGGGGCGGCTGCGCGGGCGGCTTTCTTCTTGGCACGCTCGGCCATGGCTTTGCCCGGGACGGCAGCTTTCGGGTTGCTGCGGACTTTCTTTTCCACGATGCCCGCAGCTTCCAGCAAGCGCGCGACACGGTCGGTCGGCTGTGCGCCCTGGCCCAGCCAATGCTTCACACGCTCCACATCCATGCTTGACGCGGTCTTCGCTGTCTTTGGCCAGCAGCGGGTTGTAGGTGCCAGCTTTTTCAAGGAAGCAGCAATACGTAGCTTCT
>JAXHOJ010000025.1:0-8183 GCA_034519525.1 Gemmobacter sp. | reverse complement strand
AGGGATGGCTTCGGGGGGTGCGGGATCGTTCGGAACCGGATGAGGCTCTGTCAACAGCTGTCCTTTTCATTGGGTGCGACGGAGGGCGTGCGACGGGGGATGACCAAGGCCAGTGCCGCCGGAAAAGCCACCGTAGCAGCAGATAGGCCAGCGCCGGGGGCTGGCAGTTATGTTGAGCTTTTGCCATATTTTGATCAAAAGCTCAACCCGAAGCGGGGAAAAAGGGCTTTCCGCCCTTGTGCTGCCGTGCCGCCACTGGATTTGTGGATCAGATCGGGCGGGCGCGGCCTGTATCGGCGGCCTGCGAGATGGCCGCGACAACGGCCTGCAACCTGTCCTGTTCAGAGGGCAGCATATGGTCGCGGCAGCGGGCCATGGCCTCGGCGGATTGCACGATTGCCGAAGGGCCAAAGACAGCCGGCGCGATCTGTGTCAGGGCCAGCAGCGATTTCTGCAGGCGGATCTGGACCGCGAAAATGGCGGCGCCATCCCGGGCGATCGGGGGAAAGACATCTTCAAAGGCATCCGCCACATGCAGCGGCGGCACCCAGAGGCGCGGAAAATCCAGCGTGACCGCCCGCCGTTCCGCCCAGGGCGCCAGCAGCCGCACAGCGCGGCCCAGAATGTCAATCGCCGTGCCCGGATCATTCACCGCCGGAGACAGCGCCCGCTCGGCGATTTCTGTCAGAACGGCAAGGCCGAAGCGGGGATCCTGATCGAAGTTTCGGGTGATCGACACCGTCAGGGCATCTGTCAGGATGCGTGGATCGAAATCTTCCCGCCCGCCGGTCTGCTGGCCGGTGCCATCCCGCAGCAGCCAGAGTGCAGGCTGTGCCGGATGCAGGAAGCTGCCCGGTTGCACGGCCAGATACAGGCGCAGCCCGAACTGGTCTGCCACATCCTGCAACGCCGGCATGTCGACATGGCAGAGATAGCCGATCTCGGGGTGGGCCACCGGCTCTGCGCCGGAAGGCTGTGCCCCGTCAAACGCATGGCCCCCCAGGCCAGGGCGCGGCCATCCGCTGCACGACCAGCGCCAGGAATCTGCGCCGCAGTTTCAACCTTGGCGATGGAATCGTTCATCAGGCCGAACACTGTCAGATGTGCGATCCAGCGCAGGATCGCCACGACGATGATGCCGACCACCAGAATGGTGACCGCAAACAGCACCAGACGATCATTGTCGGAATAGACCCCGGCCTTGAGCGCGATGATCCCGATCAGGCTGAACAGAAAAGAGCCCAGAAAGGTGGAAAGCACCCGCTGCGTTGTCCGGTCGGCCTTCAGCAGCGTGGTGGTGCGGGGCGTGACGGCCCCGGCAGCAGCGGTGAAGGCGGAAACCATGATGCCCAGCGAAAAGGTCACCACCGCCAGCATCGAACTGGCCAGCACCGACAGCACGCTTTCCACCGCGCCGGAGCCAAGCCTTTCTCCCAGACCTTCGGGCAGGAACGGCCCGATGGCCGGGGCCAGAAAGGCGGTGCCGATGCCAAGGCAGGTGTAAAGCAGGGCCACAACCCACAGTTTCTGCAGAAGCTGCCGCAGCAGCAGCGCGCCAGCGCGAAATCATCGGCACCCCATGGGCCGCGCGGTTTCAGGCAGGCACCTGCGGCTATCGCCCAGCCTAACGCGGCGCATCATCCACCGGCACCGGCGTGGTTTCCTGCAGGATTTCGCGCTGCCATTCGCGCCAGATGCTGACCAGCAGCGCCATCAGCACCGGGCCGACAAACAGCCCGACGATGCCCATGGTTTTCACCCCGCCGATCAGGCCAAAGAAGGTGGGCAGGAACGGCAGCTTGACCGGCCCCCCCACCAGCACCGGGCGGATGGTCTTGTCGACGATGAACAGCTCTGTCGTGCCCCAGGCAAACAGCGCGGCCCCGGCAATCGGTGATCCGCTGGCCGCAAGATAGATCGACACCAGCGTGAAGGACAGGGGCGCCCCCCCGGGGATCAGCGCCATGAACCCGGTGATGACGCCAAAGGTGACGGGCGAGGGCACCCCGGCAATCCAGTAGGCAATGCCCAGAATCACCCCTTCGCCAATGGCGATCAGCGTCATGCCCGTGACGGTGGCGCTGATGGTGGCCGGCACCACGCGCGACAGCCTGTCCCACCGGGTGGGCAGGATGCGCAGCCCGACCCGGTCGATCTGGGCCGCCAGCCGGTCACCATCGCGGTAGAGGACGAACAGGGTAATCAGCATGAACAGCAGCGTCAGCGCCAGATGGAAGGCCAGCGCGCCGGCGGTGACCACGCCGCGATAGATCGCCCCGATGTTCGACCCGCTGACCAGCTGCACCAGTTCGCTGATCGCGCCGGGGCGGCCGATATGATCGCGCCACTGTTCCTGCAGCCAGTTGCCCACCTGTGGCAGTTCGGCAAACCACAGCGGCGGCGGTTCGCCCACAGTGTTCACCTCGATCGCCCAGCTGACCCAGATCTGCAATTCGGCAAAGGCATAGAACAGCGCAAAGGCTATGGGGGCCACCAGAAAACACACCAAGACCAGCAGCATCAGGCTGGCAGCCCAGGTGCGCCCCAGATTCCAGCGTTGCACAACGCGCGTGCGGATCGGCCAGCTTGCCAGCGCGATGACCATCGCCGCCAGCACCGGAACCAGAAAGCCGTGAAAGAAATAGATCGAGGCCGCAAGAATCACAAACAGCAGCCAGCGTGCCGCCGAGATATCGGTGATCAGCGGCTGCCGGATCGCAAAGCGCCCGGGTTGCCGGTCCACCCTGCCCGCAGCCTTGCCGCTCCCTGCTGATTCTTGCCCGTCATCGCGGTTGATGGTTCCGCCCTCTGCCATGCCGCGTCCCAAACTTCTGATCTGCCGGGTCACGCGGATGCTGCTGCAGCCGCCACGCCCTCACTTGGCTGACCCTGAGACGCCGGGCGCCTGCTGTCAATCATCGAACGCTTCACTTTCCGGGCAGGACGCCCGGTTGGGGCGAAAGCCCGCCTTCCGGCACAGGATCGGCATCAGCAAGCCCCTCCACGATCACCACATGGGCGATGCAGGCCCCCGCCCGGCTGGCGCGGGCCGCGCGATATTCCGGCGAGTGATAACAGTCGCGCGCCGCCTGCAGGCTGGGAAAGGCGATGACGACATGCCGCGCCAGTTCGGGGCCCTCCAGCACCTCGGAGGCGCCGCCCCGGGCCAGAAACCGGGCGCCATGCCGGGCAAAGGCCGCAGGCGCCAGCGATTGATAGCCGGCATAGGCCTTGGCATCCGTTACCGTGACATGCGCAATCCAATAGGCGGTCATGCCGCGCCCGCCCCGGCCCGTGCCTCGTGTTCCAGCAGGCGGCGCGCAATCTCGGCGGCTTCGGTCAGGTGATCGCGCACGGCCTGGGCTGCGGCTTCGGGGTCATTGGCCAGAATTGCCTTGCAGATCCGGGCCATGCGAACCTGACCCTTCACATGCCGGTCGGTGCTGGCAAGCGTCAGCGCCCGCAGCCGCGAAATCCGCCCATTCAGCCGCTGCACGATTTCCCATGCGATATCCTGACCGGCGGCCAGAAAGATCACCTGATAGAACTGTGTCGTCGCATCATAAAGCCGCTGCGGCTGTGCATCGGAAAATGCCGCCTCCAGCACCGCCTGTGCAGCTGACAGCTGCGCCTTGATCGCAGCATCCGCGCGCCGGGCGCAATCGGCGGCGGCCTGTGCTTCCAGCAGCAGCCGGATATCATAGATCTGCCGCGCGCCTGCGCCCAATCCAGCCGCGCCACAACCGGCCCGCTGCGCGGGGCGATTTCTACCAGCCCCTCGGCCTCCAGATAGCGGATGGCCTCGCGCACGACAGACCGCGACACACCCAGCTGATCGCAGAGCGTGCGCTCCACCAGCCGGGTGCCGCTGGCAAAGCGCCCGGCAATGATGGCGCTGCGCAGCCTG
Source organism: Gemmobacter sp. (assembly GCA_034519525.1). GTDB lineage: Bacteria > Pseudomonadota > Alphaproteobacteria > Rhodobacterales > Rhodobacteraceae > Gemmobacter. The sequence continues at coordinate 4,276 of JAXHOJ010000025.1, read as the reverse complement.
TCGACCGCGATTTCGCGCAGCGTCTGCGGCGCCTGTTCAATCTTCAGATCACTATGGGCATCATTTTGCATGGGGTGACTTTATCGGTCTGCAAGCACGATGGCAAGAATGTCTTGACATGTGGTCTTATGGTATACCAACATATGACCAGATCATAGACGACGGAGGTATCGAGATGACCGTTCTGATCCGCAAGACGCTTCTGACACGTCGAAAGGACGTTCGATCGAGGGGGCGCGCGGCGGCCAAGTTCCGCTGACAGCTGATCGCGGCGGCGGCGGTTGTGCAGCAACCCCTGGGCGGGGCGAGGGCTTTGTCGAGGACCTGAAGCCTGCAATCCACGCAGCTGGCGCCGATACTGGGTGAGCTGCTGACCGGGCATGATGATTGATGCGGCCGGTGGCGGTGACAAGGTCGAAGGCTATGGCAAGGCAGCCGTGGTGGGGCTGGATGGCGAGGTGGAACACGCCTCGGCGCTCATCCACACGCTGCGCTTTGGCAACCATTACCGACAGGCGGTCGGGGCCAAGACCTATCTCGCCTTCACCAATACGCGCGGTCCGGCCAAATGCGCCCGATCATGATCCCGCTGATGGACAAGAATGACGAAGGTCGCCGTTCGCATTACCTGACCATCCAGTGCGCCATCCCGGATGCGCCCGCTGCGGACGAGATTGTCATCGCGCTTGGTGCTTCCATCGGCGGCCGCCCGCATCATCGCATCGGCGACCGCTATCAGGACCTGAAGGAGCTGGGCCACGATGTCGCAAATCCTGCCGCGGTCTGACGGCGCTGCCGTCTGGCGCAGCCTATCTGGGCGGGGCGAGGGTTGCGAAGCCCGTCGTGCTGATCCACGGTGTCGGCATGCGCATCGAAGCCTGGCGGCCGCAGATAGACCGCGTTGGCGAGCGGATTTCGTGGTGATCGCGGTGGATCTGCCCGGTCACGGTTTTCGGATACTAGCGGGCACGCCTGAATTGTCGCGCTATGTCCGAATGGTTCACGGCGCTTCGCTGTGATGAAGCGCTGGAGCCGGGAACGGTGAACGTCGCGGGTCACTCGATGGGCGCGCTGATTGCGGCGGCATCGTTGCGACGGCACCCTGGGCAGGTGCGCCGCGTTGCGCTGCTGAATGGCGTGTATCGTCGCGGGGCCGGATGCGCGCAAGGCCGTGGAAGCGCGGGCGAAGGACAGATCGCGTTCAGGGTGCGTTTGATCGGGTGGCGCCGCTTGCGCGCTGGTTCTCGGCGACGACAGCAAGCCGAAGCCTGCATGCGCTGGTGCGGGACCTGCTGCAGGTTGTCGACCCGGCACGGCTATGCCGCTGCCTACGCCGCCTTTGCCGGCGGAGATGGCATCTACGCGGATTGCTGGCCTCGGGTCGGATGCCCGGCGCTGTTTCTGACCGGGGATGGCGAGCCTGAATTCGACCGCCGACATGGCGCGGGATATGGCCGCTGCTGCTCGCCGAGGACGAGCGGTGGTGATCGAGGGACACCGCCACATGGTGAACCTGACGGCGCCGGAAGCGGTCAATGCGAGCGCTTGCGCCGACTGGTTGGCAACGACTTGAAACGTTCGGTCCTCTGGACCATGGGAGAGACTATGATGTCAGACCGCGAGAGCCCTGCGCGATGCCTTCGGCTGTTTCATGACCGGCGTGACCGTGGTGACCACGATGGATGCCGAAGGCCAGCCGCTGGGTTTTACCGCCAATTCCTTTTCGTCGGTCTCGCTCGATCCGCCATTGCTGCTGGTGTCGATCGCGCGCACCTCGGCCAACTGGGCGGCCTTCACCACCGGGCAGGGCTTTGCCGTCAATATCCTGTCAGAGGCGCAGAAAGATGTCTCTGCCACCTTCGCCCGGCCGGTGGCAGACCGCTTTGCCACCGTCTACTGGCGGCGCGGGCCTGCCGGATCGCCGCTGATCGCCGGGGTATCGGCCTGGTTCGACTGCCATCTGCATCAGGTGATCGAGGCGGGCGACCATGCCATCCTGATCGGCCGTGTCGCAGGCTTCGAGGCCACGCCTGCCCCCGGGCTTGGCTATTATCGCGGCAGCTATTTCACCCCGGCGCAGACCGGGGCACAATCGCCCGCCGGGCCGGATGTGCTGGTTTCGGCCATCCTGCAGGCCGAAGGCGGCGTGCTGCTGCAGGATGATGGCCAGGGCGGGCTGACGCTGCCCACCGCCCGTGTCGGGCGCGAAGGGGTGCAGGCCGCACTGTCCGCGCTGATCGCGGAGACAGTCGGGCTGACTGCCGACGCCGGGCTTTGTCTATGCTGTCTATGACGATACTGGGCACGGGCAGCATGTGGCCTTTCTTTGCCGCGGACCAGGGCCGGCCACGCCTGCGAACGGCGGTTTTGTCGATCTGTCCAGGCGCAGGCGCTGGCCGATGTCACCGATCCGCGCCGTGCGTGACATCGCTGCAAGCGCTCTGGCTGCGGAATCGCGGCTGGGCAATTACGGCACCTATTTCGGCACCCATGAGCAGGGGCGCGTCGCACCCGTCGCGGAAAGGAAGCACCCATGAAATTCTCGCTGTTCATCCATATGGAGCGCGTGTCGGCCGAGGACGACCAGCGCCAGCTGTATGACGAGATGATCGAACTCTGCCGCATCGCCGACGAAGGCGGGATGCACGCCATCTGGACGGGCGAGCATCATGGCATGAACTTCACCATCGCGCCCAACCCGCTGCTGAACCTTGTCGATCTGGCGCGGCGCACCCGCAATGTGCGCCTTGGCACCGGCACGGTGATCGCGCCCTTCTGGCACCCGATCCGGCTGGCCGGTGAGGCGGCGATGGCCGATATCCTCATGGATGGGCGGCTGGATCTGGGCATCGCACGCGGCGCCTACAGCTTTGAATATGAACGCCTGCTGCCGGGGCTGGATGCCTGGGGCGCGGGCGGGCGGATGCGCGAACTGGTGCCTGCCGTGAAGGCGCTGTGGGAAGGCGATTACACCCATGACGGTGAATACTGGCAATTCCCGAAGACCACATCCTCGCCCAAGCCGCTGCAGGCCGGAGGGCCGCCGATCTGGGTGGCGGCGCGCGATCCCAGCAGCCATGATTTTGCCGTGGCCCAGGGCTGCAATGTGCAGGTGACGCCCTTGCATCTGGGTGACGAGGAGGTTGTCAGCCTGATGGAGCGGTTCAACACCGCCTGTGCCAATCACCCCGAAGTGCCGCGGCCGAAGATCATGGTGCTGCGCCATGCCTATGTTGCCGAAAGCGAGGCCGACGCACAGCTGGCCGCGCAGGAGATCAACAAGTTCTACTGCTACTTCGTCGCCTGGTTCAAAAATGAACGTCCGATTTCGCGCAGGGGCTGATCCAGCGACCTGACCGAGGCCGAAATCGCCGCGCATCCGTTCTATTCGGCGGAAGCGATGCGCAAGAACCAGATCATCGGTGAACCGGCCGAGGTGATCGCCCGCATCAAGACCTATGAGGCGCTGGGATATGACGAATTCAGCTTCTGGATCGACACCGGCATGAGCTTTGCCCGCAAGAAGGCCTCGCTTGAACGGTTGATCCGCGATGTGATGCCTGCTTTTGCCTGAGTGAGGGCTGGCCATGGACAGCTTTCAGCAGCTATATCGACGGCACGTTCGAAGACGGCGCGGCGCAGTTCGACAGTCGATCGATCCCGCAACCGGGGTCGTCTGGGCGGCGATGGCCGAAGCGCGCGAGGATGATGTCGATCGCGCGGTGAAGGCAGCCCAGCGTGCGCTGTGGACGGGCGAATGGCCGGCCATGACCGCGACGGCGCGCGGCAAGTTGCTCTACAAGCTTGCCGATCTCGTGCAGGTCAATGCGCAGCCGCGTCTGGCCGCGCTGGAGACCCGCGACACCGGCAAGATCATCCGCGAAACCTCGGCCCAGATCGCCTATGTCGCGGAATATTACCGCTACTATGCCGGTCTGGCCGACAAGATCGAAGGCGCGCATCTGCCGATCGACAAGCCGGATATGGAGGTCTGGACGCGTCGCGAACCTGTGGGCGTGGTGGCGGCCATCGTGCCTTGGAACAGCCAGCTGTTCCTGTCGGCGGTGAAGATCGGCCCGGCGCTGGCCGCAGGCTGCACTCTGGTTGTCAAGGCGTCAGCGAAGATGGTCCGGCACCGCTGCTCGAATTTGCCCGGCTGGTGCATGAGGCGGGCTTTCCGCCCGGCGTGGTCAATATCCTGACCGGCGGGCCCGGGTGCGGGTGCTGAACGCTGGCCGCCGCGCCCGCTGGTGGCCCGCAAAGCAATACGTAACTT
>JAXHOJ010000019.1:0-6540 GCA_034519525.1 Gemmobacter sp. | reverse complement strand
AGTTACGTATTGCTCGTTGCAGGTCAGGCCGGGATCAGCGCGGGGGCATGGGCCAGAACCGCGCGGTCACGCCGATCAAAATCGGGCAGGATGCGGGGATCCAGCAGCCCGGCGGCGGTGAACAGCGCAGCCACGGGTGCGCCTTGGGTGGGGCCGATCTCGACCAGAAGCCGTCGCCCGGCGCCAACCGCGCCGTGGCGCCTGCGGCAATGGCGCGGTAGGCATCCAGCCCGTCGCCATGCCGGGGCTGAGGGCCAGGTCTCATCCAGCACACCGGGATCCAGCCCCGCCATCTCGGCGGCGCTGATATAGGGCGGGTTGGAGACGATCAGATCGTACGGCCCTTCAACCCCGTCAAACCAGTTGGCGATCTGAAAGCTCAGCCGATCCGACAGGCCCAGAACGGCGGCATTGCTGCGCGCGCCACGTCGAGGGCGGGGAAAGATCGGTGGCAAGGCCGCTGGCCTCAGGCTGATCGGCCAAAAGCGACAGGGCAATGGCCCCTGATCCGGTGCCCAGATCCAGCAGGCGGGTAAAGGGCTGGGTCAGCGCCTCGGCCACAAGGGCCTCGGTTTCGGGGCGCGGGTCCAGCACATCGTGGGTGACGCGGAAACTGCGCCCCCAGAAGCGACGGCGCCCGAGGATCTGGCTGACCGGGCGCCCTTCGGCCCGTGCGGCGATCAGGGTGGCAAAGGCGGCTGCGGCCTCGGGCGCGATGTAGATCGTGGCGATCATCAGGCCGGTCGGGCGCCAGACCAAGCGATGGGCCAGCAAAAGCCGCACATCGCGGGCGGCATCGGGCAGGCCTCGCCGCGGTCAATTGTGCGACGGCGGCGCGAAACAGGGTTTTGACCCGTTGCAGGATCTTGGGGCGTCTGGGTCATGCGTCCATCTCGGCCAGACGGGTGGCCTGATCCTCGGCGGTCAGCGCGTCGATGATGGCAGTCAGGTCGCCCTCAAGGATCTGCGGCAGGGCGTAAAGCGTCAGGTTGATGCGGTGATCGGTCATGCGGTCGCCCAGAAGAGTAGGTGGATGCGTTCGGACTGGTCGCCCGGAGCGACCTGTGCCTTGCGATCGGCGGCACGGGCCTGATCGACGCGGGCACGCTCCATCTCGAACAGGCGGGCAGCACCGCATACGCACCCCGCAGGCTGCGGATGCTGGCTTTTCGGAACTGGTGACAATGATGCCAGTGGGTGATGGGTGATGGACGGCGGAATCGGTGGTAATTACATGTTGCCCGCCTGCCTCTGCCAGCGGCATCGTATCAATGCGGATATCGGCGGCAGAACGATCGACCTCTTCAGCCTGGCAAGACGGCCACCGTGGCGGCAGAGGTGTGGATGCGCCCGCCTACCGTTTCAGGTAATTTATGCTGCACGCGATGCGTGCCCGCCTTCGTATTTCCAGCCGGGCAAAGACGCCTTCGCCCTGCACATGGGCGGTGAAATCCTTGATCCTGCCCAGATCGGAGAGCCGTTGCTCCAGCACCGAACCGCCAGCCCATGCGTTCGGCATAGCGCTGATACATCCGCGCCAGATCAAAGGCGAAAAAGGCTGGTTTCCTTCTGCCGCTCGTGCCGGGGCGGATTTCCAGAATGGCGGGCCGCGCATCGGCGGCATCCTTTGGCAACAGCGCCAGGACGGCCCGTTCCTGTTCGGGGATGCGGGCCTTGAGGCTGGCAAAGTTCTCCTCGGCCGTGGCCTTCATCTCGGGGGTCCGGACAGCACGCCTGCCCTGGCCAGCCAGATCGTCGAAGTGACCGTCTATAGGCGGCGATCTGGGTCACCACGGGTTTGAGGTCGGAATATTCGCGCGACAGGGCCGGCAATCTCGGCGGCGCGGCGCGCCGACCGAAAGCCGGGCCTCCAGATATTCATGCCGGGTGATCTGACTGAGTCATGTCGGCGGAACCATGGCTTTCGTTTCGCGCAAGGCGTCTGGCCGGTCAAGGGGGGCTGCGGGCGGAATTGGATATTTGGATCAGGTTGAAGGGGGATGTTGCGCCAGGGATTGCGCACCCTATTGCGTGGGCGCGCGGTTCGGGCGACAAGCGGCATTAATACCCCGGATATTTTGCATCGGATCGGTCCTGTGGGACATCATCGGCCGCGCGCCCGCGTCCCTGCGGCTGGGGTCGGATGTGCCGGGGCGCATCACGCGGCTGCCGGGCGGCGTTGCGATGAACATCGCGATGACGCTGACCCGCTTTGGCTTGCAGCCCGGCCTGCTGACCGCGATCGGGCGCGATCCCGAGGGTGACGAGCTGGTGGCCGCCGCCTTGCGCATGGGTCTGGATTGCGCGCATGTCTACCGGTCTGATGATCTGCCGACCGACCGCTATATGGCGATCGAGGGGGCCAACGGGCTGATCGCCGCGATTGCCGATGCGCATTCGCTGGAAGCGGCGGGCGACAAGATCCTGCGGCCCCGTTGGCCGATGGCAGCCTTGGGTCGCGGGATGCGCCCTATGCGGGGCTGATCGCGCTGGATGGCAACCTGACCGAGGCGCTGCTTGCCGACATTGCCGCGTCGCCGCTGTTTGCCCGCGCCGATCTGCGGGTGGCCCCGGCCAGCCCGGGCAAGGCAGAGCGTCTGCTGCCCCTGCTCGGGCCATCCGCAGCGCGACGCTCTATGTCAACCTTGAAGAAGCCGGGCTGATCTGCGCCGCCGCAGCCATGCCGCCGCAGGCCGCCGCGGGCCTTGCTGGCCAGGCGCGGCGCGCGTGCTGGTCACCAACGGCGGGCGAGCCCGCGCTGACGACGAAGGCCGGCGGGGCCATGGCGTGCATCACCGGCCATCCGCCGCAGGTGCTGGTCAGCCGGGTCACTGGCGCGGGCGATACCTTCATGGCCGCCCATATCGTGGCCGAAGCGGGCGGCGAGCGCGCAGCACGGCGCTGGAAACGCGCCTCTAGCGTGCCGCGGCTGACATTACGTTTCAGGAGATATCGGATCGTGACGCTGCCGCTTGATTTGCACCCGAGGTCGCCGATGCCCGAGCGCGCGGCGCGCGCCGTCGTGGCGCTGGAATCCACCATCATCACCCATGGCATGCCCTGGCCGCAGAACGTCGAGACCGCCCGCGCGGTCGAGGCTGAGGTGCGCGCCGAGGGCGCCGTGCCCGCCACCATCGCGATCATGGACGGGCGCATCCACATCGGCCTGACGGATGACGCAGCTGGAGCGCTTGGGCCAGGCGCCAGGACGCGTGCAAGCTCAGCCGGCGCCGATCTGCGCCGGCGCTGCCTGGCGCACCGGCGGCGTCGGGGCCACCACGGTGGCCGCCACGATGATCTGCGCGCATCTGGCCGGGATCTCGGTCTTTGCCACGGGCGGCATCGGCGGCGTGCATCGCGGGGCCGAGACCAGTTTCGACATCTCCGCCGATCTGATGGAACTGGCGCAGACGCCGGTGACGGTGGTTGCGGCCGGGGCCAAGGCCATCCTCGATCTGCCCAAGACGCTGGAAGTGCTGGAAACCCAAGGCGTGCCGGTGATTGCCTATGGGCAGGATGCTTTTCCGGCCTTCTGGTCGCGCGACTCGGGGCTGAAGGCGCCGCTGCGGATGGATGATCCCGGCCAGATCGCCGCCGCGCATCTGATGCGCCAGACCCTTGGCCTGAAGGGCGGGCAGTTGGTGGCCAATCCGATCCCGGTGGCGGCAGAGATTCCGCGCGCAGAGATCATGCCGGTGATCGAACAGGCCCTGGCCGAGGCGGAGGCCCAGGGCATCGCCGCCAAGGCGGTGACGCCCTTCCTGCTGGACCGGATCTATTCGAGCTGACCGAGGGCGCGCTCGCTGACCAGCCAACATCGCGCTGGTGCTGAACAATGCGCGCCTTGCCGCCGCCATCGCCGTGCGAAATCGACCAGACAGCGGGCATAAGCGACGATTCTTCGTCGAAAAATCGGGCCTTCCCCCCGGTCCCTGTGCAAGGGTTCGGGCGTGGCTCAAGACAGGCAGGGGCGTTGCATGACCGATCCGAACCTTGCCAAACGCCGCGGCCTTCTGGCCAGCCTGCGCGCCAGCTTTGCTGACCGGGCTTGTGGTCGTGCTGCCCATCGGCCTGACCATCTATCTGATTTATACGGTCGTCGGCTGGATCGATAGCTGGATCCTGCCGGTGATCCCCTATCACTGGCGCCCCGATCAGTTCGCTGGCCTATTACTTTGGCCCTGATGTCTAATGTTCCCGACACGCGGCATTGGCGTCATCGTCTTTCTGATCTTCACCATCATCGTCGGCTGGATCGCCAAGGGTTCTTCGGGCCGCAAGCCTGATCGGCCAGGCCGAGCGGCTGGTGGATCGGATGCCGGTTGTCAGATCGGTCTACGGCGGGTTCAAGCAGATCACCGAGACCTTCTTTGCCAAATCGGAAAAGAGCTTTGACAAGACCTGCCTTGTCGAATTTCCGCGCCCCGGCTGTTGGGCTGTCGGCTTTGTCGCCACCACCGCCAAGGGCGAGATTGCCGAAAAACTGCCCACCGATCGCAAGATGATTGCTGTTTTCGTGGCGCTGACGCCGCTGACCTCGGGCATCCTGATGTATGTGCCGCGAGGAAGACGTGATCCTGCTGGATATGAAGGCGGATGAGGTGGTCAAGCTGATCGTCTCGGCCGGGCTGGCTGGCGCCGTCGGCCAGAGGACGGATGCGCGCGTCGCCTAACCGAAGAGGCCGCGCAGATCGACTGAACTGCCCTGCCCCACGGCGCTGCGATGGCGGGCCAGCCAATCCTCGGCGGCGGCGCGCCCGGCGGTCTTGAGCTGGGCCAGCAGGCCGGGGCTGGGTTTCAGCTTGCTGCCCGCGCCCAAGCTGTTCATCAGCGCGTCATCGGCAATCAGGTGGATGTTCAGATCCTTCATCGCGCCTGCGGGCATCCGCCCTTCGGCAATCAGCCGTTTGACAAAGGCGATGGCGCGCAATTCGCCCAGAAGGGCGGCGTTGAAGCTGATTTCATTGATGCGGTCCTGAATCTCCACCGGGGTTTGCGGCAGGGCCTCGCGCCGCAAGGGATTGATCGACACGATCAGGATATCGGCGGGCAGATGCGGCTGATAAAGCGGAAACAGCGCCGGATTGCCGGTATAGCCGCCATCCCAATAGGCCTCGGGCTGCCCGGTTGCGGGATCGGTCAGGGTGACGGCCTGAAACACCGTCGGCAGGCAGGCCGAGGCCAGCAGGACATCCGGCGTGATTTCACCCCGGGAAAAGACGCGGATCTTGCCGCTGCGCACATTGGTGGCCGAGATGAAGAGATCCGGCCCCTGCCCTGCGCAAACCTTTGAAAAGTCGAAATCTTCGACAATGGGCTGCAAGGGGTTGCGCCAGAAATCGCCCCAAGCATAGGGGGAATAAAGCTGCGCTGCCAGCCCGGTCGCCGAAACGGGCGAGGCCGCCGCCGCCACATCGCCCCACAGGGCGGCCAGCGGAAAGGCCGTGCGAAACCAGGTGGTCAGGCGCAGATCGCCCACATCCCCGATGGCCGACCAAAGCCCGTCCAGCGCCGCCCGCGCGCCCGCAGCGCCCCCCGCCAGCAGCCCCGCCTTCAGCGCTGCCGCATTGAGCGCCCCAGCCGAGGTGCCGGTAATGGCCGCCACCTCCAGATCCGGGTCTTCCAGCAGCCGGTCCAGCACGCCCTGGTAAAGGCGCCATGCGCGCCGCCGCCCTGCAAGGCCAGACACAGCCGCAGCGGCGCCGTTTTGCCGGGCGTCACAGCGCGGTCCAGCCGCCATCCACGCTGATCGTGGTGCCGGTGATCTGGGCCGCCGCGTCCGAACACAGAAAGACCGCCGTGCCGCCCATCTGTTCAACCGTAGCGAATTGGCGCGAGGGTTGGCGCAGCAGCATCACTTCGCGGATCACGGTGTCGCGGTCCATGTTATATTGTTTCATGGTGTCGGGGATCTGCGCCTCGACCAGCGGGGTCAGCACATAGCCGGGGCAGATGGCGTTGCAGGTGATGCCTTGGCCCGCCACTTCCAGCGCGGTGGTCTTGGTCAGGCCCACCACGCCATGTTTGGCCGCGACATAGGCCGATTTGAAGGGCGAGGCGGTCAGCCCATGGGCCGAGGCGATGTTGACGATGCGGCCCCAGCCCTTCGCCTTCATCCCCGGCAGGGCGGCGGCGGTGGTGTGAAAGGCCGAGGACAGGTTGATGGCCAGGATCGCGTCCCATTTGTCGATCGGGAAATCGTCGACCGGGGCGACATGCTGGATGCCGGCATTGTTCACCAGAATGTCGCAGCCCCCCGCCTTGGCAATCAGATCGCGGCAGGCCGCGCCATCCGACATGTCAGCGGCGATATAACGCACGGTTGTCCCGGTATCGCCTGCAATCTGTGCGGCAAGGGCGTGATCTTCGGGCCGGTCGGTAAAGCTGTTGATGACCACTTCGGCCCCGGCCTTGGCCAGTTCGATGGCGACCCCCAACCCGATGCCGGAATTGGACCCGGTCACGATGGCGCGTTTGCCTGTCAGCATGGTGATGCTCCCTTGCATGTTGCAACGCAGCATAGCGAGCAATACGTAACTG
>JAXHOJ010000067.1:0-32168 GCA_034519525.1 Gemmobacter sp. | reverse complement strand
AGAGACCACGTGTGTGTCTCCGGATATTACCTTTGGTCGGATTGCTGACTGTAAGGCTGTGGGCCCCCACCATCCATGTAGTGCTCTACTCCCCTGGCGTATTCGTCCGAGGCGCCGGTCAACAGCCGCAGAGAACCAGCTATCTCCAGGTTTACCGGTTTTTCACTTCTAGCCAAGCTTATCCAGACTCTTTCACTGGTGTTGGTTCGACCTCCAGCATGCTGTCGTACCTTCATCCTGCCTGCTGCTGGATCACCTGAATGGTCTGATCCGTCGAACTCATGCCCTTTAAGACTCGCTTGCTGCGCTTCGGCGACCAGACGGCTGCTTGCTCGACAGACCAAGTCGTTGACCTATTGAGGAAGGCATGCCGTCAGGCGATGCCTCCGGATCGTTTTGTAAGCGTCCGGTTTCAGGTAGCCGTTTCTACCCTCGTCGGGGTGCTTTTCAATTTTTCTCACAGTACCGGTTCGCTATCGGTCAGTGAGCATTTTGAGCTCGGGTAGCGTGTCCCCTGATCTTCAGACAGGATTCTACGTGTCCCGCGTCTTCACTTAATATGTCCCAGGAGCTTCCTGTACGGGCTGTTTACCCAGTTATGGCCTGCCTTTTCCAGACAGTTCCAGTCACTCTTCCAGGCTCGGCTGGTCCGCGCTTCTGCTCGCCACTTTTCAGCGAGTCTCATTGATTTCTTCCAGGTACTTAGATAAGCCTTCAGTTCCCCGGGTTCGCTTCAAAACCCTGCGGTTCAGGTTATGATACCTGATTTACCCGCTGATGACTGCGTCACATCGCTATGACGCAACAACAATAGAATGTCAGGAAGTTCCCCATTCGGATATCCATGGATCAAAGCCTATATTCCTGGCTCCCCATGGCTTAATGTAGGTATCAATGTCCTTCATCGCTCTGCTGCCTAGTGCATCCACCAAACGCTCTTTTCAAGTGCTTGATTTGATCCCAGAAAGAAGTGCGCCTGCGCCTTGGCGTCTCTGATGTCAAATGCATTGCATTTTTCTCGGAAAATTTGGGTGTGCTGCAAGTGGTGGGAGCCCAGACCTGAATGAGACGCCGAGTGTTCGAGGAGCACAACCGAAAGGCGGCTTGCGGGGGCAGATGCAGCGGCCGGCGGCCTCGGGTCGATGTCAATTTCGCCCGTCGTTCCGCACAACTAGGCCGCGTCTGGGATCAGACGGCGCGGGGCAACACGACAGCTATTGGATATGATCCATCGAGCAGAAGCCGGTGTTCACTACGAGCAATGGTGGGTCGAGGAGGATTCCAACCCGACTCACGCCATCAGGCGTGCGCTCTAACCACCTGAGCGCATTGACTTGAACCTGCTCGGCGGTCAGCGGGTCTCCTGCTCCTTAGAGCGCCTGCGGGTGGAGCCTCGATCCTGCAGCGCAGGATCGTCAGTCCGAAAGACGGCTGTTTGAACCAACCCGAAGGGGGGCTGAGGACTTGTGGAGCCTATCCCGGATTCGAACCGAGGGACCTCCTGAATGGGAATCAGGCGCTCTCCTAGCTGAGCGAGTACGCCCTGCAAGGAATGCACCTGCAGATCTTCTGCCGCATTCCTGCTTGTGTCTAAGTGAAGGATATGAGGACGGCTCAAGCAGCCGCAGAGGGGCCTGGACAGAGTCTTCCGCTGGGCGTTTCCTGTAGAAGACTGCAAGCAGCATCCTGGTGGAAACATCCTTAGAAAGGAGGGGATCCAGCCGCAGGTTCCCCCACGGCTACCTTGTTACGACTTCACCCCAGTCACTGAACTCCACCGTGGTCGGCTGCCTCCATTGCTGGCTGGCTTACCGCCTTCGGTGGATCCACTCCCATGGTGTGACGGGCGGTGCGTGGTACAAGGCCCGGGGAACGTATTCACCGCGTCATGTCCCTATCAGCGCGATTACTAGCTGACTCCCTGACCGCTCTATCGCGTCGACTACAACCGAACTGATAGCTTTTGCCCGACCCATTGTCACTACCATTGTGGCATGTGTGTAGCCCAACCTGGGTAAGGGCCATGGAGGACTCCGACGTCATCCATACCTTCCTCCGGCTTAATACCGGCAGTTTCTTTAGAGTGCCCAACTGAATGCCGCTGGCAACTAAAGACGTAAGCGAGCTGCGCGATTTAACCAGTCATCTCACGACACGAGCTGACGATTAAAGCCAGCAGCACCTGTGCAGTGTCTCTTGCGAGAAAGATTCATCTCAAACGGTCACTGCCAGAAACAGGCTGGTAGCGTCTGCGCGCTGCTTCGAATAACCATGCTCACCAGGCCCCCGTCAATTCCTTTGAGCTTTAACCTTGCGGCTTTGCTCCCCAGGCGGAATGCTGCACCTCGTTGTGGGTGTGTCACCGTTGAACTAAGCATGCTACCCGACGACTGCATTCATCGTTTACGGCGTGGACTTTACCAGGGTATCTAATCCTGTCGGTTCCCCCACGCTTCGCACCTCAGCGTCAGCATCGAGCCAGTGAGCCGCCTTCGCCACTGGTGTTCCTCCTGAATGACTTCCACGAATTTCTCCACCTCTACACTCGGAACCCCCACTCACCTCTCTCGACTCCTCAAGAACAGGAGTTTCAAAGGCAGTTCCAAGGTTGAGCCCCTGATTCCACCTCTGACTTTCTGATCTCCCTACATGCGCTTTACGCCCAGTAATTCCGAACAACGCTTAGCCTCCTCCGTCCACCACGGCCGCTGGCACGGAGTTAGCCGGGCTTCTTCTGTGTGGTACAGCCGTCTAGTCTTCCCCACCGAAAGATCTTTACAACCCTAAGGCCTCTCATCGACCACACGGCATGGCTAGATCAGGGTAGTCCCCATTGTCTAGGCATCTCCCACCGCTGCCTCCTGTAGTGAGTCCGCCGGCTGTGTCCAGTCCCAGTGTGGGCTGAGCTCATCTCTTCAAATCCAGCTCACGGATTGTCTGGTGCCCAGGCAGCCATTACCACCACCAACTACCTAATCCACGGGCCGATCCTTCTGAAGCGATGGGTCTTTCCTCCTAGAGCTCATCCGGTATGAGCTGCCCAGTTTCTGAGCCATTCCGAAACCAGCGCATGGGTCCATGTAGTCAACAACTCGCCGTCCGCCGCTGAATTTCCGGAAGACTTCAGCCTGACTTTAGGGTGAAGCCTCTGCCAGTCAGTCTTGCTGAGCCAGGATCAAATCTCTCAAGCTTGAAACGCGCTTACGCGCTATCCCTGACGTCGAACCTTGCACATCAAGCACAACCTCCCGGCCGCGCACATCATTCTGTTCCCGCGCTTATTACCGAAGTAACGAAGCCTCAAAACAGTGAAGCTGTAACCGGCACATCGCCGAAGCTAGCAGGCCGATACGCAAACATCCAATCGCCGAAACGACCAAACCGCCCATATAACTCTCCAGATCTCCATCAATGTCAAAGAGCACAAGACAAAAACAGCACCGCGCCTATCCCCTCGGCGCGCCGCCAACCCTAACTCTAACCGCGATCTCTCAATCGTGTCTCATCTCGTCCGTCTTTGGTGACCAGCGGTTCCATATTTTCGGTGAGGCGGTATCTAGCCCACATAATAAAACCGCAAGAGGAAAATCGCATAAATCCGGAAAAAACTTCATCCTGCCCCGGAATGGGCTGTCCAAGGGCGCCGGTGCTGTCCTGCGCAGTGGCGCAGATCCGGCTATGAAAAAGGCCGGGCGATAAGCCCGGCCTGGATCACATCACGGCGGCTTCCGCGCGCTCATGTCGGTTCCAGCGGATGGATGACCACAATGAGACCCCGATCAAGGCCGCACCGCCGAGCCCGGTGATGACCTCAGGGATGTGCACCAAGGTCTGGAAATACATGATCACGGACAGAACAAGGATCGCATAGAAGGCGCCATGCTCCAGATACCTGTATTCTGCCAGCGTCCCCCGTTCGACCAGCATGATTGTCATGGACCGCACGTACATCGCGCCGATCCCCAGACCGATAGCAATGACAAACAGGTTCTGGCTCAGGGCGAAGGCCCCGATCACACCGTCAAACGAGAAGCTTGCATCCAGAACCTCCAGATACAGGAACGCGCCCAGACCACCTTGCGCGGCGGCCTTGGTGGTTTCCTGGCTACGATCCAGAAAGCCCCCAAGCACTTCGACAAGCAGAAAGGTCAGCAGACCGTAGATTGCAGACCTCAGGAAAAGATCCTGCTCTGCCCCGACAAGCAGGCGCGAGAAGCCAAGCATGATTGCCAGTACAAGTGCGACTTCGACCCCCTTGATCGTGGCATAATTCGCCATGCGGCTCTCCAAAACAAAGCCGACCCAGAGATCTCTTTCTCTCATGGTCAAAAGAAGTAACAGCTCAGAGCCACCATCATCAGGAATGTCCCGCCAAAGGCCGCGATCGGCAAATGGGCCTCGTGCATGATCTCTAAGGCGTATTCTTCAGGTTGGGCTGCAGCCATGATCATCGCGTCGATCGGGCCAACATTCGCAGCAATCACCACGATCAGCAGCGGGAAGACGATCCGCATGCCAAAAACGGCAATGATAATCCCCCAGGTCAGGAACCTGTGCTGCCAAACCGTGGGGCCATGTTCTTTCAGCTTTGTTAACGCGCCGACAACGCATTATCAAACGAAAGCGAGATCTCCAGCACCGCAAGTACAGCGCAGATGAAGAAGATGGTCAGCATTCCACCGACGGTTCCGGTGGTCTGCCAGCCGAGGAGAGCCCCTAAAAGGAGACCGACAACCGTCGAGATCAGCGCCCATTTCAGATAGGATAGAAGGGACTTCTGGGGTTCGATCGTCGCCATCACTGTTGCCCTTGCAGAAGCAGAAACTCGGATGCAATCGCGGTGCGATGAAGTAATATTGGAAACATTTGGTTTTTCCGCCGGCTTTCTTGCGCTGGCGGTGCCGACATCGCAAGAGCGCCGATTACTCTCGCCAGAGGGGCCCGGTCACCAAAAGCCGGATGGAGCTTCCTACATCGGCAACTTCTGCAACACCACATGCGTTCCACTGCGGAAAGTCAATCTTGCGCCTGCTGCACATACCAGATCAGACGCCTGCATGAACTATCCAGCCATTGCTGCCTCGCGCAGCCTCACTTTCCGCAAGGATGTCGCGCGATGCCGCAAGCGAAAGGGGAGAACCGGCCTCCCCGCTCTCTGGCCTCAGCAACTGTGCCGCAGATTGCCATATGCCCTCATCCTTTTCTGATACACTTTGCCATTGTCGCGCCAGCCGAAGGGGATGGAGTTCTTCCTTGGGCTGGTCGGTGACGGTATAAAGGCCGCCTGGCGAGCAGCGCCCAGCGCTATCGCTACCTGGCCCGCAATGCCGAAACATCCGGGCCAGCCAGCCCGGACAGAGATCTGATGGCGCCCGGTAGATCGTTGTTTTCCAACGCCAGCTCGCAAGTTTCAAGCGCAGCGGTTTTTTCCGTTGATCGCCAGGCAGAATACGGCTCAACCAGCGATCGGCCTTCGGCAAGACTGACTGGCGTTTATCCGCAAGCTAATCGATATCTTCTGTCACATCAGGACGCTGCACTGCAGGGCCAAGAACACCATGCGCAAGAAGCGCCGTATCAGGCCCGCGTTCGGCCAGTACGGCCCATATATCCGGCAATGTCTGCGGATTTGCCTCGGACTCCTTGAATGCCGCGTCGAAATCCCCAACGAGAGCCTGAGCCAGTGCAAGCGTCCGGGCCATGGCGATGGAACGCGCGGCATCCGCGCGAAGACTATGGCGGACAGCTGCGATTTCGGTCACCAGTTCGGGCTCTATGGCCGCCCGCTCTTCGAAGCGCGCCTCTACAAGGGCAATCAGCGCATCAGGTTCGTGAGCCCGATCCGCGGCAGCAATCTCTGCAAAGGCCGCTGCCTTGTCTGTATCCGAAAGCGCTGCTTGCACGAACTGCACTGCGGGGTCTGTAGAATCAACGCTCCATATCAAAGTGTTTTTGACGCGGCGCGCCGCTTCGGCATCTCCCTGTTCCAGGAAACGCTGTGCCAATGGAATAGACAGATGTTGCCTCAGGTGAACAGGCAAAACAGCGAAAGCCCTCAGCGCAGACGCAGACGCGATTCTTTCCGATGGCCGCAACTGATTTCGCCCCAGAATCGCCCAGAGGGCCGCCGAAGTATCGCAGGCTTCCATGCCGGAAAAAGTGCCGGACGGATCGCCGCGACCATCAACCAACCCGCCCAAGGCGAGCAACAATGCCCGGTCGGGATCGTCCTTTGCCAGTGTTCGGATCACCTGCTGTGCCTCAGCTCCGAAGCCGAGATGGATGAACATCTGCGCCGCAAGGATAACCTCCTGAGCCTCCGGCTTGTCCAACTCTCCTACGAGAAGCTGCCTGGCCTCGGCCAGCTGGGACAGAGGCTCTCCCGCACCGCCCCATGTTTCGATCGCCAGAACGGCATCCCCGATACAGCCCGGATCCGATGCTTCCGACGCGCCACCACCGCCCTGTCGCGGCGCAAAGCCGGTTTCCGCACCGATCATCATGCCAAAGGCTTGCGGCCCGGGCGCTGCCTGCCCCTGGCCTGGCATCAGCGCCATTTCGACAACGCCACGCGCAGCGCCAATGCTCAACTCGCGCAGCAGTTCATCGCGCAGCCTGTCTTCCCCGGGCAAAGCGGGTGTGGGTTGCCAGCCAGATGCAGATCGCTCTCCGCCTTCATGATCCGCGGCAGGCTTTTCAAATGGAGAATCTGCTTCGGGTGGGCCATTTCGAACATCCACAACAATGATACCGGGGCGAAACTCGAAAGCTGTGGCATGACATTCGCATTGGGCCGAAACTTGCAGGCGGCTGCTCTCTGGATCCTGCCGAACCGCCCCAATACGTGTTTTCGGGATTCGGGCAAAGACCCCAGCAGTATCAAAACTGATCCCTTTCCGCAGAAACGAAAGCGCATAGCCATCCGGTGTACGGCCGAAGCGCCAATCAGACGGGGCCTCAAGCGTAATGACAAGGCGCGAGAAATCCGCGTGTTCCCCCGAACTGACACGGGCCGTCTCAGCCAGCGCAGGCAAGGAAGAAACCAGAAATGCAAGCAATATGGGCAGCCAGATCATGCGGCCTCCTGCTTCAGTGCCCGCAGCGCCTGTTCCAGATCGGCAAAGCTTGGCCGCACGGCATGAGGCGTATTCTGACGGCCGACCTCGATGCAGATATTGGCCGGGTGGTTGTGAAGATTGGCCACCAGAACTTCCCGGATCAGCTGGTAAAAGTGATCATCATCTTCGACCACGGTTTTCACGCGGGCGGCAAATGGTCCAACAATACCATAGGCCAGAAACACCCCCAGAAATGTGCCCACCAGCGCGCCGCCGATCATCTTGCCCAAAATTTCGGGCGGCTGGTCAATCGACCCCATGGTTTTGATAACCCCCAGTACGGCCGCAACAATACCCAGCGCAGGCAAGCCATCCGCCAGCGTCTGCAAGGCATGGCTGGAGTGCAGGGCATGGGCCCTTGCCGTCTCCATCCGTTTGTCCAGCACCTCTTCCACCTGATGCGGATCATCATAGTTCATTGAAACCGCCCGCAGCGTATCGCAAATCAGATCGACAGCATCATGATCCTGCTGAATACGCGGATATCGCCCAAAAAGTGACGAATCCTTTGGTTTTTCAACATGTTCCTCCAGTGCTACCGGATTGGCCCTTGCGATGCGGATCAATTCGAACAGAAGGCAGAGCAGATCTCGGTAATCGGCAGGTTTCCACTTCGGCCCCCGGAACACCTTGGCCACGTCGCGCAGCGCATGTTTCACCGCTGACAGATCGTTAGAGATCAGAAAGGCACCGACTGCGGCCCCTCCGATCATCACCAAGCTCGTAGGGCAGCGCCTTCAGGATGATCCCCATCTTGCCGCCCGCCAGCACATAGCCGCCGAAGACCATGGCGAAGATCACGATGATCCCGATCATTCCAAACATGATAGCCACCCGTCACTGTTTCACCGGCAGAGCTTGCCAGCCCTGTCTTAATATTTTCTCACTCGCGGGGGGCAGCAGCGTTTCGCGTCGCCAGAAGTGTTGTCATGGCAAAGGCCGCATCGGGCTCCATCCCCGACAGAACTGCCGCTGCTGCCTCCGGGCGCATCCTGCCCAGAAAGCCGGCCGCAAACTGTGGTTCCATCCTTGCAAAAAGGGCTGCAGCCTCCTTGGGCTTCATGGATTGATACATCTCGGTCAGCCGCGCGAGATCGGCCTCGGCGGCACCATCCGCCATCGCAATGGTGGAGCGCAGCGCCTCTTCCGCCTTCTGCAGCGCCTCAAGACGCTGTGCTATGGCTGCATCGGCCAGATCCAGCGCCGCCATCCTTTCTTCAATGGCCTGCGCGCGGATGCGCAGCTTTGCCTCGCGATCTGACAATGTCTGGGCCAACGCAAGAGGCGGCACAGGGCAAGAGAGAGGCGGCGCGGGCTGGCCGCTGGTTTCCTCTGAAGCGGCCAGCGCCTGCCCGACATCCGACCCCAGCCGCAGGGCCGCACTCGCCAGCAAAAGCAGCGACAGAATGACCAGGCTGCCGCGTCCTGCGTGTTTGCGGCGGCGCATCATTCTGCCGCCTCCAAATCATCGCGTGACATGCGGCGGCGCACGAATCGCGGCTTGCGATCCGCCCCCTCGGGCTCCGGCTCGGGGCGCGGTTCTGGCAGATCATGCAGCGTGGCCAGCATAAGCTCCAGTTTTGCCGCAGAGGCTTCGGCCCGGGCCGTCAGGGTTTCAAGACTGGCCGCAGACCCACTGGCGGCACCGCGTGCCTTTTCCAGAACCCGCGTCAGATCATCAACCTGCGCCGACAGCACCGCGATGGCCCCGCCCATCCCGGATTCGAGTGTGGAGAGTTTTTTCAGCCGCCCGGCCAGAATCTGGCAATAAACGGCCACACCCGCCGCGCCGGCAATCATCAGCATATCTGCGATGAGTTCCATTTGACCCTCTCAGTTCAACATGAATTCGGTTATCAGCAGATCCCGCACCCGCCCCTCGCCCGTCACGGTCTGGATGCGCCGCAGTATCTGCGCGCGAAACCGGACCAGCGCCGCCGGATCCCGCAGATCCGCCACCTCGACAGCCCGAAGATAGCTGTTCATCACGTCGCGGATGCGGGGCAGCAGCAGCGCCACCTCCGCCGCATGGGGCTTTGCAACCTCGATCTCGGATACGATCCGCAAGTGCTGATTCTGCCCGGCGGGGCCAAGCGGAATCACGATCGGCTCTACCGGCACAAAGGCAATATCCGGCAGGGGTGATGCAGTGGCAGCTTCTTCCACCTGTGGTGGATGGCCCAGAATCAACCCGCTATAGGCAGCAAAAAAGCCGCCGCCCCCCAACACCACCGCCAGCAAAAACCCCGCGAGCAAAGGCAGCCAGCCAGATTTGCGCGGGGCAGGCCCCTGTTCAACTGCGGTATCGGCCATGGTCGCCTCCATCATTGCCTCAACCGGGTTATAGCCCCGAGGTCACTAACCGATTGTTAAGCCGGATCCGTCATGACTCGGCCATACGGGGAGAACCCCGAACAGTCGGGAGCGGATAGTGCAGAACCTCATGTCGATCTGGGCAAGGCTGGATATGCGGCGGCGCGTACTGCTGGCGGTCGTGACACTGGCGGTCTTTCTCGGCGTTCTTGGCCTGACACGTCTGGCCACGACGCCGGATCTTTCTTTGCTTTATGCCGGTCTGGAAGAGGCCGCCGCTGGTGAAGTGATCGCCGCGCTGAATCAGCGGGGCGTGGCGTATCAGGTGCGCGGCGGGTCGATTCTTGTGGATGGCAGCCGCCGTGATTCGCTGCGGATGGAACTCGCGGCAGAGGGACTGCCCGCCAATGGCCTGAATGGCTATGAACTGCTGGATGGTCTGTCCGGGTTCGGCACCACATCGCAGATGTTCGATGCCGCCTATTGGCGCGCCAAGGAGGGTGAGCTGGCCCGCACCATCCTGGCCAGCCCCGCGATCCGTTCGGCCCGGGTTCATATTGCCCAAGCTCCGGCACAGCCTTTCCGGCAGATGGAAAAGCCAAGTGCTTCGGTTTTCGTGGCCACCTCTACCGGGGCGCTTTCGGCACAGCAGGCACGCGCCTTGCGCCACCTTGTCGCCTCGGCGGTGACCGGCCTTCTGCCTGCCGATGTCGCCATCATCGACAGTCAGGCCGGGCTTGTCTCCGACGGCGAAGAGGCACAAGGCCACGAAGCCATTGCCGGGCGCGAAGAAGTCCTGCGCCGCAATGTGGAGCGGCTGCTTGCCGCGCGGGTCGGGCCGGGGCGGGCCATCGTCGAAGTGTCGATGGATCTTGTCACCGAGCGTGAACAGATCAGCGAGCGCCGGTTCGATCCGCAGGGCCGCGTGGCTATCAGCACGGAAACACAGGAAAAAACCGATAGCGCGCGGGATGGCGCAGGCGAAGTGACCGTCGCCTCCAACCTGCCCGAAGGCGATGCCGCCGGAGATGACAGACAAAGCCAGTCCAGTGAAAGCCGCGAGAGGGTGAATTTCGAAGTGTCGGAAACCCAGCGCGATCTGCTGCGCGAACCCGGGGGCATCCGGCGGCTCAGCGTTGCCGTTCTGGTTGACGGGTTGCGCAGTGAAACGCCGGATGGCACGGTTGACTGGCAACCCCGGCCGGAAGAAGAGCTGTCGGCACTGCGCGATCTCGTGGCCTCCGCGGTGGGTTTCGACGAGGCGCGGGGGGATGTCATCACCTTGAAATCTCTGCCGTTTGAGGCGCTTCCCACGCCCGGAACATTGGCCGAGGCCGGTCTGTTCAGCGGCTTTGCACAGCTGGATACGATGCGCCTGATACAGATGGGCGTGCTGGCGCTGGTCGTGCTGCTGCTGGGCCTGTTCGTCCTGCGGCCCCTGCTGCGCCCGGCGACCGCGCCCCTGCCCTTTCCGCCGCTGCCCTTGGCCGCCCCCCCACGATCCATGGAAATTCTGGAGGGCGAGGTGGATGATCTGGGGCCACGGTCCTCCCCGATGCAGATTCTTTCCGGCCCGAACGGTGATGTGCCCGATGATCCCGTCGAGCGCCTGCGCCGCCTGATCAGTGAACGCGAGGCAGAATCGGTCGAAATCCTGCGCGGCTGGCTGGAACAACGCGAGGAGAATGCGTGATGCCAGGCCTGCGGCTGGAAGTGTTCGAATTGACAGAAAGCGGGGCAGCCAAAGCCGAAACCGTACCAGTCACCGAAGAGGCCCGGCTGCAGGGCTACGAGCAGGGCTATGCCGCTGGCTGGGAAGATGCCGTGGCCGCCCAATCGGCCGAACAGGCCAGGCTGCACGCCGAACTGGCCCGCAACCTGCAATCCCTCAGCTTCACGTTTGAAGAGGCGCGCGTGCATGTGATGGCCGCACTTGGCCCCTTTCTGCAACAGCTGGTCACCCGGCTTTTGCCCGAAATCGCCCGTGCGGCACTGGCGCCGGTGGTACACGAAACCTTGCTGCCCTTCGCGGCACAGGCCAGCGAAAGCCCGGTCATCTTGCGCATCAACCCCGTCGCGCGTCGCCATGTCGAAGATCTGCTGGCCCGGGGTCCAAGCCCCTTTGCAGATCGAGGAAGAGCCGACGCTGGGCGAAGGGCAGGCCTATCTGCGTCTGGGCGATTGCGAAACGCTCGTCGATCTCGACCGCGCAACGGCAACGCTGGCAACTGCCGTCCGTGATTTTTTCAGCCTCACCGCACAGGAGCGACCGTGATGGAAGATTTCTCTGAAACCCCGTTCAGCCATGTCCCGATCGAAATCACCATCTCTGTCGGGAAGGCGCGCCCGCAGGTGCGCGATCTGCTGCGCCTGCAGCGCGACGCGATCCTGCCGCTTGATCGCCGTGTCGATGACCCGGTTGAACTTTATGTCGGGGACAGGCTGATTGCGCGCGGGGAATTGCAGGAAGTAGAGGGCGAACAGGGCGGGCAGCTGGCCGTCAGGGTGACAGAGGTTGCAAATCTGCGCGGCAGTTTCTGATGCAGCGGCTGGCTCTTGCCCTGGGAATCGCCGCCCTATCGGCGCCCCCGGCTGTAGCGCAATCGTTGAACCTTGATCTCGGCGGCGGGGGTACGCTGTCGTCACAGGCCATTGGCATGATCGCGGTCATCACCGTGCTCAGCATCCTGCCCGGGCTGGCCATCATGCTCACCTGTTTTCCGTTCATCGTCACCGTTCTGTCGATCCTGCGGCAGGCGATCGGCCTGCCCCAGGCGCCGCCCAACATGCTGATCGTCAGCCTGGCGATGTTCCTGACATGGTTCGTGATGGAACCGGTCTTTCAGGCCGCCTGGCAGGACGGGGGTGCCCCGCTCAGCCGGGGGGAAATCGAACTGGTGGAGGCCTTGCCGCGCGTCATCGCCCCCTTTCGCAGCTTCATGGCGGAAAGGGTCGACCCAGACAGCTTTTCCGCCATGCAGGCGCTGCGCCGCGGTGCCGCCGGGCCTCCGTCAACAGCGCCCTTGTCGATCCTGATCCCGTCCTTCCTGCTGTCCGAGGTGCAGCGCGCTTTCGAGGTCGGCTTTCTGATCTACCTGCCCTTTCTGGTGATCGACCTCGTGGTGGCTGCCATTCTGATGTCGATGGGCATGATGATGGTGCCACCTGCCGTTGTGTCCCTGCCCTTCAAACTGGCCTTCTTCGTGGTGGCCGATGGCTGGAGCCTGGTGTCCGGGGCGCTGGTGCGCAGCTATTTCTGAGGCAACAACCGGGCGCTGCCCCCGCAATACAGAAGGAAGTTATCCCCGCTTTGTTGCCCAGACCCCCTGTGGATGCTACGTCAGCCGGGAAAATGAAAAGCTGAGGAGCCAGCCGCGCATGGCCGACTATATCGTGAAAGATCTCTCGCTTGCGGATTTTGGCCGCAAGGAGCTCGACATCGCCGAAACCGAAATGCCCGGCCTGATGGCCCTGCGCGAGGAATATGGCGCCGCGCAGCCGCTGAAAGGCGCGCGCATCGCGGGTTCGCTGCACATGACGATCCAGACCGCCGTGCTGATCGAAACGCTGAAGGCTCTGGGCGCCGATGTCCGCTGGGCTTCGTGCAACATCTTCTCGACGCAGGATCATGCGGCGGCGGCCATTGCGGCCAGAGGCACGCCGGTCTTTGCGATCAAGGGTGAAACCCTTGAAGAATATTGGGAATATACCGACAAGATCTTCCAGTTCCCGGAAGGCACCTGCAACATGATCCTGGATGACGGCGGCGATGCCACGCTGTACATCCTGATGGGCGCCCGTGTCGAAGCCGGGGAAACCGATCTGATCGCCGTGCCGCAGTCCGAGCGATGAAGAGGTCTGCCTGTTCAACCAGATCCGCAAGCGGCTGGCCGCCAGCCCCGGCTGGTTCACCGCACAGCGTGCCGCCATCAAGGGCGTTTCGGAAGAAACCACCACGGGCGTTCACCGGCTTTATGATCTGCACAAGAAGGGGCTTCTGCCCTTCCCGGCGATCAACGTGAATGACTCCGTCACGAAGTCGAAGTTCGACAACAAATACGGCTGCAAGGAATCGCTGGTGGATGGCATCCGCCGTGCGACCGACACCATGATGGCGGGCAAGGTTGCCGTGGTCTGCGGCTATGGCGATGTGGGCAAAGGCTCGGCCGCCTCGCTGCAGGGGGCAGGCGCCCGCGTGAAGGTGACCGAGGTGGATCCGATCTGCGCGCTGCAGGCCGCAATGGACGGGTTCGAGGTTGTGGTGCTGGAAGATGTGGTTGCCAGCGCCGATATCTTCATCACCACCACCGGCAACAAGGACGTCATCCGCATCGAGCATATCCGCGAGATGAAGGATATGGCCATCGTCGGCAACATCGGCCATTTCGACAACGAAATTCAGGTCGCCGCCTTGCGCAACCACAAGTGGACCAACATCAAGGAACAGGTGGACATGATCGAGATGCCCTCGATGGCAATCGCATCATCCTGCTGTCCGAAGGCCGTTTGCTGAACCTTGGCAACGCCACGGGCCATCCGTCCTTTGTGATGTCGGCGTCCTTTACCAATCAGGTGCTGGCCCAGATCGAATTGTGGACCAAAGGTTCTGATTACCAGCCTGGCGTCTATATCCTGCCAAAGGCGTTGGATGAAAAGGTTGCCCGCCTGCATCTGAAAAAGATCGGCGTCAAACTGACCGAACTGCGTCGCGATCAGGCCGATTATATCGGTGTGTCGGTCGAAGGACCGTTCAAGTCTGAACACTACCGCTACTGATCTCACATCTCCGTGGCCAGCCCCTGCCGCGCGGGGGCTGGCCTTTGTCTTGTGCAAAACCGGCTTGGATTATCGGCTTTGACCCTGCTTGTGGTGAAAATCGGCCGACTTTTCCCTTGGTCCGCAGCGATGTTTCTGGCTAAGGTTCTGCATAGCCAAAGCAAAGACAAGCTTGGTAGCCAGAAAACAAGTCTGACAGGGACAGTAAGCATGAGCAAACGTGACGAACTGATTGCGAAATACGCGGAAGACCTTTCGACCAAATGTAATATGACACCTGACATGGCGCTTTTGACCAAGGTGACAATTGGCTGCGGGCCGGCCATCTATAATGCCGATCGCGTCGACCGTTGCGGGCGTCGACCGCGGCAGAGCTTGAAACGGTCAAGAAGAACTTCCTGATGAAAAAGCTGGGTCTGGAAGAAAGCCCAAAGCTGATGGAAGCCATCAATGCCGTGATCGACACCTATGGCCGGTCAAACCGCAGCAAATATCGCGCCGTTGTCTATTACATGCTGGTCAAGCATTTCGGCAAAGAAGCGGTCTATAAATAAGCTGATCACGAAATGCATGACAGAAAGGCCCGCGAAAGGCTGGGCCTTTCGTTTTTGTTTCCAAAACCCGAAAAACTTTAGAGGTATGCCGCTTGCGCAGGAGCGGCGCTTTCGGTTAGTCTTGTCTCTAACAGGCAGTATGCCTTGACCCTTTATCAGAACACGTGTGGTGCTAGGGGAGCACGTGGGGTGGATGGAGGGTTCTGTGTGAAATGGGGCCCTCCATTTCCAATCGCTCTCCTGCTTATCGCGCCCGTGCAAAACGAAAATCACCCAGACGATGCCCTTGCTGGTTCAGGTCACGCCCGCCATCCGGCATACGATTGTCCATTCGTGTTCTGTCACTGGCTGCACGGACAAGCGGGTGTTGTTGACAAGCGCCATAGCCTCCAGACCCGGTTCAACCTTGCAATCGTCCAAAGAAACGGGCCGTTTGACCGGGGCGATGGCCTTGATGACGACACAATCCCAGCGCGGGTCATCGGTCGTGCTGTCTGGTGCGCTTTCGCGGATCACCTCGACAATCCCGACAACCTCCTTGCCGATGTTGGAATGGTAGAAAAACCCCCGATCCCCCATCTTCATCGCCCGCATGTTGTTGCGGGCCTGATAGTTGCGCACCCCGTGCCATTCTTCGCCCGCATCGCCCTTGCGCGACCTGTTGATCCCAGCTCCAGGCATCGGGTTCGGATTTGAACAGCCAAAACGCCATCAGCCGATCACCTTTTTCCATTCGCGGATCTCGACGCTGTCAAACAGCCCGGCCTTCGCATAGGGGTCAGCCGCCGCCCAAGCCTGCGCCTGCGGCCAGTCGCTGTCGACCGTCCAGGATGACCAAGCTGATCCGCATCATCTGACCCTCGGTATCCAGAAACGGGCCCGCCATTTCGACGATCCCACTGGATTGGATGTGTTCCAGATGGGCGGGGCGGTTTTCGACGCGGATATGCAGATGGTCGGGCTTATCAAGGCAGATCAGGGCGGCGCGCATGGGGTTATTCCTCTTTAAGCGGGCGGGACATCAGGGCCTGAATGGCATCGGCCACGGTCGATCTTCGCCGGTCATGAGCTGGCGCCACCATTGCGGTGACCGGCATGTCAATCGCCAGTCTGGCATGCCAGCCTGGCAAGACCGCCTGCGCGGTGGCCGCACCTTCGACCGTCATGCGAAGGGTCAGAGTCGCAGCCCTTGGCCCAGCGGCAGACCCGAAGCGGAAGTTGCGCGACTGATCCGAGGTGCAGGTCAGAACCAGATCGCCAAAACCCGACAGCCCCACCAGCGTTTCCGCCTTCGCGCCCAAGATGCCAGCGCAAAGCGCTGCATTTCGGCAAAGCCCCGCGTCATCAGCGCCGCGCGCGCGCTGTCGCCCAGTCCCGCGCCGATCACCGCACCAGCGGCAATGGCGATCACATTCTTCAGCGCCCCGCCCAGCTGCGCCCCGATCACATCGGTGGATCGGTAAAGCCGCAGCACCGGCGTCGACAGCGTCAGCCTGAAGCTGTCTGCCAGCCGCATCGCATCCGCGCAGGCCAAGCGTCAGCGCGGTCGGCAGACCACGGGCGATATCGGCAGCAAAGCTGGGCCCGGTCAGGATCGCCACGGTTGCATCCGGCAGGCCCGCGCGATCAGCGTCGTTGGGCCCCTGCCAGCGTGGCAAGGTCAACGCCCTTGCAGCAGGCGACCAGCGCCTCTGTCCTGCAGCGCCGCGCGCATGCTGCTCCAGAAACCCGGCCAAGCGCCTGCATCGGCACGGCAGCAGCAAGATCCGTGCCCGGCCAGATCGGCCAGATCGGCAGGTCACCGAAACCGAGTTCCGGCAGGGTAAAACCGCCCGGGCAGATCGCGGCAATCTCGCGACACAGCCATGGTATCCGGAACCACCTTGTCGCGCGCCCAAAGCACCGGACCTCGCCCTTGCCGCGGCCCAGCGCGATGGCCAAAGCCGCGCCAAAGGCCCCGGCGCCGATGATACCGATCTTCATGCCTTGGCCCCTTTCTTGCCCGATCCCAGCAGCGCCGGGCTGCGCTGATCCAGCGGCCAGCGTGGCCGGGCCGACAGCGTCAGATCATCGGCGCCGCGCAGGCGGAACCGCTCGATCCCGGCCCAGGCGATCATCGCGGCATTGTCGGTGCACAGCCGCAGCGGCGGGGCGACAAACCGCACCGCCATGCTCGGCACAAACCGTCTCTAACGCGGCGCGGATCGCAGTGTTGGCGGCAACACCGCCCGCCACGGCAAAGCGGGCACGGCGGGATCTTGCGCCAGATAGACCGCGCAGCGCCCGGCGCGATTTTTCGGCCAGAACATCCGCCACCGCCGCCTGAAACCCGGCGCAAAGGTCGCGCGCGGTCCTGCGCCGTTAGGCCGCCCTGTTCGGCAATCACCCCATCCCGCGCCCGCAGCACGGCGGTTTTCAGGCCGGAAAATGACAGGTCATACCCCGGCCTGTCCAGCAGCGGCCGGGGCAGCGGGATGCGCTTCGGATCGCCCTTGCGCGCTTCGGCCTCCACCGCCGGGCCGCCCGGCTGCGGCAGGCCCAGCACCTTGGCCGTCTTGTCAAACGCCTCGCCCGGGGCATCGTCAATCGTGCCGCCAAGGCGACGAAAATCCTCGGGCCCATCCGCGATCAGAAACTGGCAATGCCCGCCCGACACCAGCAGCATCAGATAGGGAAAAGCGACGCCGATCGGTCAGCCGCGGGGTCAGCGCATGGCCCGCCAGATGGTTGACCCCGATCAGCGGCAACCCGGTGGCGGCAGCAAGACCCTTGGCCAGCATCACCCCCGACAGCACCCCGCCAATCAGCCCCGGCCCCGCCGTCACCGCGATCCCATCCAGATCGGCCAGCCGCAGCCCGGCCTGCTGCAGCGCCGCCTCGACACACAGATCCAGCCGTTCGGCATGGGCGCGGGCGGCGATTTCGGGCACAACACCGCCAAAGGCCGCGTGCAGCGCCGTCTGCCCCTCGACAACCGAAGACAGGATTTCAGGCGCCGCATCACCATGCTGGCGCACCACGGCGGCGGCGGTATCGTCGCAGCTGCTTTCGATGCCAAGAAGGGTCAGGCTTTGCATGGGTTCCGGTTGAAAGATTACCCCACCGCAGGTAACACCTGAACCATGGCCAAGCAATCCCGCCCCTTGGTGATCCTCACCCGGCCCGCGGCGCAATCCGCCCGCTTTGCAGCAGCGCTTCAGGCGCGGTCCGGCCCGCTGGCGGTGCTGATTTCCCCGCTGCTGATGCCAGAGCTTCTGGTGCCCCCCATCCCCGATCGCAAGTTTTCGGCGCTGATCCTCACCGCGCAAACCGCTGTGCAGGCCCTGGCCGGGATCTCCGCCCCCCTGCCCCGCCGCGCGTTCTGCGTGGGTGATAGAACGGCCGAGGCTGCGCAGCGCGCCGGGTTACAGGCGATTTCGGCCCAAGGCGATGCCGAAGATCTGATCCGCCTGATTCAGGCCCACCACCCTGCCCCACCGCTGCTGCATCTGCGCGGCCGTGACAGCCGGGGCGATATTGCGGCACGGCTGTCGGCGGCAGGTCTCGATACGCAGGAGGCGGTGGTTTATGACCAACGCCCGCATCCGCTCACACCAGAAGCCATCGCCGCATTATCCGGCACCCTGCCCGTGCTCTGCCCGGTTTTTTCGCCCCGCACGGCCAGCCTGCTGGCCAAGGCGCTGCCACAGCCCCATGCCCCTTTGCAGATCGCCGCAATGTCGCAGGCAACCGCAACGCCGCTGCTGCGTTGTGCCCCTGTGGCCATCGAAATCGCAGCCCGGCCCGATGCCGATGCCCTGCTGGATGCGATGACCGGGTTTCTGGCACAGAAAAATGCGACAGATGGCTGACTTGAGCGATAGATACGAAGAAACTACCTTGCCAGGCAGGCGAAACGCGGAAGGAGACGGCGCATGACCGAAGACCCCACCCAGAAGGACGCGCCAGATCCCAATCTTTCGCCCAAACCGCCTGAGGGCACGCCTCTGCCCCCTGCGCCGGAGGCTGCTGTAATCCCCCCGGCGGAACCGAAGCCGATTCCCCGGCCAAAACCTGTGCCGCCGCCGAAACCGACGCCAGAACCGGCGCCTCTGCCCCCACCGGCGGCCCCTGCGCCCCGTTCGGGCGGCGCGGCGCGGTTCTTCGGCCTGCTGCTGGGCGGCGTTGCCGCGGCCGCTGCGGGCTTTGGCCTGGCCACTTATGGGGCGCGCGAAGGCTGGCCGCTGGTCCTGCCCCAGACCACCGCGCTGCAAACCGAAATCGCTGCTTTGCGCGAACAGTCCACCGCATTGGCCGCCGCCCAGATCGACCCGGCCCGCCTGACCGCCCTGGAAAGCCAGATCGCCAGCCTGCCGCAGCAGGATGGCCCTGCGCTGGAACAACGCCTCGCCGCGCTGGAATCGCGCCCGCAAACCACCGCCGATCCGCAGGTGATTGCGGATCTGCAGGCGCAGATCGGCACGCTGGCCACCCGTCTGGCCGAACAGCAGACCACCACCACCCAGATTGCCGCCGAGATCGACAGCCAGATCCGCCAGAAACTGGAAGGCGCCACCACCGAGGCAGAGGCGCTGCGCCAGGGCGCCGAACGCCGCGCCGCCCTGCTGGGGCTGGAAACGGCCATGGTCTCGGGCCTGCCGCTGACCGATTCCGCCGTGCGGCTGCAGGATGCCGGGATCGACATTCCCGAACCGCTGGCTGCCCTGATCGCCGCACCCGTTACCCTGCCTGATCTGCAGGGCAGCATTGCCGAAGCCACGCGCGCCGCCCTTCTGGCCGCACGCAAGGCCGATATGGGCGATACGCTGACAGACCGGCTTGCCACCTTCCTGCAAACCCAGACCGGCGCCCGCCCGCTTGCCCCGCAGGAAGGCGATACGCCCGAGGCCGTGCTGTCACGGATCGAGGGTCATGTGCGCAGCGGCGATATCGCCGCCGCCCGCGAACAGATTGCCAGCCTGCCCCCCGCCGCGCAGGATGCGCTGGCACCCTGGGCCACGCAGGCCGACCTCTATCTCGCCGGGCGCGCCGCGCTCGCCACATTGCTGCAGGAATAAGGAGGGCTGCCACGATGATCTGGGCTTTGGTCAAGGGTCTGCTTTTCTTCGGCATTGTCGCCGGGCTGACCTATGGGGCAACACTGCTGCTTGAATCCGAGGGCGGCCTGCGCCTGATCGCCGGGGGGTATGAATTCACCTTCGGCCCCCTGCAGGCGGTGATCGGCCTTCTGCTGCTGCTGGTGGCACTGTGGCTGCTGCTGCGGCTGGTCGGCCTGCTGACAGCCACGCTGCGCATGCTGAACGGCGATGAAACCGCGCTCAGCCGCTATTTCGACCGCAACCGCGAACGCAAGGGTTATGCCGCGCTGGCCGATGGCTTCGTGGCGCTGGCCAGCGGCGAAAACCGCGTGGCGCTGTCACGCGCCGCCAAGGCCGAAAAGCTGCTGGCCCAGCCGGAACTGACCAACCTGCTGCTGGCACAGGCCGCCGAGGCTGCGGGCGACACCGACCGCGCGACCGAGGCCTACAAGGCCCTGCTGGAAAGCGAACGCACCCGCTTTGTCGGGATTCGCGGCCTGCTCAACCGCAAGATTGCCGAAGGCGATACCGAAACTGCACTGAAACTGGCCGAAAAGGCCTTTGCCCTGCGGCCCAAGCATCTGGAAACACAGGATATCCTGCTGAAACTCCAGGCCGGGGCGCAAGATTGGAAAGGCGCCCGCAGCACGCTGGATGCCAAGATGCGGGCAGGCGGCCTGTCAAAAGACGTGTTCCGCCGCCGCGACGCCGTTCTGGCCCTGCAAGAGGCGAAAACCGTGATCGACCCCGCCGCCTCGATCGAAGCGCGCGAGGCGGCCATTCAGGCCAACCGCCAGTCCCCGGATCTGATTCCCGCCGCCGCCATGGCGGCCCGGATGCTGGTCACGGCGGGCGATGCCAAGGGCGCCACCCGCGTGCTGCGCAAGGCATGGGAGGCGCAGCCGCATCCCAATCTCGCCGCTGCCTTTGCCGAAATCGCCCCCGAAGAATCACCCGAAGCCCGTGTGAAACGCTTTGCCGCGCTCACCGATCAGCACCCCGATCACCCGGAAACCCGGATGCTGAAAGCCGAACTGCTGATTACCGCCGAAGATTTCCCGGCCGCCCGCCGTGCCTTGGGCGATCTGGTGGAAAAACACCCCACCGGCCGCGCTCTGGCGCTGATGGCCGCCGTGGATCGTGGCGAGGGCGCGGATGAGGCCGCCGTGCGCGGCTGGCTGGCCCGGGCGCTGATCGCCCCACGCGGCCCGCAATGGTGCTGCGACAAATGCCAGGCGATCCATGCGCAATGGGGCCCGATCTGCGACAATTGCGGCGGTTTCGATACGCTCAGCTGGCGCGAGCCGCCCGAAAAGGCCACCCCCAGCCCCACCGGATCGGAACTTCTGCCGCTATTCGTCGAACCCCCGAAGCCCGCCCCACCGCCAGTGGCAGAGAAAGAGCCTGAAATCATCGACCTCGCGGCCATCGCCCGCAGCGCGACCTGAGGCTGAATATTTGGCGCGCGACCTGTCACACCGCCTTGCAAGCCGCGCCCCACACTGCTAGAGGAACGCCCACGCCGCTGTAGCTCAGCTGGTAGAGCACGTCATTCGTAATGATGGGGTCGGGGGTTCGAGTCCCTTCAGCGGCACCAGTATAGAAAAACCCGCAGCCTGAATGGCTTGCGGGTTTTTTCTTTGCTGTGCCCGCCCCACTGTCGCGGCTCTCACTGTCGCGCTTGTGGATCAGCCCCCTGCTGCCTGACGACCAAAGCCCGCCAAGCCGATCGCCCGAAACCGGCAAATGGCCTCCGCCCCCGGCAGGCCTCGCAACATGCAAGCCACAGGCCTGCCATCGCGGGCCATCAGAATCGGCACAAAGCGCAACACCGGGGCTGCAACACAGCATGCAAAAGCCAACGCGCGGCATCTCTGCCCGGTCAGGCCACCAAGATCTTTTGCCGTGGCGGGATCTGAAATGAATAAGGGGTTAGCTTTTCAGCTAACCCCTTGAATTCTTTGGCGGACCCGGAGCGATTCGAACGCCCGACCCTCAGATTCGTAGTCTGATGCTCTATCCAGCTGAGCTACGGGTCCGTCTTGAGGCGGGGTTTAGCCGCAGGATCAGGGGGATGCAAGGGCCAAAATCTGAAATTGTCAAAACTTTATCACATCCCCGGTTCAACCCGCCTCGGGCACTTCTTCCCCATGCGGGCGCGGCAGGCGGATCAGGAACTCGGTGCCCTCGGCATCGCTGTGCATCAGCTCCAGCCGCCCGCCATGGCCGCGCACCAGCTCTGCCGCGATGGCCACTCCAGGCCCGATCCGCTGCGCGCCAGGTCTCTGAAACGCCTGGAACAGATGGTCAGCGCGAGGCAGCGGCCAGCCCTGTCTCCACTTTCGACCACGATCCTGGCCATCACCAGCCATCCTCGCCCCCGGACAGTTCGATGGTGCCGGGGCGCCCCGTCGCCTCGATCGCCTGCCGGGCATTGCGCAGCAGGTTGGAAATCACCCGCTGCAACTGCTCGGCATCGGCACGGATCACCAGACTCGCCGCCGCATCCACCAGACAGGCCGGATCGGATTGTGGCGAAAGCCCCTCGCCCTCGGCCACATCCTCCAGCAGCGGGCGCAGCGCAAAGCGGGTCAGGCGCGGCGGATGTTCCTCGGCCTTGCCAAAGGCCAAAGTCGATTCGCACAGATTCACCGCCCGGCTGACCGAAGCCACCAGCTTGGGCGCCGCCCGCGCCACCACCGGATCGGCGCTTTGTTCGATCCGGTCCGCGAACAGCTGCACCGAGGTCAGGATATTGCGCAGGTCGTGGGCAATCTTGGCCAGCGCCACCGGCTTCGACCAGCCACTCTTTCGCCGCCGCAGGGACGCCGATCGCAGCTCGGTCTGCATCTGTGCCAGCGCCTCTTCGGCATCGCGCAGCTCTGCCACCCGGGCGGTCGGAGTGAACACCAGCCGCGCATCCTCGGGCGCCCCGGCATAGGCCTGCATGTTGCGCACCACCCGGCGGATCGGCAGCACCAGCAGCCGCTGCACCGCAAAGAACAGCATGGCGGCGGTAATCACCGAAATCAGCGCCGACAGCAGCAGGATGCGCAGCCCGTATTCCAGCATCTCGGCCCGCATCGGGCCTTCGCGCAGCGTGATCTCGATCAGCAGCCCCGCCTGCTGCACCGGATTGCCGATCACCCGGATGATGCGCTTTTCCGGCAGCACCAGCACCGCAAGCGCATCATGGATCAGATCGAAGGGCCCGCCCATCCGCAGATCGAAAGTGGCCGAAACCGGCTCGGGGATTTCGGAAGACAGCACCAGCTGGCGCACCTCGTCACGCCGCAGCACCACGTTGAAGACGCCCGCATTGGCCAGCAGCTCCTGTTCCAGTTCGGGGGTGATCATCCCGTCATTGGCCAGCAGCGCCAGCGAGGCGATCTGTGCCTTTTCCAGCCGCAGCTGCAGATAATCCACCCGGAACCGGGCGATCGAGGGCACAAAGATCAGCACCTCTGCCAGCATGACGAAGGCAATGGTCAGCAGCAGAAACCGCCCCGACAGCGTATTGAGGATTCGCGCCCCGAGCCTTCGCAACCGTCTGCCGCCTTTCACTGCCTGCCTTGCCGCAGGGCGATGCCCCGCCGCAGAGGGGCCGGATCAGGGCAGAATTCGCTGCACCAGCCGCACCCCCCGCTTCACCCAAGGATTATCAAAGAGTTTCGGAGAAAAATAGGCACCCGCCGCGCGTTTCGAAACTTCTGACAGCGTCGGATAGGGCAGCACCATGCCCGCCATATCGGAAAGCCGCAGCTTGGCCGAAAGCGCCAGCGCCCAGGGCGCGATCAGCTCGCCCGCCTGCGGGCCGCAGATGCCCGCGCCCACCGGCCGCCCCTTCACCACCATCACCTTCACCAGCCCCTCGGTGCGGCCCTCGGCCTGTGCCCGGTCGTTGTGTTCAAAGCCCCAGCGCAGCACCTGCAGCGCATCCCCATGCAGCGCCCGCGCCTCGGTCTCGGTCAGCCCGATCTGTGCCAGTTCCGGGTCGCAGAAGGTCACGCGGGGGATATGATCGGTGCGCGCCTTCGCAGGCAGGCCGAACAGCGCAGACCGGATCACGATCCCGGCGTGATAGCCCGCCAGATGGGTGAACTGTGCCCCACCCGCCGCATCGCCGATGGCATAGACCCTGCGGTTCGACACCGACCGCAGATCCGCCCCCACCGCAACGCCGCGCGCATTGGCCTCTACCCCCGCGGCGGCCAGATCCAGCCGGTCCAGCGCCACCTTGCGCCCCGCCGCCACCAGCAGATGCGAGCCTTGCAGGCTGCGGCCATCCTGCAGGGTCAGGGTGATCGCCCCCGCCTGCCCTGCGACCTGCGCCACAGCCACGCCCTCGATGATCGCCACCCCTTCGTCGCGCAGCGCGGCCAGGGCGATGGCCGCCAGTTCGGGGTCCTCACGGCCCAGGGCACGCGCCCCCTCGATCACCGTCACCGGCACGCCCAGCCGCTGATGCGCCTGCGCCATTTCGATGCCGATGGGGCCGCCCCCCAGAATCAGCAGATGCGCAGGCGCTTCGCGCAGGGCAAAGACCGTCTCGTTGGTCAGATAGGGCACCGTCTCGATCCCCGGCACCGGCGGAATCGCCGGGCGCGATCCGGTGGCGATGACAAAGCGCCGGGCCCGGATCACCTCGCCCCCCGCCTCCACCCGGTCGGGCGCGGTAAAGCGCGCCCAGTCGCGGATCACCCGCACGCCGAATCCCTCGAACCGCTCTTGCGAATCCATCGGCGCGATGGCGGCGATGGTCCGGGCGACATGATCCTTCGCGACGGCATAATCCACCTGCGGCACCACAGGCGCCACACCGAACCGCGCGCCATCCGTCATGGCATGGGCATGTTTTGCCGCCGCCAGCAGCGCCTTTGACGGCACGCAGCCATGGTTCAGGCAATCGCCCCCCATCTCGGCACCCTCGATCAGCACCACGCGGGCGCCCATCTGCGCCGCCCCCGCCGCCACCGAAAGCCCGCCCGATCCGGCGCCGATGATGCAGATATCTGTATCGGTCATGGCAGTCTCCTGTATCGGCGGATCACCACCGGCAGCGCCGCCAGCACGGCCAGCCCCAGAATGGGGCCCAGCACATGCGGGGCAAAGATGATGGAAAGATCAGGCCGCGCACCGCGTGCAAACACTTCGGACAGGCCCGCCCCGACCGAGGTGAAGACCAGCGCGCCTGGAATGATCCCGAAAAAGGTGGTGAAGGCAAACCGCCCCGGCCGCACCCCGATAAAGGCGGGAATCAGATTGGCCAGCACAAAGGGCACGAAAGGCACCAGCCGCATCAGAAACAGCATCTCCAGCTCGTTTTCGCGCAGCGCCGCCTGCAGCCGGGCCACCTGCCCACCCGATTCGGTCGCGCGCCGCGCCAGGCTGTCACCAAATCCGCTGCGCGCCGCCAGAAAGATCGCCACCGCCCCCGCTGTCGCCGCCGTCACATTGAACAGCACCCCCGGAAACAGCCCGAACAGAAAGCCCCCCGTCAGCGTGGCCACCGTGGCCCCCGGCAAGGACAGCGCCACGATCACGGCATAGGCCAGCATGAACCCCGCCGCCGTCGCCACAAAATGCGTATCGCGCCAGCCCAGCAGGGTTTCCCGATGCGCCGCCAGCGCCTCGAAACTCAGCACATCGCGCAGGCTGAAGGCGCCGATGGCCGCCGCGCCCAGAATCAGCAGGAAAGGCAGTTTGCGCCAAAGTGCGGATCGGGGGGGCGCAGATCGGGGAGGCGTTGTCACCGGATATCCTTTCAAGGGAACCCGAACCATGACGCAATCCCCGCCCTGCGGCGAGATGGCCTCACGCCGGGTTGATCTGCGGCGCTCCGCCGTGTGCGGCAAGGCCCGAAACTGTAACATCCAGGCGGTGCCGCGCCCGGTTTTCCCGGTTTTCCCGTGGAAATGTTGCAGGAAAAGCGCGGGCAGTGAATTGACTTGTGCCAGCGTCCCCCATAAAGGACGGGCTTCAAGTTGCAGCGGCCCTCGAATCCGTCGGGTTTGGCCTGCAGTCCGATTATGATGGAGAGCCGCGATGAAGCGCACTTACCAACCGTCGAACCTGGTTCGCAGCCGTCGCCACGGCTTCCGCGCCCGTATGGCCACCAAAGGCGGCCGTCTGGTGCTGAATGCCCGCCGCGCCAAAGGCCGCAAAAAGCTTTCGGCCTGATTTCGCTCTGGCCCCATCCGGGCATCTGAGGGAAAACGACATGACACCGCCGCTGGCACAAGAGGCAAACCGCAACGCGGAAGCCGATCTTGCGCAAGCGGCGGTTTCGTCATGCCTGCCAAGCTATACGATCCTTGCGAAGCGCGCCGATTTTCTGCGCGCGGCCCAAGCACGTCGGCAGGGCGCGCAGGGCTTTCTGCTGCAGGCCCGTAACCGCGATGATGGCCGCGATGCCATCCGCGTGGGATTCACCTGTTCGAAAAAGATCGGCAATGCCGTGATGCGCAACCGTGCCAAGCGGCGCCTGCGCGAAATCACCCGTGCCATTCTGCCCGCGCTGGCGCAGCCGGGCTGGGACTATGTGCTGGTCGGCCGCCCAGGTGTGACTGTCAGCCGCGATTTTGCCGCGCTGAAAGCCGATCTCGATCAAGCCCTGCGCCAGCTGCACCGCGACCGCAAACCCGAGCCGGGGGCATGATCGCCCGGGCGCGCAGCTCTGCCGCCCTGCCCGGCGCTTCGGGCCTTGCTTTCCGCCTCTGTGCAACGTCGTTCCACCGCCGGGGCCAGCTGCAATGACACCCTTTGCCCATATCCTGGCCCTGCCGGTGCGCGCCTACCGGCTGTTGCTGTCCCCCTGGGTCGGCCATGGCTGCCGGTTTCAGCCCACCTGTTCGGTCTATGCGCTGGAGGCGCTGGAACGCCACGGCGCGGTGAAGGGCGGCTATCTGACAGCCCACCGGCTGTGCCGCTGCCACCCTTGGGGTGGATCGGGCTATGATCCGGTGCCCGGCGCCGATCCGGCCCATGATCGCAGTTGCCGAGGGGCTGAGGGTTCGGATGCCTCCGGCGGGGATATTTAGACCAAGATAAAGGATCAGCCGCGCGGTGCTGCGGCGCGGCGCAGCCGGTCATTGATGGCGCGGCCCAGCCCGGTTTCCGGGATCGGCGCAAAGGCGATGGCGCCCTCCGGGCCTGCCAGAAGATCCGCCTCGCGCAGCCTCTGGAACAGATTGGCCGCCGCCTCTACCAGATCGCCAGCAGCCGACAGGGTCAGCCGCCCCGGCACCGCGCCAAAGCCCACCAGTACCTCGCCCGGCGCGGCGGTTCCGGCGTTCAACCGCACCCGCGCCTCAGGCGCGTAATGCGAGGCCAGCTGCCCGGGCGCCTTGGGCCGCGCCGGATCGCCGGGCAGCAGCAGGGGCACGCCCAGCACCGTCTCGATATCCTCCACCGCCACGCCGCCGGGGCGCAGCAGCGCGGGCGGGCCATCCAGCGCCAGAATGGTGCTTTCCACCCCCACCGCGCAGGCGCCGCCATCCAGCACCGCCTCGATCCTCCCTGCCAGCCCCGCCATCACATGATCGGCCCGGGTGGGCGACACGCGGCCCGAAGGATTGGCCGAAGGCGCAGCCAGCGGCGCCCCGCAGGCCCGCAGCAAGGCCCGCGCCACCGGATGCGCGGGCAGCCGGATCGCCACGGTGTCATTCCCGGCCGTCACCAGCGGCGACAGGCCCGAATCGGGGCGCAGCGGCAGCACCAGGGTCAGCGGGCCGGGCCAGAAGGCGGCGGCCAGCGCCCGGGCCTGCGGTGTCAGCACGGCATAGCGCGCCACCTGGTCCAGATCCGGCAGATGCACGATCAGCGGGTTGAACGTCGGCCGGTTCTTCGCGGCAAAGATCCGCGCCACCGCCCGGTCATCCCGCGCATCCCCCGCCAGCCCGTAAACGGTTTCGGTCGGCATGGCGACCAGACCACCTGCCGCAGCATGCCGGCAGCGGCCGTGCGATACCAGCCGGCGTCGGCGGGGACAAGGGCCGGGTTGTGCATGGTCTTGTGACGCAGCGTTGAACTTGAGCATAGCTGACCTTGCGTTAGGTTGACGGCCAGTTTCGCAGCTTGCATACGCCCGCGCTCGCCCCTTGCCAAGCGCGGCACAGGAGGTTTCATGCCCTATCGCGCCCCGGTTTCCGAATTCCGCTTCGTCTTCGATCATGTCGTGGGCATGGATCAGGTGGCGGCAACCGATACCTTTGCCGAAGCCACCCCCGAAACCGTGGAGGCGATCCTGCAAGAGGCGGGCAAGCTGTGCGAAACCGTCATCGCGCCGCTGAACCGCAATGGCGACAAGGTGCCCGCCCGGCTGGAAAACGGCGTGGTCCGCACCTCGCCCGGCTTTGCCGAAGGCTATCGCGCGATTGTCGATGGCGGCTGGGTCGGCATGGCGGCAGACCCCGATCATGGCGGCATGGGTCTGCCCATGGCGCTGACCACCGCAGTGAACGAGATGATCGGTTCGGCCTGCCTGGCGCTGCAGCTGAACCCGCTGATGACCCAGGGCCAGATCGAGGCGCTGGAACATCACGCCAGCGATGACATCAAGGCGCTGTATATCCCCAAGCTGATTTCCGGCGAATGGTGCGGCACCATGAACCTGACCGAACCGCAGGCCGGGTCGGATGTGGGCGCGCTGCGCACCAAGGCCGAACCCAACGGCGACGGCACCTATGCGGTCACCGGCCAGAAGATCTACATCACCTGGGGCGACAACGATTTTACCGAAAACGTCTGCCATCTGGTGCTGGCGCGCCTGCCCGATGGCGCGCCGGGCACCAAGGGGATCAGCCTGTTCATGGTGCCCAAATTCATCCCCGATGCCGATGGCAACCCGGGCCCGCGCAACAGCCTGCAGGTGGTCAGCCTGGAACACAAGCTGGGCCTGCACGGCTCTCCCACCGCCGTCATGCAGTATGATGGCGCCACCGGCTGGCTGATCGGGGAAGAACACAAGGGCATGGCGGCGATGTTCACCATGATGAACAACGCCCGCCTTGGCGTGGGGATGCAGGGCATCGGCGTGGCCGAGGCCGCGTATCAGCACGCGCTGGCCTATGCGCTGGACCGCAAGCAGGGCAAGACACCGCTGGGCGCGGGCAGCATCGCCGATCATGCCGATGTGCGCCGGATGCTGGCCGTGATGAAGGCCGAAATCTTCGCCGCCCGCGCCATCGCGCTCGCCTGCGCCGTGGCCATCGACATGGGCCGCGCCACCGGCAGCGCCGACTGGCAGGCCCGCGCCGCGCTGCTGACGCCGATTGCCAAGGCCTTTGGCACCGATATCGGCTGCGAAGTGGCCCAGATGGGCGTGCAGGTGCATGGCGGCATGGGCTTTATCGAGGAAACCGGCGCGGCGCAATTTGCCCGCGATGTGCGGGTGACGGCGATCTATGAAGGCACCAACGGCATTCAGGCGATGGATCTGGTGGGGCGCAAGATGATGGATGGCGGCGAGGCGGCGTTGCGCCTGCTGCGACGAGATCGCAGACCGGCGCCGAAGCGGCCCGCGCGCACGCAGCCCGATCTGGCGGGCGCGGTCTGGGACGCGGCGGAGGCGCTGCGCGAGGCGACCGAGTGGCTGGTGGCGCCAGGCCACTGACCGACCGCTTCGCCGGGGCTGTGCCCTATCTGCGCGCCTTTGCCCGGGTGCTGGGCGGGCATTACCACCTGAAGGCCGCGCTGGCCGATCCGGCCCGCCTGCCCCTGGCCCGCGTGGCGATCAAGCGCCTGCTGCCCGAACATCACGCCCTGCTGGCACAGCTGCGCGAAGGCGCGGATGCGCTTTACGCCGTCACCACCGAGGCTCTGGCCTCGTGACAGCCCGATCCCAAGCGCGGGATCCGCTATCCCGTTCCGAGGCGCCCGCCCCGGGCGATCCGGCCCGCGGTGGCGCGAGGGCGTGCTCTGGCTGCGCCTGCCGCTGCCGATGGCGCTGGATCATGTGAATGTCTACGCGCTGGATGATGGCGATGGCTGGACGATCATCGACACCGGGATGAACACCCAGAAATCCCGCGCCATCTGGGAATCGCTGCTGGCAGGCCCGCTGGCGGGGCGCCCGGTGCGCCGTGTGGTCATCACCCATCACCACCCCGATCACATCGGGCTGGCGGGCTGGTTTCAGGCGCGCGGGGCAGAGCTGGTCACGACGCGCACCGCCTGGCTTTATGCCCGGATGCTCACGCTGGATGTGCAGGACCGCGCCACGCCGGAACAGCTGGAATTCTGGCGCAGTGCAGGCATGGCGCCCGATCTTCTGGCAAAACGTGCCGCCGAACGGCCCTTCAACTTTGCCGATGTCGTGCATCCGCTGCCGCTGGGCTTCACCCGGCTGGTCGAAGGCGGCACCATCACCATGGGCGGGCGGCGCTGGCTGGTGCGGATGGGCGATGGCCATGCCCCCGAACATGCGACGTTCTGGAGCCTGGACGACGATCTGGTGATCGGCGGCGATCAGCTGCTGCCCTCGATCTCCGCCAACATCGGCGTCTACCCCACCGAACCGGCCGCAGATCCGCTGGGCGACTGGATCGCCACCTGCACCCGCTTCGTCCCCCTTGCCCGGCCCGAGCAGCTGATTCTACCCGGCCACAAGCTGCCCTTCACCGGCCTGCCGCTGCGGTTACGCCAGATGGTCGAAAACCACGAAAGCGCGCTGGCGCGGCTGCTGGCGCATCTGGCCACACCACGCACCGCCTGCGATTGCTTCCCCGCCCTGTTCCGGCGCGAAATCGGGCCTGCGGAATATGGCCTCGCCATGGTCGAGGCGGTGGCACATCTGAATCACCTGCTGCACAAGGGCGCCGTCCGGCGCGAAAAGTCGGCATCGGGCGCCTGGCTCTGGCAGCCCTGCTGACAGGCACTGTGTCCGCCGCACCGCAACACGAAAGTGCCGCCCCTCGGGGCGTGACAGGCGGCGATGAATCAGCTATTTGGCGGGAAACACGGTCTTTTCGGGAGATATGGCGATGGGCGACCACAAGCAGGGCAGCATGGACATCCGCGAACAGGAAAAAACCTTCGCAGGGTTTATCCGCTTCACCATCTGGGGCTCGGCCCTGTCGATCGGCGTGCTGATCTTCCTCGCCCTTACCAACGTCTGATCGTTTCAGCCGGAAGGAACGCGCCATGCGTCTGCATCTGCTGGCCATCGGCCTGATGGCGGCCCTGTCTGCCTGTGGCGCGGCCGAACCCCGCTGGGCACCGGAAGATGCGGTCAGAACCGCGCGCTATGTGCATGAAGGCCCGCCTGCCGTCACGCTGTTCACGGTGATTGCCACCGAAAACGGTCAGGGCGCCCATTCCGGCCTGATGATCAACGGGTCGGAACGGCTGATGTTCGATCCGGCAGGCAGCTGGTCGCTGCCGCGTCTGGCCGAACGCAATGATGTGCATTTCGGCATGACCGACAAGATGGTCAATTTCTACATCGACTACCACGCCCGCGAAACCTACTACGTCGTCGAACAGACCAAGGTGGTTTCGCCGCAGGTGGCCGAACAGCTGCTGCAGGCCGTACGCTCTTACGGGGCGGTGCCCAAGGCGCAATGCACCCGGTCCATTTCCAGC
The DNA here is from genome assembly GCA_034519525.1 of Gemmobacter sp. Classification (GTDB taxonomy): domain Bacteria; phylum Pseudomonadota; class Alphaproteobacteria; order Rhodobacterales; family Rhodobacteraceae; genus Gemmobacter. The sequence continues at coordinate 746 of JAXHOJ010000067.1, read as the reverse complement.
ATCCTCAGCAGCGCGCCGGGCTTCGAATCGCTGCCGCAGACCTGGTTTCCCAAAACCCTGATGGCGGCGTTTGCCGAACTTCCGGGCGTGACGGAACGCACGATCACCGATGATGACGCCGATGATAACCACGGCATCCTTCTGGTGCAGAAGGGCGATCCGCGGCTGGCCGACACCGCCACCAATTGATCCGCCACCAGATCCGGGGCAACAAGCTGCGGGCCGGGCGCCCGCAGTTTCTTTGGTTACGGGGCGGTCCCCGTCAGATCAGCCAGGGCGCCAGATAAAGCGTGCTCACCCCCGCCAGAATGGCCAGCAGCAGGTTGCGCGTCACAACGCCGGTCAGCACCGTCACAACAGCCGCCGCCAACCGGGCCGGGTCGGTTTCACCGCCGGTGGCAGCGGGCCACAGCACGGCAGGTGCGATCAGCCCCGGGATCACCGCAACCGGCGTATAGCGCAGCACTTTCAGCACCATGGGGGGCAAGGGCCGGTTGCCGATCAGCCCCAGGAACGAATAGCGCAGAAAAAACGTGCCGAGGCCCAGCGCCACGATCACCGTCCACAGCTGCCACTTATCCGTGACGATCGGGGATATCGTGCCGGTCATGACCGCGGCTCCTTCTGGCGTTCCGTCAGGGTTTCGACAATCGCGCCGGTGGCCATGGCCGCGGCGGCCGCCACCAGAAGCCCGGTCGAATAGGGCATCCACCACAGCGCCAGCGTCACCCCCACCGATACCGCCG